>JBHJJI010000337.1:0-15230 GCA_050042805.1 Leptolyngbyaceae cyanobacterium
GTTTGTCGATTCGGCCTATGCGCCGCCCTATCCGGGATTGAACTTCACCGAGATGACGCCCATCTTCCGGCAGAACATGGTGCACTGTCTCAGTCTGTCGAAAGCCGGACTGCCGGGAGAGCGCATCGGCATTGCCCTCGGCGATGAAGCCATCATCCAGGTACTGCAATCCTTTCAGACCAACTTGTGTATTCACTCCTCGCGCTATGGCCAAGCGATCGCGGCCCGAGCAATTGCCTCCGGGGCCTTAGGCAGTCTCGCTGAAACCGTGATTCGCCCCTACTATCGCAACAAGTTTGCCGTCCTCGAAGACAGTCTCGACCAGTTCATGCCCGCCACGGCACCCTGGTACCTACATCGGGGAGAAGGCGCGATTTTTGCCTGGCTGTGGTTTGATCAGCTGCCCGTCAGCGATCGCGAGCTATATCAGCAGCTCAAGCAGTATGGCGTCATTGTGGTGCCCGGCGATCCCTTCTTCCCCGGTCTGCGCGAAGATTGGTCCCACACCCGCCAGTGCATTCGCATCAGCCTGACGGCAACCGATGCCGAAATCGCCCAGGGCATTCAGCACTTGGCAACGGTGATCACGCAGCTCTATCAAACTCAACCCACAGCGGCAACTCCCGCTGCAGTGGGGTCATGACAGTCACTATGGCATCAGACTCTGCCGCCACCGCTTGGTTAGAGATTGGTCGCATCGTCGCCCCTCAGGGACTCGACGGAGCCGTCCGCGTCTACCCTGACAGTGACTTTCCGGAGCGGTTTTTGGAGCCGGGCGATCGCTGGCTGCTGAAACCAGGTCAGTCCCAACCCGAGCCCGTCCAGCTAGTGTCGGGTCGCTATCTGGCGGGTAAAGGACTCTATGTGCTGAAACTGGCTGGGGTGAACCACCGGGATCAGGCTGAGGCGTTGCGCGAGGCAAAGTTAGTCGTACCGGCGGGCGATCGCCTCGCAGTGGAACCGGACGAATTTCATGTCTCGGATTTAGTGGGTTTGACGGTGCGCCTGCAAGCCACCGGTGCGGTGATCGGTACCGTCATCGATGTCTATGCAGCGGGTAATGATCTGCTGGCGATCGAACTGTATGCTCAGGCTGAATCAACCGCCGCATCGCCAGCCGCGAAATCAGTCAAAAAGGGGAGTCTGCCGATTTTAATTCCCTTTGTGTATGCGATCGTGCCCGTCGTCGATCTCGCCGCAGGCTATGTCGAGATCACTCCGCCCCCAGGCTTACTGCCCATTGAAGCCTGAGCAGTTGCGGCCACTCAGGCTCAGTAGATCTACATAGCATGCCGCAGTTTGATCAGGTCACCCCAAATGCCTGAAATCACCATCAAATAGGCTGTTTAATTCTGACTTCCGACTTCTTCATGCCGCATTCTGCGATATCTATCGCCACCGGCCACACCACGCTGAACAATCGTCACTGACGGAGTCATCGGCAGGCGAGCCATGCCCACTGCCGATACTGATCAAGCGACAGCTGGAAGTGATTAATGGGTACCTGTCAAGATAGGTGATTCCCTGCTTTCGGTCAGTCCTAAAGTCCGTTAGGTTAAGCGAATGTCTAAGTTTTGTCGGGGTATGCCCCCTGTACTCAGACTGTCATCGCGATGAACTCAGGGAGATAGATGCAATGGAAATGGTGATCGCCGCCTTCGTCTTTGGAACCGTCTTTTATCTCTTCACAAAGGACGTTTTGAGCAGCTGACGTGGGCTACTGACGCACGCCAAAAAAATCAACTCGATATTCTGTAATCTTGGTGCCGGTTTGCGCCTCAACCTGACGAATCAACTCTTCAGGAAGTTCGACATGCACATCGATAATTTGTTGCGTATTGGTGCAATTCACGTGGCTGTGAGCATCATTAATGTGGCCATAAAGCCGGCCATCTGCCCGCTCAACGCACTCAATAATATTTTGCTCTGACAGCGCTTCGAGATTTTGATAAACCGAAGTATGGCCGATATCGCAGCCCTGTTGGCTCAGGCGGTTGTAAATCTCGCGGGCCGACAGATGTTCCTTAGCTTCCCAAAGCAGCTCTAGAATGTAGCGCCGCTGGCGACTCAGACGCATGCCTAACGCCTGGCAACGTTCAATCGCATCTTCTAGAGAACGAATAGGGGTAGGGGCCGTAGGGCTCTGCATTAAACTCTGCTCCACATATCGGCAATGCTCGCCCAAGCCAGCGCAACGGCAGGCGAGTTGTGAACTCAGTGTACAAACCCTTGCCGCAAGTGGCCGATAACTTCAAGATTTTGGTCTAAAGGCTGGCAAGAATTCGTACTAAGACAGTTAGTCGTAGTCAGTACCACTTTAGCTTGTTGTCGAAAGCATCGTCCATTATTGCCCAATTGCGGTTGATGTGTGAGGCTGTGGCTCACACATCAACCATGTCGGCATCGGGACAACGCCTCACTGCTAAAGGCTGGAGCGTTGCGATCACGAGCCTGGGTGTCATGCACAGGGTGGCAACGCCGCCGACCTCATGACGCGACAGAGGTTTGCAAGAACTTCTCGCCAGATCACCCGCTAGCTCAACGGTTGACCCCAATTCTCTGCACTTGCACGACCCGTTCGGCTTGCCTGTCCTCCGGCGATCCGCAGTTTCAAGTTTTCCAGAGAGTGGATCGGTGAAATAGGGAGAAATGGGCAATCGTCAAAGTCAATAAAACCAACGTGACGCGATCGCGGCGCGGCCAAATAAAACTCTCTGAGTGTTAAAAATCCTTGCAGCCATTCACCACATCGCGTTGGTTAGATGAAGGTGTAATGGCTGCCATTTATCAAACGAATTCATGGTCAACATTTTACGGAACGCTTTTAATGTGGTCGTGACGATCTTTTTGATCACGTTTATCGGCCTCAATCTATTTCAATTGGGCAAGTATCTGCTGTCTTCACAAGGACTGGCCTGAGCCCTGTTGGTCAAGCTGATTGTGATGGCCAGACAGTGAGCTAATCGTGATTGGGGCGAGCATCTATGAGTATCCGCATCCATAGATAATTGAGAAGTGAGATTGGTATGGCTAATGCGGTTGAGCAGACGTTGCGATCGCCCGTCCCCGCCTCCCAGACAGAGAATTGTCTGGCGATTGCCCATTATGTAAACGCGGCCCTAGCGCTGCAGCCTCCCCTGGGCATTACAGGGCCGCTGCCACGTCTCGATATTCATTTACCGGCGACCCATTTGTATCGCCTGGGCCAGCTGTTGCCCCAGCTCGAACGGGCCTTGCAGGCACTACAGGGGACGAAGTATTGGGATGTTTACGTCTATATCGACAACGATTCGTCTGATGCCCCTCAGCTAGTGCATCACGCGCTGTTGGAGCGATCGCCCGCCGCCTCAACCCGCCAGTCTCTGCCACCATCCCGGTTCTCGCCCTCAGCCCCAGCCCCTGCAGCGGGCGGTTCAGTTCCCCCGAGGTCGGCACCGGCGGCTGGACTGCAGCAGCAGCACCGACAGCGCAAACAGTGGGCTCGACGCCGACAATTGCAAGTCGGGGCAATTGCTGTGGCCTGTGTCAGTTTGGTCGTTGGCACCGCCACCGCTTTGACAAATGACCCGCTACGATCGCGATTTGCCGTTTCTCAGGTGACGCGGCCCTCGGCAGAGTCGTCAACCGTCACGCCGCCTGAGCAGCTAGAACCTGCGATCGCCGCTCAAGAGCCGACCAATCTCGATCTCGCGCTTGATCCCGACTCTTTGCCAGAGTCGCCCCCACCCGATCTGCCCCCCATTCCCGAAACCGCTTTGTGGCAACCGATCACGTCATATAACGGGCTCGGTGCCGCCGCTAATTTGCTCACCGTGCCGCCCTCCGCCCAAGTTGCCGTCAGTCTGAAAGCCGTGGGCGATATCATTCCGGGCACCAATTTCCCAGACTATCGACTGCCGGAGGATCCCAACTACCTGTTCAACAGCGTCAAGATGTTCATGGGGGAAGTCGATATCCTCTTTGGTAATTTTGAGAGCACTCTGACTGACTCCCCCTATGTGGCTAAGGATGTGAGCCGTGGCATGACCTTTGCCTTTCGCACCCCGCCAGCCTTTGCCCCCGTGCTACAGGCGGCGGGATTCGACATTTTGAGCGTCGCCAACAACCACTCCTTTGACTTTGGCGATGCCGGATTTGCCGACACCATCACCCATATCGAACAGGCGGGAATGCGCGCCGTGGGCCGCAAAGGTGAAATCGTCACGCTTGAAGCCAATGGGTATGCGATCGCCTTTATTGGCTTTAGCTATTGGGATGACCACAACAACATGAATGACCTGACCGCCGCCGCTGAGTTAGTCAGAACGGCCCAGACCCAGGCCGATATGGTGGTGGTCTCGGTGCACGGTGGCGCTGAGGGCACCGCTGCGCTGCGCGTGCGCGATCAAACGGAATACTTCTTTTCAGAAAATCGCGGCAACTTGGTGCAGTTCTCACGAACCATGGTCGATGCTGGAGCGGACCTAATTTTGGGGCATGGCCCCCATGTGCCCAGAGCAGTAGAGCTTTACCAAGACAAGCTGATTGCCTATTCCCTGGGCAACTTTTTGGGCTATCGCACGCTCTCGACGGTGGGGCCGCTGGGGCAATCTTTGATCTTGCAGGTGGAGCTGAACGATACGGGCGATTTCTTGGGCGGGCGGATTATTCCCGTCGCCCTCGACGACAATGGCGTACCCTATATCGACAACTTCTTTGAAAGTGTCACCCTGATTCGGCAGCTCACCGTCACTGATTTTCCCCATACGGGCCTCACGATTGACCAGATGGGTTACCTGCTAAAAGCCGAACCTCAGTAATGCGGCAATAATTACGAATTTCACTCAGTTCAAGATCGGTCGTTGCAGAGCGCGACACAATCAGTAGACTTAGTCGTGAATCTTGGTGATAAAGGGTGACGAGTCATGCGATCGCGGTTTGTATTCGGAGGGCTTTTAGCTGTTGTCTGTTTAGTGGGACTGGGCACTTGTCGCCAATTGCGATCCCGGTCTCAACTACCGCCCCCCACTATGGATGAGGGCACTGCCGGAGGGCCGACGGTGCAGCCCAAACCTGATACCTGGCCCGGTCTGACCGAAACCGTCGCGACCGCTGCGCCCAGCGCATCAGCCGATCAAAACACACCGACTCAGACAGCGGGGCAAATCGCGACCATCATTGCTGAGAATCCTGGTGCTGAGGTCAATGTGCGATCGCAGCCCTCGGCCACGAGTACCCCCATTGGCTATGGGCAGGTCGGTGACACCGTGGTGTTAGGTCGGGCCGCCCCGGCTACCGATGGTCACACCTGGCATTACGTCACTTTTCAAAATGCGTCTACCGTTGGCTGGGTGCGCAGTGACTTGCTCGACATTCCTCCCGCTACCCCATCCTCAAGTGACGAGCCCGCTGCCGCCACCCTGGGTGCCCAGAGCGATGTCTTGACCCAAGCCCTCGATGAGCACTGTGGCAATGCCCGTGCGATCGAGGCTTACTTTGCCACTCAAAGCCACACCATTTATGTGTGCAAGCTTCGCCATCAGCGACTCTACCTATCGCAGGAGCAAGGCACCGAGCAGGTGGTGATCGCTCAAGATGTGGAAGCCCTGGGGGGCGGCTACATTATTGGCAATGATAATTTTGAATATCGTCTCGACTCTGGCAGCTTGGTCATTGTGCGGTTTGATGATTCTGGACAGCAGGAAGAAGTGCTGCGAGAGGCGGTCGTCTATACCGAAAGATATGATTGAGTTGATGCCATGATTATCCTGCTCTCATGCCGTCATGATGGGGGTGGATCGATGCGGGCGTAGCCCACACAGATACATCACTTTATGGACTTATTATCAAATAAGGCGCTGAGCGGGAACCTTTTTGGCCTCCAGAACATCTAAAACTCCTAAAGGCGATATAACGGCCTTTTGGGAAGTTTTTGCTGGTTCCTGAGGAATTTCCCTGATCTCTGGGTGATCGTCATGAAAAGTTAATTGAGGCAGTCAGGGGCAGCCCAATCAGCGAGTCTGCATAGTCACTAAGTAGAGAGTCCTAATTAAACAATACTGTTGGGTGTTTTGTGGCATTGGCGAAGCGATGCCCACAGGGCTTGTTCCCTGCACCGACAGCGTTACTTGTGGCGGGTCACGCCTAGCGATGACGCGCCCTGAATTATAGTTAGGATCACTACTGATCAGGGGGCTTCCTGCTGCTGATTCGCACTCTGGATATTAATAAACCACCGCTATGACCAGCGCCCATACTCCAAAGGCCCCTTTGGCTGATCCTGTTTCACCCCTTGAACCGGGGCCAGATAGCCTATTTCGGGCCTATGTAGAAGCCGCCTCAGATATTGTTTACACGCTAGACCTGACAGGCAAATTTACCTTTGTTAACCCCTACGGGCTCAAGCTCATTGGGGCCGATCACTATGACGAGGTGATTGGTCACTCCTATTTAGATATCGTGGCCCCAGAATGTCAGCAGTCGACCCTTGAGGTCTTTGCCAATCTGCTCAAGACGGGAGAATTGCGAGATTATGAATTCGTGGTGCTGACCAAGTCGGGCGATCGCGTCTTCATTGAAGTCAACGGTCGCTTGCTCTATCAGTCAGGGCAACTCGTCGGTGCCTTGGGCATTGGCCGCGATATCACTGAGCGTAAGCGCTTTGAAGCTCAGCTCAAGATGTTTTCGATGGCGCTAGATTCGGCCCATGACAGCGCGCTGATTACCGACCTGAAAGGCAATATTCAGTACGCCAACCTGGCCACCCGGCGCACCTTTAACTGGCCTCAGGCGCGGCTAACAGGCGTCAATCTGGAAGTCTTCTTTCAAAATGAAGACCAGGTACGCTGGATTTTAGACCATGCCCAAGGCGAAGGCTGGAGCGGCCAAATTGTATGCCAGCGATACACCCATGAAACCTTTACGGCATTCATCTCGATCAGCCCAGTGCATGGAGAAGGCGACGCGACCCCCGTGGCGGCATCGATCATTCTGCGAGACATCACACAGCAGGAAAACATCAAGGCCGAATTAGCGTCTAAAAATCTCGAGTTGGCCCGCGCTAATCGCCTCAAGTCAGAGTTTCTGGCCAATATGTCCCACGAGCTGCGGACGCCCATGACCTCCATTTTGGGGTTTTCGGCGTTGCTGAGTCAGTCAGTCTATGGCGAGCTGAACGATCGCCAACAGCTATATGTCACCCAGATTCATCAAAGTGGCGAGCATCTGCTGAGCTTGATCAATGAGGTGCTTGACCTCTCTAAAGTCGAAGCCGGGCAGATGGATTTGAATGTCACGTCGATCTCGATCTCGACTCTCTGTGATGACGTCCTCAAGATGGTCGAGACCCAGGCTGACATGAAACAGCTGACAGTTCATCGTGAGGTCGCTGAGAACTTGCCCACGCTGCTGGCCGATGAAATGCGCGTGCGGCAAATGCTGCTTAATTTGCTGTCTAACGCGATTAAATTTACGCCGAAGCAGGGCGCGATCGGTTTGCGGGTAGAGCAGCAGCAGGAGTATTTAAACATCACAGTTTGGGATGAAGGAATCGGGATTTCGCAGGAGGATTTGTCATCGCTGTTTCAACCCTTTCAACAGCTGGATAGTTCGCTCTCGAAGCATTATGAGGGCACGGGTCTCGGGCTCGTGCTGACGCAAAAACTAACCCGTTTGCACGGGGGCGATGTGACCGTTGAGTCTGAGAAAGGCAAAGGCAGTCAATTCATCCTGCATTTACCTCTCAACTGCCGGGTGAAAACGCAGCATGATGCGCATTATGCGCTGTTAGAAAACCCGACGGATGATCCGACAGAGATGCCTACGTTGCCGGATACGGCAACTGCTGGGCCGGTGTTAGTGGTCGAAGATAATCCGATTAATGCGCTCCTGCTAGAACATATGCTGACGCACTGGGGCTATCAAGTCTTTCACTGTACGGATGCTCCCACGGCGTTGGACTGGCTGGCGACTAACCGCCCAGTGTTAATCCTGATGGATATTCAGCTGTCGGGGATGGATGGTTTGCAGCTCACTCAGCAAATCCGGCAAAATCCTGATTGGCAAGATATTCCCGTCGTCGCAGCGACGGCTTTAGCGCGTCCCCAAGATCGCGATCGCTGTCTCGAAGCGGGCATGCAGGACTACATCAGTAAGCCGATCAATCCCGCAGAGCTGGTGTCTGTGTTGGCCAAATACACCTTGGGCCAGGACTAACGGGACTCGGCTGAGGGTGGCGAGCAGCACTCGCTCAGTCGCGCCCCAATCTAGCCTCGCTACACTCTTGGACGATCATGAGGATCGTGGTGCGTCGTCATGTCACAGACATCGCGAACGCATACTCACAGATCGAAGCATTTCTCTATACAGCAGAATACTCTTCGGGAAGTGCCAAGCCTTACGGAATGAAGAAGTCGGAAGTCAGAATTAAAAAGCTTATTTGATGGGGATTTCAGGCATTGGGGGTGACCTGCTCAAACTGCGGCTTCCTATAGCGGTGTCAGTCATCAAAAAGGGGGTGCGAATCGAATCATTCGCACCCCCCTTTTGCAGTTTTCACCCATCAGTGTGGACTGATGCGTCCAATTAAGCCATCAGTGCGTTGGCACGGGCCACCACGTTTTCAACGGTGTAGCCAAACTTTTCCAACACGGTTTTGCCAGGAGCAGAAGCGCCGAAACGCTCAATGCTGATCACATCACCAGCGCTACCGACGTAGCGACACCAGCCCATGGAGATGCCCGCTTCTACCGCAAGGCGCTGAGTCACGGCTTTGGGGAGCACCGATTCCCGGTAATCATCATCTTGAGCTTCATACAGTTCCCACGACGGCATGGAAACCACACGTACCTGCTTGCCCGCTGCCGTCAATTGCTCCGCCGCCTTCACACACAGCTCCAGCTCGCTGCCCGTACCGATGAGAATGACATCGGGCGTGCCGGTACCATCGGAGATGATATAAGCGCCTTTAGCCACACCATCAATGGAACTTCCCACCGTTTGGGGTAACGCTTGGCGAGAGAAGGCCAATAGGGTCGGCGTTTTACGGTTGGCGATCGCCACTTTGTAAGCGCCTGAAGTTTCGTTCCCATCGGCTGGACGAATCACGGTGAGGTTAGGAATGGTCCGCAGTGAGGCAATGGTTTCCACCGGCTGGTGGGTGGGGCCATCTTCGCCCAAACCAACGGAGTCATGGGTCAGTACGTAGATGACGCCCGCCTGTGACAGTGCGGAGAGACGAATGGCCGCCCGCATGTAGTCAGCAAACACCAAGAAGGTGGCGCAGTAGGGAATTAAGCCAGAGTTGTGCAGGGCAATGCCGTTACAGATCGCCGCCATGCCATGCTCACGCACGCCAAAGCGAATGTTGCGATTTTCATAAGCGCCCTTTTGAAAATCACCCGATATTGTCATCAAGGTGTTGTTCGATTTGGCCAGATCAGCCGAACCACCAAACAGCTCAGGCACGGCTGGAGCCAAGGCATTGAGCGTCGCTTCAGAGGTTTTGCGCGTCGCGATCGCCTTACCCTCGGGAGAATAGGTCGGCAGCGCATCAGCCCAGTTCTCAGGCAGTTGGCCCGACAGCATCCGCTCAAACAGAGCGGCATCCTCAGGATATTTCGTGCGGTAGGCAGCTAAGGCTTCTTCCCATTCGGCCTGGTAGCTCGCGCCGCGCTCAACCGCTTTACGCATATGGCTGAGGGCATCGTCCGGCACTTCAAAGTCGCCGTAGCTCCAGCCTAAGGATTCGCGAGTGAGGTTAATTTCGTCGCCGCCCAGAGGAGACCCATGGACACCTGAGGTATCAGCCATGTTGGGAGAGCCATAACCAATGGTCGTCGTCACCTTGATCATGGTCGGTTTATCGGTGACCGCTTTCGCTTCGGCGATCGCCTTTTCAATGGCATCTAAGTCAGTGTTGCCGTTTTCGACATGCAGCACATGCCAGCCGTAGGCCTCAAAGCGCTTTGACACGTCTTCTGTAAAGGCAATATCGGTGGAACCGTCAATCGAAATGTGGTTGTCGTCATACAGGGCAATCAATTTGCCCAAGCCTAAGTGTCCCGCCAAGGAGCAAGCTTCGCCGGAGACGCCTTCCATATTGCAGCCATCACCCAAAATCACATAGGTGTAATGGTCAACAATGGTGGCATCCGGTTTGTTGAAGCGGCTGGCTAAGTGGGCCTCGGAGATCGCTAAGCCCACGCCATTGCAGATGCCCTGGCCGAGTGGGCCAGTTGTCACTTCAACACCGGGAGTTTCAAAATTTTCGGGGTGACCCGGCGTGTTCGATTCCCACTGACGAAACTGCTTAATGTCGTCCAGAGAGACGCTGTCGTAGCCACTGAGATACATCAGCGCATACTGCAGCATGCAGCCGTGCCCCGCTGACAAGACAAAGCGATCGCGGTTAAACCACTGCGGATTTTTCGGATTGAACCGCATCATCTTGTCCCACAGCACATAGGCCATGGGCGCTGCTCCCATCGGCAAGCCAGGGTGACCCGAGTTTGCCTTCTGAACAGAATCAATAGCCAAAAAACGAATCGAATTAACGCAACGCGCCTCTAAAGATTGGGATGCGACAACCATAGACCTATTACTCAACGACGGGACAGCAAATACCTGGGACTCATGCCTGCTTAGAACGACCCACTGGTGCACAGACTCATGCCCACACAATCAAACGGACTTCTAATACGCTCATCATCCCATTGACGTAGTTGTCTAACAAGCTGTCTAAACGTCCTTTATGCGAACTTTGACGCTCGGACTTAAACAGCTCAGATGGGACAAGCTGCAGATGGCTACCCGCAGGATTAAATTTTGAACAACTTCTAGTAAGTCATTATACCTATCAAATGGTAGCGTCAGCTACGGTACTTCTGAAAGACCAGGGTGACATTGTGGCCGCCAAACCCAAATGAATTGGAGAGAGTCAGGTCAACCGGCAGCGATCGAGCCTGATTGGGAACGTAGTCGAGATCGCAATTTTCGTCGGGGTTGTCCAAATTGATCGTGGGAGGCACCTGGTCTTGATTGACCGTCATCGCTGCCGCTACGCCTTCGATGCCACCGGAGCCGCCCAGCAAGTGACCGGTCATGGACTTCGTTGAGCTGACGGGAATTTTTTGGGCTACATCACCCAACGCCGTTTTAATGGCCTGGGTCTCGGTCGGGTCGTTAGCTGGGGTGCTGGTGCCGTGGGCGTTAATGTAGCTGACTTGGTTGGGGGTGACGCCAGCATCCTTAAGCGCCAGCTGAATGCAGCGAGCCGCACCCGCCCCGCCGGGAACCGGAGCGGTCATGTGGTAAGCATCGCAGGTCATGCCATAGCCACTAATTTCGGCATAGATGCGAGCCCCCCGGCTCAAGGCATGATCTAAGGCTTCAAGAATCAGAATGCCACAACCTTCGCCAATGACAAATCCGTCGCGATCGCGATCGAACGGACGGCTGGCCACTTGCGGCTCATCATTGCGGGTGGACAGCGCCCGAGCCGAACCAAAACCAGCCACCGACAAGGGCGTCACCGCCGCTTCCGTACCGCCGCAAATCATCGCTTGGGCATAGCCTTGCTGCACCAGCCGGAAGGCATCACCAATCGCGTTGGAACCGGCGGCACAGGCCGTGACTGGACAGGAGTTAGGCCCTTGAGCCCCGGTGTGAATCGCCGTGAGCCCCGCCGCCATGTTGGCAATCATCATCGGCACCATGAACGGGCTGCAGCGGCTAGGCCCCCGGTTGAGATAGACGGCCTGCTGCTCTTCCATGATCTTGAGCCCACCGACACCCGTGCCAATCATGACGCCAATTTGTTCGGCGTTGAGGGCAGTAATCTCGAGCTGAGCATCGGCCAGAGCTTGTTGACTGGTGGCCACGGCAAACTGAGCAAAGCGATCCATCCGCTTGGCATCTTTCCGATCCATATACTGCAGCGGATCAAACCCTTTGACCTCGGCGGCAATACGGGTGGTATGCTGCGCGGCATCGAAATGGGTGATGGGGCCGACGCCCGATCTCCCGGCCAATAGCCCTTGCCAATAGCTTTCTAGATCGTTGCCGATGGGCGTAATCGCCCCCAAGCCGGTAATGACAACGCGCTTTCTCTCAAACTCTGTCATAGCTCACCTACAGAGCAGATACCCGTTCCTAACGCTCTGAGTACCTGCGTTACAACCTGTCTTCAACCAGCGCGGTTACGCCGCTTTTTTCTCTTTGATAAAATCCACTGCTGCTTGCACGGTGCCGATACCTTCAGCCGCTTCATCGGGAATTTCGATGTCAAATTCTTCTTCGAGGGCCATGACAAGCTCAACGGTATCCAAAGAATCTGCGCCTAAGTCATTCGCGAAACTCGCCTCTGGCTTGACTTCACCTTCGTCGACCCCGAGTTGCTCAGCGACAATTTTTTGAACCTTATCAAAAACCGCTTCTTGACTCATAATTCAGTCCCTTTCTCAGATATCACAACAAACACCTCTAAAACCTAAACCACGAGTGCGACTCAAAATCAAGCCAGAAGTTATTAGTTTTAGGCATCCCTAAATCTTATCGGAAAGCGTGCATGGACTCGGGGGGATTTTTGGGCTGGGTCGTGTCGGCCAGATCGACAGCCCATCAAATGCTGTTCATCGACTCAGAGCGTCTTCCTGAAGAGCGCCTCCGATCGCGGTTCAGATTCAAACTGCGGGATTGCTGAGGACAGGCGGCCTCGGGACGGAGATGGCGGGGCAAGCCCTCTATGGCAGTGCAAGATTCGCTCAATACTGGATCCTGAAGAATCGCCGCAATGAGGCGGTGTCCAGTCACCCTGGGCTCGGATTTTGGATGCCCAGGCGATCGCTCCACGGCCTCGCCGCATTCCCCCAACCCGTTGACCAGCGGGCTCTCCGGCTTCTCAGTCTCAGCGGTTCTCTCATGGCTGGGGAGCCGCAATCAGGGGCTAATGGAAGCATTATGTCCGGGCGATCGCGCCTCACCCCACAGGCGATCTCTGACCTCGACAATATTACAATCCATAAATTTTTGTAGGGTTACGCTGAGTTGATGAAAACAGACCCCGTAGACTGTCTATCAAAGATTAGAGAACCCTTGTCACCTGTTCGTTTCAGAAAGTTATCCCGCTGATACCGTTTTGGAACGAAAATTCTGAGTATCCCGTTCACATTGGAGTTATTATTCAATGTCTCATTCTGTCAAAATTTACGATACCTGTATTGGCTGTACGCAATGTGTACGGGCCTGCCCGACCGACGTGTTAGAGATGGTGCCCTGGGACGGCTGTAAAGCCGGTCAGATTGCCGCGTCTCCTCGCACTGAGGACTGTGTCGGCTGTAAGCGGTGTGAAACTGCTTGTCCGACTGATTTCCTCAGCATTCGGGTCTACTTGGGTGCTGAAACCACCCGCAGTATGGGTCTGGCTTACTAAGTCGATTCGTCATAACTGAAAAAGCTGGCTGTTCAAGATTTTGGACAGCCAGCTTTTCGTTTTTTCCGGTCTGATCGCTTGCCGGGGCAGGCGTTGCGATTAGTCCCAACGTATCTGCTGGCAGCGTGTTCGCTCTGTTCCTGAGGTGATCGACCAGGTCAACGCAGCGATCGCTTACTGGGAGAATGAAGTCCGCTCACGACCGGCTGAGGGCTAGCTTGGTCACAAAAATCAACGTGCTTCTATAGATTCATATCTATCGATTGCCTTAGCATAGGCTAGGGTTGATAGAGTAACCGCAGATTTGGACTGCTCGCTTTATGTATAGTCTTTTTCAGCTGGTATACGTCATTGCTCACAAGCTGGTCGAAGGGATTCAGCCGGTATTGGTGCCGCTCTGCTTTGTCATCGCTTGGGCAACGCTAATTGCGGGTGGCTGGAGTGTGTGGACGGCCCTGCGCGATGGCGTTAAACGAGCACAGCGCATGCATCAGATTCCCTGTGCTGACTGTCAGTATTTTTCGGGCAGTTATCTGCTCAAATGTCCCCTGCATCCCAAAGAGGCACTCTCAGAGGCCGCGATCGCCTGTCGTGATTTTGAGTCAGCCGAGCTGCAGTGGCCCAAATCATCATCCTAAGCCTCCGCTTCTGAGACAACCCCTCTTTTGACAGCGGCCTCCGCTTCTTAGCCGTTTCAGGATGGCGGATGGCGGTACGACTTGTTCTCCCCTTTTTGAATTCGCGATCGCCATGTTAATCAGACGCTTGCAGGACTGTGAACTATTTGTCGCTGGGGATCATACGCAGCTGCGAGAGCTGCTGCATCCTGACAAACAGCTCCTTGAGCTGCGCTATAGCTTGGCCCATGCCGTCGTGCCGGTTGGCCAAACTTCGATTGACCATGCCCTCAAAACCTCAGAGGTTTATTACCTGCTGAGCGGACAGGGGGAAATGCACATTAATGATGAAGTGCAAGCGGTGGGGCCAGGAGATGCGATTTACATTCCCCCCAACGCCCGTCAGTTTATTCACAATACGGGCAGTGAACCGTTAGTGTTTATCTGCATTGTGGATCCGGCTTGGCGTGCCGAAGATGAAACCATTTACGCCAACTAAGGTGAGAGAAAAGCAGGGGTGTCTCGGTCGGCAGGAGTCTTCGGCTGATCGCGATGTGAATCTTTGGGATTGTCGGTTACGACTCAGCTTGAGTGATGAAGGGTAAATTTTGCCCAATGACACTTTGAATCGTCTCAATCTGATGGTGGTCAAGCTGCTGCACCAGCCCTTGCAGGATTCGCCGCACCATTTCGGGGCCGCCGTAAATCCAGCCCGTATACACCTGCAATAGGGTCGCCCCTGCATTCAGCTTGACCCAGGCATCCTCAGCGGTAAAAATTCCCCCCACGCCAATAATCGGAATTTGTCCCTGGCTCTCACGATATAGGAACTGAATGACGTCGGTGGCCCGATCGCGCAGGGGCGCCCCACTCAGACCCCCTGGTTCTTCGGTCACTCGGTTGCCGGTGACCAGGAGGCGATCGGTCTTGAGTCCCTCGCGTCCAATGGTGGTGGTGGTAGCGATGATGCCGGACAGGTCATAGGCGGTAGCCAGTTCGAGCACCTCGGCGATCGCGGGCCACTCTAAATCAGGAGCAATCTTGACCAAGAGCGGCTTGCCGGCAGTGTTTTCAGCCTGCAGAGCCGCCAGAATGGGGGCGAGATTTTCCTTCGCCTGGAGCGATCGCAGGCCAGGCGTATTGGGCGATGACACGTTCACCACAAAGTAATCGCCCAAATCTTTCAATAGATGAAAGCTATAGAT
>JBHJJI010000338.1:0-16148 GCA_050042805.1 Leptolyngbyaceae cyanobacterium
CCCCTGCCCCAATGGATTTATCTGCTTTGATCAATACGATTAAAACCGCGATCGCCCCCGCCGGGATGGACTATCGAGTACTGTTCACCAAAGTCGATTCGCGTCGTTTGGCCGAAGCTGCTGAAGCCCAAAAAACCCTCAACAGTTTAGCGATTCCAGTCTGTGAAACGGTCATTCGTACCTACAAAGCCCATGAACGGGCTGCCTTAGAGGGTGTTCCCATTACTCACTGGCGCGGGGCCAACGTCAAAGAAGCCAAAGCCGACTATTACCGGGTTGCCGAAGAAGTACAGCAAGACTGGAGCCAATCATGACCAAGAAAAATCTATCTGACTTGCTGAAGGAAGAAGCGACGACACCAGCCGCCGCCTCCGATCAACCAGCCCCCGAATCAAAATCGGCTGCGGCCAAGTCAACGACGGCGAAAAAGACTACACGTCGCGGGCCGTCATCGCGAACTAAATCGACCGCCAGCCGGTCGAGCAGCACCTCGGCACAGGCCAAAAAATCCCCCTCGACAGCAGCAGCAACGGCCACTGCCACCAGCAGTCGTAATGTCACCAAAGCGGACCTCGAAAAACAGGTCACTCAACTCAAAGCGGATCTTAAAGCTGCTCAAGCTAAAGAATCTAGCCTCGACAAACAGGTTAAAGATCTGCAAACAGACATGAACCAGCAGCAAGAGCGCTTGTTTGAATTAAAAGACACTCTGGATCAGACAAAAAGGTCAGCAAAAGCAGATAGTGACAAGCTCAAAAAAGTCTCCAAAGAGCTGAAGGAGGCGAAGCAGGTGATTCTTAGAATGACAGAAGCTGCCGCTGCTGAGCCTGAACCCGAGCCCGCACCGGAACCAGCCCCCACCCCGGCCCCACAGCAACCTGAAGCTAAACCAGCGTTGGCGATCATAATGAGTCGTGGCGGCAGCATCGATATTTATCGTGGCCGGCGCTTACCTGCCTACAAAAACGTGCCGGACTATGCAATCGATCACGGCGAGCAATAGAACAAAATGCTCTCGGATGAAGAAATTGGCTGGGTTGATTGAATCATTCGGTAACCTTGCTGACTGAGTGCGGCAAGCTATTAGGACACAACCTCCTTAACCATATTTCGCATCGCCACTGGCGTCCTGCACTGAGCGACCTCCTGTAGGATGTTTTGTAGTGTCAGCATTGGGGTTAGTAGTGCGGCGATCGCCAGTAGTCCACCACCATTTCCAGAAACTTTAATTTCTCAGAACGCTCTCATCCAGGGCTAAATTTTGTTGACTAAAGTTATCCCCAATTATGGGTCTCGGCATTGGCCGAGACTGTTGTTATTTTTTTACCGATGTTATCTACAGGATTAACCCTCTATGGAAAGCGCGACGAAAGCTTTTCAACCGTCAGGTCGCCTCTATTTGATGGTGGCGATCGTCATTTTTGGGGCCGCTAATGCCGTGACTCGCCGCCTGACTGACCTGGGTGCCGTCAATCTGGTGGATGGGCGCAACCCGATTTCGTTTTGCAATGTCTTGTTTGTCGGCAATATTTGCGCCTTGGCATTGCTACTGGTGATTTATCAAAGTCAGCTGCGACCTGCGATTTTGAAACAGATTTCAGTCAAACAGTGGCTCACGCTGACCCTGATCGCAATTCTCAGCGCCGCCGTGGTGCCGATGTTGATCTTTACGGCGCTGTCGGTGACCGCCGTCAACAACGTGATTTTGATTGGTCAGATTGACACGCCGCTGGTGCTGGCGCTATCGGTATTGCTGCTGGGCGAACGAGTCAATCGCTGGGTTGTGGCTGGGGCGATTGTCTCGTTTGTTGGTGTCGCTTTGACGGTGTTGTTACAGCCGCCGGGCGGCGGCGACATGGTCGAAATGGCCATGGGCCTAGAAATCGGCAAGGGCGAGTTATTTACCCTATTAGCGGCAGTGTTTAAGGCGATTTCCAACCTGATCAGTAAGGTCAGCCTGCGAGAAATTCCGTTGGGTGTTTTCAGCGTCTATCGCATGTTTATCGGCACGATCTTCTTTTTTGTGGCGACCCTGATTCTCTTTGAGCCCAATCACTTTATGGATGTGACGTCGCCTTTTTTGTGGCAGTGGATTCTGTTTTATAGCGCTGTCATCGTCGTTGGCGGACAGCTGGCCTGGTTCAGCGGGCTCAAGCAAAGCACCGCGAGCGAAATTTCCCTGGCGACTGCTTTCACTCCTATTGCTGGGGTGCTGGCGGCTTATCTGATTCTGAGTGAAGTGCCCACAACGGCTCAATTTATCGGCGGTGCCGTGATCATCGGCGGGATTGTGCTCAATCAAATTGGGGTGCGACAGCTTAACCAAATCGCCTCAGTGCCCAAACCAGCGCCGGTGGAAATGAGTGAAAAAGTCATGTTCAAAGGGGTTTAAAGATGGCATCAGAATCTTCGGTATGGCAGCACAAACCCTGGTGGTGTCAGCCTTGGTCGATCGCGCTAACGGCCTTTAGCGTGACGGCTGGCAGCTGGCTACTGTTTCATCGCTATTGGCTCACGGGCCTGGTTGGGTTGCCGATGATGACGTGGATGACGTTCTTTATCTTTATCTACCCCCGTCTGATGGCTGAGGGTGAACTCGTGGTTGAAAACCCTGATTTGCCTCCTGTCGAAACTCCTAAGGGATGAACAAAAAAGCCCTACAGAAGATCCTCAGCTTGAAGAGCCCGATCACGACAGTGATCAACACACGATGCCGGATATACAAGCCGCAGTTTGATCGGGTTAACTCCAATACCTAAAATCACCATCAGATCAGCTTTTTAATTCTGACTTCCGAATTCCGAATTCTTCATTCCGTAGGGCCTCGCCCTTCCCGCAGAGATCCAGCTATAGCTGACGAGACTCATCCATAAACCAGGTTTTAACGCGAGCAGAATGTATGGGCGAGCAAAGTGTTCGCCCCTTTCCCATCGTTGCGATGCGAGTTACACACCGTTCTCTTACCGCTGCTGAGTGGGTAACGCGAGCTGTTGAGCTTCACCTTCATCAGTCGAAAAACGCGATTTAGGGGGGCCGCCGCCTAAGAAGCGACTGCTCAGCTGCTTCACCACTACATAGAGAATCGGCACTACGAATAGGCTCAAAAGCGTGGCCACAAACATACCGCCAAAGACCGCCGTTCCCAGCGATTGACGGCTACCGGCTCCGGCTCCCGTAGCAATCACCAAGGGGAAGATACTGCTGAGGGTCGAGATAGCTGTCATCAAAATCGGGCGCATCCGCTGTTCTGCTGCCTCAAAAGCGGCTTTGGCAATGGGGAGTCCCTCGCATCGCAGCTGATTCGCAAACTCCACAATCAAAATAGAGTTTTTGCTCGCCAGGCCAATCAGCATGACCAACCCGATCTGACAGTAGGCGTCGTTAGGCAATCCCCGTAGGGTTTGGGCTAGCAGCGCCCCCAAAATTGCCAATGGCACGGCAAACAGAATCACTACGGGGTCAATGAAGCTCTCGTACTGGGCTGCCAGCACCAAAAAGACAAAGACTAAGCCCAGACCAAAAATAATCGGCGCTTGGTTACCCGACTCAATTTCCTCCAGAGACGAACCGGCCCATTCATAGCCGATGCTGGGCGGCAAGATTTCTGACGATAGCTGCCCCATCGTGTCTAGCGCGACGCCAGAGCTGACACCCGGCGCTGCGGAGCCATTGATCTCAATTGATCGATAGAGGTTGTAATGGTTAATCAGTTGAGCACCCGTCGCAGGAGTAATGGTGACCAGGTTGCCGAGGGAAATCATCTCGTCGCGCCCTGATCGAACATAGAGCTTTGCAATGTCATCCGGGTCGGAACGAAACTGCTCATCGGCCTGCACATAGACTCGGTAAGTGCGCTGCCCCTGGGTAAAGTCATTGACATAGCGCGACCCCAGGTAAGTTTGCAGGGTGCTAAAGACGTCATCGATATCCACATCCAGCGACTTGGCGCGATCGCGATTCACATTGATCAGCAGCTGCGGTGTCGCGGCCGAGTAGGTACTAAAGACGCCCTGCAGGTTGGGGTTTTGATTGGCGGCACCGATCATCGCTCCCATATTGGCGACTAAATCGTTCAGGCTCAGGTTACCCTGACGATCCTGCAGCTGATATTGAAAGCCCCCAAACTGGCCTAAACCCTGGATGGCTGGGGGATTCACCGGAAATACTCGCGCCTCAGTAATTTGTGAAAACTGGCCAAATAGCTGCCCAATCATGGCCTCAGCACTTTGTCCCGGCCCTCGTTCTGACCAGGGAATGAGGGTTGTAAACACCACCCCACTATTAGAAGCGCTGCCTGTCAAGCTAAATCCCCCAACGGCAAAGGTGGCCCGCACGCCGGGCATCTCTTGAATAATGTCTTCGACGCGGCTCATGACCTCATCGGTGTAGCTGAGAGAGACCCCCTCTGGCCCTTGAATGAGCGTAATAAAGTAGCCCTGATCTTCATCCGGCAAAAAGGCCGAGGGCACGCTGCGATAAAGCCAGCCAGTCATCACCAAAAGCGCGACAAAGGCGGCCAGCACGAGCGGTTTCACGGCGTTAGGCCGCTCTAAGGCACCGCGATAATTCTGCCGCAGCCAGTCTAAAAAGCGATTAAAGCGGTCAAAGATGGCCCCAAGCCAGCCGCCAATCGGGGGTTTGTTGCGCAGCAGCAAGCCCGACAGGGTCGGCGTCAGCGTTAGAGCATTAAAGGTAGACAGAGCGATCGCAAAGGCAATAGTTAAGGCAAACTGGCGATACAATGCCCCCGTCGTGCCGGGAAAGAACGCCACGGGAATAAATACCGCCATCAGCACCAGCGAGGTGGCAATCACCGCCCCGGTTAGTTCCTGCATCGCGGCGATCGCGGCGCGGGCGGGTGACATGCCCAAGTCTTGAATTTTGCGGGCGATGTCTTCGACCACCACAATCGCGTCATCCACCACCATGCCGGTGGCCAGCGTCAAACCAAACAATGTCAGGCTGTTAATTGAGAAGCCAAAGATTTTAACAATGGCGAAGGTGCCGATCAGCGCCACGGGAATCGTCACCGCCGGAATGATGGTGGTGCGCCAGTCCTGCAGAAAGATGAAAATCACCAGTACTACCAGCGCCACCGCCTGCACCAAGGTCCAAACCACCTCAGTCAGCGATTGCTCGACGTACTCAGTCGTGTCAAAGCCGATGCCGTACTGCATCGCCGGGGGAAACTGCTCGGCCAGCGTTTCCATGGCGGCTTTGACGCCTTGGGCCACTTCCAGCGCATTACTGCCTGGTAGCTGATAAATCCCCAGCCCGATCGCTTCATTGCCACTAAACCGTAGGAAAGTGCTATAGTTCTCGGCCCCGAGCTCCACCCGGCCAACGTCGCTAAACCTTACCAGCTCGCCATTTTCGCCAGTCTTGATGATCAGATTCTCAAACTCGCCGATGTCTTGAAACCGGCTGATTGCCCGCAGGTCAATTTGAAACTGCTGCGAGTCATCGGAAGGGGGCTGCCCGAGCTGCCCCGCGCCCACCTGCACATTTTGTTCCCGCAGGGCATCGACGACATCATCTGCCGTTAGATTGCGGCTGGCCAGTCGCTGGGGGTTAAGCCAGAGGCGCACGGCATAGGTTCTTTCGCCAAAAATGATGACATTGCCGACTCCCTGAACCCGCCGGAGTGCATCGACGATATACAAGTCAGCGTAGTTACTGAGAAAGATATCGTCGTAGGTGCCATCGTCGGTATACAGGCTCATCGCCAGCAAAATGTTGCTGCTTTCTTTGCTGACGGTGACCCCAGTTTGCAACACCGTTTCGGGCAGTTGCGGTTCCGCTAGCGAAACGCGATTCTGTACATCAACCGCCGCAATGTCTTTGTCGCGGCTGGCATCAAACGTCACGGTGATGGTGCTCACGCCACTGTTGCTACTACTAGAGGTCATGTAGCGCATGCCCTCAACCCCATTAATCTCGCGTTCGAGAATGTTGGTAACAGTTTTCTCCACCGTTTCCGCATCGGCCCCGATGTAGTTGGCCGTTACATTGATTTGGGTGGGGCTAATGTCGGGAAATTGGGCGATCGGCAGCGTCGGGATGCTGATCAGCCCGACTAAGAGCAAAATCAGAGCGCAAACCGTGGCAAAAACCGGACGCTTGATAAAGAAATTGACAAACATGAATCAGCTTTCCTAACAGCAAGGGGGCGATCGCAGCATCTATTCTCGTTATCGTTGCGGAGCCGCTGGCGGCACTGCCACTAAGGGCCTTCTGCCTCAGGCGGCTCGCCCTCTCCTTGTGGGAGGAGGGGAACCCCGTTTTGCAAATTCAAAATACCGGAAATCACCACCACATCGCCGGGGTCTAGCCCCTCTAGCACTTCGTAGTCATTCCCCTGAATATCGCCCAGCGTGACGGCTTGCTGGCGGGCGACCTGGTCGGGCACGGGCATTCCTTCCGGCACAGCTTCCGGGGGGGGCAGTTCTTCCGGACTACCGGCATCGGCAATGTAGACAAACGTTTCACCACCAATGCGGGAAATGGCTGTAGTCGGCACCAGAATGCCAATATCTTCGGCCCATACCAGCCGGACTTCTACCTGTTGCGAGTCCTGCAGAGTGCCCTGGCCGTTCTCAAAGCGCGCTTTGACTAACACGGTTTGGGTATCGGCATTGGTTTGCGGTGAGATAAAACTGACGCTGCCGGTCGCCGTTGTTTGGGTGCCATCGGCTGACAGTAGCTCGACGGGAAGTCCAATCTGCAGGCGATCGCGCTGCTCAATGGGCACCCGCAGTTCTAGCTCTAGGGTGGCATTGTCGGTGATATTGGCAATCGTGTTGCTTGGGGTCACATAGTCCCCCAACTTGTAGGCTAGGTCGCCGACGACGCCCGAGATCGGTGCAGTTACGGTGCGGTCTTGCAGATTTTGCTGCGCTGCTGCTTGATTGGCTTGGGCTTCGGCTAATGTGGCCTCTGACTGGGCAAGGCTAGCCTGCTGCGCCGCAATTTCGTTGCGAGCTGAGGCCAGATTGGCCTGCGCGACTTCCAGGTTACGGGTAGCCAGGTCAAGTTCCTGCTGCGATTGGGCACCCTGATCGACGAGCGATTGGGTACGAGCAAATTCGGCTTCTTCCAGAGCCAGCTCTGCCTCCAACTCTGCCTGTCGTGACAGCAGCGACTGCAACGAGGCCGAAGAGGATTCTCGCGCTGCTTGGGCCGCCGTCACACTTGCCCCGGCGGCATCGGCTTCCGCTTGAGTGCGATCGGGACTGATCAGCATAATCGGCTGACCGGGGGTGACGCGATCGCCCGCTGCCACAAAGACCTGCGTGATGCGCCCCGCCACCTCGGGCTGCAAAACAACGCCCGTTTGGGCTTCTAAACTGCCTAAAAACTCGGAACTAT
The DNA here is from genome assembly GCA_050042805.1 of Leptolyngbyaceae cyanobacterium. Classification (GTDB taxonomy): domain Bacteria; phylum Cyanobacteriota; class Cyanobacteriia; order Phormidesmidales; family Phormidesmidaceae; genus Halomicronema. The sequence goes on from JBHJJI010000338.1 coordinate 7,369, forward strand.
CTTGCACAGTACCGGTTTGTACTGGCGCTAGCTCCACCGGCACGCCCGGTGGTCCCTGCATGCCACTGGGTGGCCCCGAGGAGAGCGTGCGCAAAAGCACGAACCCGCCCCCCAGTAGCAAAATACCAAGACCACCCGCAATGAACCAGCGTCCTTGGCCCGATGGACGGTTTTGGACAACGCTGGAGGACAAAGATTCGGAGGAAACCAGCTTTGGCGAGGTCATAGCCCACACACCTGAATTAAACTGAACGGTTTAGGTAATTTCTAAATATCATAGTGCAACGATCACTTTATTGTCGGAAAATAATAAGGTTTTGTAGAACAAATGTTTCGCACGCATCGATCATGGGGAAGTTTCCCGCTGGCCAACACCCTCTTTCGATAGATTTCGCTGGAGTTGAACGAGGTATTTTATAGCGCGGTCGCCAGCCATAGACCATAGTCAGGGCAGGATGCGTACGACATTAAGGAACCGCCGGAATTAAAAACTCTTGGATGGGGATCACTTGCACTCTAAGTTGAACAGGATAGCCCAAATCTTCCTGCAAAAACCGCTGTGCGTCAGCAATCTGACTCTCAGTGATCGAATCAGGACGGGCAATGATTTTCATCTCTATATAGAAGATGCGATCGCGGCGAGATAACCTCAGTGACTGCAGTTCAGCTCCGTCCAGTAAGTTCAGTTCGTCTCGCACCAGACGCCGCACCTGCTGCCGGGTGTTTGATTGCAACAATAGCTGGTTGAGTGAGAACCCCAGCGGTATCCCAATCGCCGTGAGCACAAAGACAGATAACAACAGTCCGCCCTTGGCTCGTTTAGGCGAACCGTACTCTTGCCACAAAAAGATCAAAATGCCGCTGAAGATAACACCAGTGAGGTTAGCGGCGAACAACAACGATGAGCCGAGCCAGACTGTCTGATTTTGCAACGCGATGCCAATGCCGATAGTACTCAGCGGCGGTACCAAGGCCACCGAGATGGCCACCCCTGGAAAAGCATCGGCAATATGCTTGCGCGATTTTGAAAAAGCGCCCGCCGCCCCGGCCGCCATCCCCACGAAGAGGTCAATCAAGGTCGGCTCAGTACGTAGCACGATCTCTTCAGTCAAGGTTCGTAACCCTGTCAGCTGACACACCAGAGCCGCACTGAGAACAGTGACTAACGTCCCCAAAACCAAGGTCAGCAAGGCCCGTTTCATCAAGCGGCGATTGGCCACCGTCACAGCAAAAGCAATACTGATAATTGGCCCCATCAAAGGCGCAATAATCATCGCACCAATGACGGTCGCCGTGCTCCCCGACAGCAGCCCCAGAGTAGAAATGATGCCCGACAGCGTCAGCATGACAAAAAAGCTGAGGGAGGGCACTGACTCTCGCCAGAGCAGTCGATTGATGCTGAGTACCGAGGCGGGCTTTGAAGCGAGCCAGTGCCAATCACCGCTATTGCTCAGCCAAATTTTGCGAATACGCCTACGACTGACGGCCAGAGATTTGAGCAACTTTCGGCGTTTGATCATAAAGGCTTCAACTCCAAAAGAGCATCCCTGACAAGGCTGCTAAATACCTACAATTCAAGCAAAACTTGTCATGCTGAACGACCTGTTTTCCTCCAATACTAGAGAGATTGGAAGACGACGTCCCCCAGCCTTCTAGAAAAGAGACAAGCTCGTTCAGCAGCGACGGCAAGCAATTTATATGTACTTCAGCAGCCCTTGCGAGGAGCAAGGCGAGAACATCTACTCTCCCACAGGAATTGGGATGAGCTTTAGCCCACGTTAAAGTTGCCGATGCTGCGGTGGCAAACCGACTCAAACGCCTAGTTGCAAATGAAATTTGGATTGTGGATTGCTGAGAGAGGAAGCGCCCTAGGCCAACATGCGCAAGAGCCCCTGCTGCCCTAACAACACCTCTCGCAGGAGAGTCGTAATGCCCACCCAAATAATGGGCGAGATATCGACGCCCCCAAAGGGCGGCACGACCTTGCGCACGGGAATCAGCAAAAACTCGGTGGGCACCATGACCACATTGAAGGGAAAGCGATCGCCCTGCGCCTCAGGATACCAAGTCAACACGATGCGAACGATAAACAGCAGAGTATAAAGCCCCAAGAGTGGACTCAAAATCCAACTGGCAAAATGGTCGAGGGTTAAAAGGTCAGTCATTACAAAAAGTTGTCGAAAGCGGACAGAATTGCTCGGCAAGTGGTCAGACTCACAGCGCCCGCCGCAAATATGGGGCACTGTTCCATCCAACGTCATCATAGCAATGGAGGGCTTTCTAGCTGGGCAAAACCGCCGCGATCACCCCATCACCGCAGTCGACAAGAGCCAACACGATCGTCGATGATCGGCACCGTTGAGGCGACAGCCAGGGCTCGTATCGGCACGTCTGAATCTAGTCGAGACCAGTCTTAGGTGAAACCGGTGCTAGGGATAGAAGCTTTGTTGCGGTAAGCCGGTCTTTTCATCCAGGTCATACATCAAATTAAAGCACTGCACCGCTTGGGCGGCTTGTCCTTTCATCAGATTATCGATGGCCGACATCACAATCACCCGACCCGTGCGGGCATCTACCTCGATGCCGATATAGCAGCGATTAGTGCCCCAGGCCCATTTGGTTTGAGGATAGTTGCCCGTGGGCAACACAGAGACCCAGGGCGATCGCCGATAAAACGCCGAATAGATTGTGTGCAGATCTTCGCGTACCAGACCCGGATCGCGCAGATTGGCATAAACCGTCGATAAAATGCCTCGCACCATCGGCACCAAGTGGGGGGTGAATTGCACCATCACTTCTCGGCCCGCCAGTTGAGAGCAAATTTGCTCAATCTCAGGCGTGTGGCGATGTTTGGTCACACCGTAGGCCGCGAGAGAATTGTCTGCCTCCGCCAACAATAGATGCTCTTTAGCTTGACGCCCGCCGCCAGAAGTCCCCGACTTGGCGTCAATAATCAGGCTGTCCGGCTGAGCTAGCCCCTGTTTGAGCAGCGGCGCGATCGCCAGTAAACTGGCAGTGGGATAGCAGCCTGGGCAGCCGACCAAATTGGCCCCCGGCAGGCGATCGCCAAACAACTCTGGCAATCCATAGATCGCTTGCTGATTGATCTCGCCATCGGTTCGATCGCTACCATACCAAGTTTGATAGGTATGTAGATCTGCAAACCGATAATCGGCGGAGAGATCTAAAACTTTGCAGCCTCGGGTCAGCAGTTCTGGCGCTAAGGTGCAGGCAATACCGTTGGGCAGCGAAAGAAACACCACATCACAGCGATTTGCTAAGGCGGCCACTTCGACGGGTTCAACCGTCAGCGGCAACGAGAGATGCGGATAAATTTCACTGTAGGCTTTGCCAGCACTACGATCACCTCCTAAATAGGTGATTTTTGCCTGGGGATGCTCGCTGAGCAGCCTTACTAACTGTATGCCTCCATAACCCGAAGCACCTACAACACCGACCCGAATTTGTTCAGACTCGCCCATGGTTTCATCTCTAGCCGACAGTCAGAATGATCTTGTCTAGGAACAAAGATAACGGTAAAGAACCTCACCGCTATCCAATTTGTTTGTGACAGAACTTTATCCTAAAATCTGGCTGTTGCTGAGACAGCTGTCAGCAAATCACCGCAACTGAATCTGATGTAACGCGATCACCGCCCCTGATCTTGGCCCATTGGATAGAGTTGGATCGTTTGAGTGACGCCTGAGGCAGAGGCCCTCATGAGCCTGCAGCCCTCGGGCAAGTCATCAGTCAATGACCAGAACCTCGTGGGATCAGCATTACCACCATTACCGCGCCCGTTCCACAGACCAAGCTAAGGGCTGAAATCGCTGCGGTACAGACCTTGAGCCGCACCCTGATGACAGCCCCTAGTCGCCTAAGCGGCCTCTACCAAGGTCAACTCAAAGGTGAGGTCTTCACCAGCCAGCGGATGATTGCCATCAATAATCACACCCTCATCCTTGACATCGGACACTCGCACTGGCAAAGCACCCTCAGGGGTTTGCAACTGCAGTGTTTGGCCCACCTCAGGATTGAGATCTTCCGGAAATTGCTCGTGAGGAATCAGCGCAATCATATCTTGACGCACTGCACCATAGGCTTCTTGGCTGGGAATTTTGATGGTTTGAGTCGTGCCCACATCCATCTGCTGAATCGCGGCATCAAAACCGGGAATCACCTGGCCCGCGCCGACTTGAAATTCGAGCGGATCACGCCCTTGCGAAGAATCAAAAACTGAACCATCGTTCAGGGTTCCGGTGTAATGAACCTTAACGGTTTTGCCGGTTTCTATCATAGGGCTATCTCTGGTATTGCATTAGTGGTCAGCCTAGCTTAGATTCATTCCACTCGAACAAAAGGCTGACAACTTTGAGTCAGCGACTACCGGATTCAGGGCAATCTGAAGACTCTGTGCTTAAACAACATCCCTAGAGCCGAAGCATCTTCTGTCAAGGTTTGACAGTGCCCCAACCCAACCAGCGTCGGGACGCTATTTGAGCCAATCCCCTATACCGCTTCGGTCGGGAACACGGCTGTACTGGCACTCACTGGTGGCTGTTCGGCGTGTAGGTTCGCAATTACTGCCGTAGTGGCCATCCCGGTATGCACAATGCTCAGGGTGCGGAAGGGGTTAATAATGGGGTCGATCGCCACAAAGAGTACCAGCACCGCATCCAGCGGCAGCTTCAGGGGGTCAAGCACCAATCCCAGCATGGTTAAGGTCAAAATACCTGTCACCCCTGACGTCGCCATGCCAGCTAGAACTGAACCCACCACAATCACCAAGAGCGTGCCGAAGTCGAGCGGTTTTTGGTAAAGCTGCATAACAAACATCGTGGCCGCTGCGAAATATATGATGGAGCCAAAGCGGCACACGGTGATGGAAAGCGGCGTGACTAAATCAGTGGTCTGACGATCGAAGTGCAGGTCTTCATGCAGACTGGTGATCGCTGCGGGCAGGCAGGCTAGGCTACTGGTCGTCGCCAGCGCCAAAATGGTGGGATCTTTAAGGGCTCTCAAGACTGTCCAGACAGATTGTTTAGACCGCCAACAAATCACCCCTGTACCCACAATATAGACAGCCACGAAAAGCGCCATCGCCACGACCACAAAGTTGACCATCGAAAACAGGACATCCAGCCCGATTTTTGACAGCTGTGTAGCCAGGAGACTACATAGACCGAGGGGAAGGAGATATGTCAGCCAGTGAATGACCTGGTTAAAAGCTTGGTAAATGCTGTCAAGAATGTCAAACAACGCTTCCGTTTTGGACGTTTTGATCAACCCTAAAGAGACGCCAAAAACAATGGCAAAAATCAAAACTCTCAAGGTTTGGCCTTCACTCAGAGCCGAGAAGATATTGTCAGGCACCATGCTGACTAAAAAAGAGGCGACGTTGGGGCCAGCTTCTTCTATCGGCAGGGGACCGCTCAAAGAAACTTCTAAGTCGATGCTCGACTGGTTGACTAAGCCTCCCAAACTCTCTAGGGTGGCAGTCGACAGGTTGCGGCCCGGCCCGGTGATGGCGGCGATCGCCACCGCTAGCCCGCTCACGGCCACCATCGCCGCTGGAAACACCCCTAAAATACGCTGGACATACTGCTTGGCGTCATGGCTCTGCATCAATCGCCCAATGCTGTTAGAGATAGCTGAGAGCAAAATTGGCATCACACACATTTTCAACAACCCTAAATAAAGGTTGCCAATGGGGGAGATCGCCTCGGCCAAGGGCTTATATGAGGTGCCAATGTAGATGCCTAGAACGACGCTGACTAAAATGCACCACGGACTTCGTAACCATTCCAGTGAAAGGGGGGGCAGCGATCGTTTTTTCAGAAAGGTGGTCATGGTAAATCAGATGTCCAGCGATGGTATGGGGGAGACTGTCATGGGCTAATGCGTTTGAGAGAGCAGCATCAGCGGCGCGATCGCAATAGCGCTTTCGAGGAAGCCGATTTTTGGGCCTCCCAATAGGCCGAAAATTCTGCCAGAATGCCGTCTACGGTCAAGTCTTTATCTAAGGTGTCGAGGTACTGATTGACAAAAGCCAGAAGATGAGAGCTATCCCAAGGCAGCACCATGGCCAGTGAATCTTGGGTATCCGTAAGGACGGCAGTCTTCAGTTGCAGGGCGGCATCAGGCTTCGTCAGCACCACTTTTTTGATTTCTAGCTCATCGCGATAGCCAGCCAAAATCTCGCCGCTGCTCACGGCGGCCACGATATCTTGCCAAGACTCCAGCTCCACAATCGTGGCCTTAGGAAATCGCTGTTGCAAAAAGCCCACATAAGAAGAGCCCGTAATCACCCCAACATCTCCCGTCAGTTGTCGAATCGCTTCGACGACATTTTCAGTCGTCGTTTGCTGGGCCAGCAGAAGACGATTGACTAACAGTCCCTGGCGCATTTGTAAGTAGGGGTGCGAAAACCGCACGCGTCTGGCACGCTTCATCGTGCGACTAATCTTAGAGATGGCCAAGTCGGCTTCTCGGTTATAAACGGTATCAACCACGCCGTTGAAGGTATCGGCAGTACGGTTGAGTTCTAACTTCACATCTAACTGGTCGGCGATCGCTTGGGCGAGCTGAATGTCTAAACCACCGGGCTGCGCTTCCCCCATGTCCATAAAGAAGGGGGCATTGTCGCTGCCCAGCACCGCCACCACCAGTTTGCCGCGCGCTAAAATCTGCTCAATATCTGGGGGCAGCGTGGCCACGGTCGCGGGCGCGTCTTCACTGCTGCCCCGCTGAGACTGAGTCGTGGCGGCTGTGAGGCTACTCTTAGAACTGGTTGCTGTGCTAGTCGCATGGGCATAGGCTGGGGCCACCCCGGCAAGCGTTATTCCTGCCCAGAGCAAAACAGTGAAAACCACAAAAGTGAGGGCTCGCCGCAGGGTTAATCCGGGGGGGCAAAGGGTTGGAAAATCTAGACGGCTAGGCACAGTCAGTTACCTCGATTAGGCAGCGATTAGGGCATCAGCAGTACGATTGCCATAGGCTAGGTCAAGCGTAATATCGGCGATCGCCGTTAAGGGATCAATCCACGGCAGGGGGAGGTCGGAAATCTGCGCCAGCCCCACAGAGAGTTCAGTGCAGCCAGCGATGATCACTTCAGCAGCTTGATCTTTGAGCCAATGGGTCGCATGAGTCAAATCCGACAGCGCTTTTGTCGAAACCTGCACGCCTGTGGTTTTTATTCCCCATTCCAGATGATAAATCGACTGCATCACGCGTTTTTGCATGGGTGAGCTGAGCGCAGGACTAACGGGGGTGAGGCCGACTCGACTTAAACTTTTGTGATATAGCTGGGTTTGCAGCGTGCCGTCTGTGGCTAAAATGCCGACCCGGCGAACCTGCGGATACTGTTCACGAATGTACTGCGATGTCCCGTCCATCAGCGGAATCCAAGGAATCGTCAACTGAGCTTGGACAGCGGGATAAAAGGCGTGGGCCGTATTGCAGGTCACAATCACAAAGTCAGCACCGGCCCGTTCTAATCGACGACCATATTTGACTAACCAAGGCGTGCAGTCGGGTGCCATCCCTTGAATGCTTTGGGTGCGATCGGGAATTTGGGTCGCATTCATCAATATCCATTCAGGGTGATCTTGATCGCGACAGGCCCCGCGCTGACAACTGCGGTTCAACAAAATCTGCTCAAATTGAATGTGGGCAAGTGGCCCCACCCCGCCAATGATGCCGGGCATCGCAGTCTGGGAGTTGACGCTGGCAGCGATCGAGTTAGCCATAACATTGTCCAGATATAGGGAGGATGAGCGTGCGACGTGGTTCACCAACCGCCTGAGGACTCACCCCTGAACGGCCACGTATAGAAGTTGACATTCAATAATCAAAACTACACGCAGCTTTCCCGGACTCCTGATGAAGTTACAAACAATTTCTTAAAGAGTTTGCAAATCAAACCTGTCCTGGATTATGTCGCGGCCAAAATCGATTGCGGTTCTGTCATTTTTCACGTACGAGTTGAGAAAATCTGTTTTATGCCAGTTCTCTATACTGCAGCGACTGATTCAATGCCCCTAGATAGAGACTACAGCAGGCGAGAGGCCCGAGGCAATTGCTGACTAAAAATAATTTGTTCTATCAATAGCTGTTTGGTCTCACGATCTCTCGTTCAACGTTGACCAAAAGAGCCAAAGCCATCGCGGCAAACCGCATCACCGACGAAGGGCAATCCCAGCTGCTTAAGCTCCTGCTATTCAGTTAACTAATTGAAAACTGATACTTCGCCTCGATCAGGGCATTTGGGGCTGGTTCAAAGGCTAGGGCTAGGGCTATCAGACCCACATGCATACGGCACTGCGATCATTTATGGCAGCGCATCAGCACACTAATGATCGACCCAGATCACCTAAATAATTCTGATTAGAACTGACGCCGTTGCCTCCGGTTTTGGCCCCTCGCCCCCAATGCTGGAGGATGCGTCAGTTCTACTGATAAAAACTAGCACTTAGTACGGCGTAAATTAAGTTTTTGACCGTTAGTGACGGAGACTTGATCCCCCCAATCCCCTTAAACAAGCTATCCATTACGCATAAGTATTTAGAAAGATTGCTGTGAGGGCGTTTCGAGCTCAAATTGCGCGAAGGTTTCACTATTGAGTTTCCCACTAGAGTGAACCCCCTCATGCAGATTGGATTAGCTAAGAAATCAATCCGATTTACTTCCAGGATTTACGACATGCTAAGCGCCTGCATCAGCTGATAAAGGCCTTGAGTCACCATCCGGATGAGAGTGTGCCAGTGGCCACAGGGGATATT
>JBHJJI010000339.1:0-5023 GCA_050042805.1 Leptolyngbyaceae cyanobacterium
AGAAACGACCGATGAAACCATGGGAAAACCTCTCTGCAGGCAAACTTTGACTAAATCTTCTCTGCCACTACTGTAGGGCTCGAAGCGTATACTGTATACAATATCTGCGGTGGCTGTGGCTGTAAAATCGCTTACTTGATGCGAGTTTATGACAGGCGTCATTCCGCTTAAGGTAAGACTGCAGAGCCACTCTGCTAATGTGCTCAGGCTCAAGGCTCAAGGCTCATATTTGTCCCTAGCACCGTGGCCAACGCCATCACTAACCGGCCTGTCGTTAACCTCTGAGGATTCTCCCCTTGGTCACACTCTCTAAACCGCTACCCCGACGCGAGTCGCTCCATGAGCAGACTTACCAGGCGCTCCGCACCAGCATCCTCTCGGGAGAACTGCGCCCCGGCGATCGCCTGGTGGAAACCCATTTGGCGGAGCAGCTACAGGTCAGTCGCACCCCCATTCGGGAGGCGCTGCGGCAGCTGCAGCGAGAGGGCTTGGTCACCGTTGACGGGGGTGAGCTGCGGATTATCTCGGTGTCAGCGACCGATGCCGTGCAGCTCTATGACTGTCGCTTAGCGCTAGAACAAGCGGCGGTGCGGTCGGCCTGTCTTGCAGTCAGCGATCGCGCTTTAGAAGTACTGCAGCAATCGGTTGCCCAGGCAGAGCGGGCCGTCCAGCGCCAGACCTCAGCTCTCAACACCTTTGAGATGCTTAACCTCGCCTATCAGTTTCACCGTCAGATTGCTACCAGCACGGGCAATAGCTGGCTGACGGGGTTGCTTGATCAGGTGTTCGACAAAATGATGCTGCTGCGGGTCCACACCACGCGTCACGATCCGCAAGTGTTGGAGATTTGCAGCGAACATCACGAAATCTTCAGCGCCATTGTGGCTCGCGATGCTGACCGGGCGATCGCCTCGATGCAGGCGCACTTAGAAGCGAGTAAACAGCGGGTGGTCGAGGCGCTGGAAGCGCTCTCCGCTAACGATGATGGGGATGTTTAGGGTTGTATCAAGATATGAGGTTTTACATCTTTACCATGGGGCTGACTCCGTCGCGTTGGCAATTGAAGTAACCTCTGAAAAATAAATATTCGGCGTTCTCAAGGAAAGAATTCATGACGGCTGCAGCTACTCAAACGGTTTTCATTTGTGGATCAGCCCTGCGGGGACAACCCGACCACGGCAATCTGCAAGACGCTACGTTTGTGCGCGAAGCAAAAACTGCAGCTCGCTATCGTCTCCACGCGGTGAAAGACGGTTGGCACCCCGGCATTTATGCGGTCGAAACGGGCGGTATTGCGATTCTCGGTGAGCTGTACTCTCTCACCCCCGCCCAATACGAACATCTCGTCTCTACTGAGCCGCCCCACATGTATCCCGCTGAAGTGACGTTGGAGACGGGCGAAACCGCGATCGCGATGCTGTATCCCCAAGCGCTGATCGAAGAGCACGGCTGGCCTGATATCTCTGACCTGGGGGGCTGGGCTGCCTACAAGGCACAAACGGCCTGACCCGCTCACGAATTCCCACAATCCTCTGATTTCCGCTCTCTGGTATCCCCCATTCTCTTGTTGAAGTTTGGGGCAATCCCATGGCTCCAGTGCTAATCAAAGGCGGCCGCATCGTCACCGCCGTCGATGATTACGTGGCAGATATCTTGATCGAGGCCGGTCGCATTGAGGCGATCGCCCGTGAAATTAATCACGACAATGCCACGACCTATCACGCCGACGGTCTGCTGATTTTTCCCGGCGGCGTCGATGTCCATGTGCATATGGAAATACCCATGGACAATGGCATCTACACTTGCGACACCTTTGAAACCGGCACGCGATCAGCCGCCTTTGGCGGCACCACCACCATCGTGGATTTTGCCCAGCAGTTTCAGGGTGAGAGTCCGAAGGCGGCGCTGGATAGACGGTTGAGCGATCGACGTCGGGTCGGGTGCTGTGATATGCCAAAATTTGGCGTGCGGAAGTCGGAGTGCGGAAGTCGGAGTGCGGAATTGAGAGCACGGTTGGATAACGACTTCAGCGCTCTAGGTTATCTTTAGCCGACTGCGATTGGCTGTACTTCCCTTCTTTTGAAGCCACTTGCCAACACTCATAACTCCACTTCAAAAATAGAAAAGCGCAGCGGTTTGAGAACCACTGCGCCTCAGACTCAGACCCTAAAAATGGGCCAAACACTAATTAGCGGCTTAGGCGTTATCCCAAAGTTCCTTGACTTTGCCCTCTGGTAGCCAGCTGGCAATTTCAGCAATACGCTCTGCCGATAGCTCTTCCTTCGTGGCCGAAAAGACGGCCTCGGTCACAATTGTGCCGTTTGACGTTTTTGGCACGGCGGCTTCTTTATCGATCCTCGACAAAAACAGCTCTGAGTCAATACCCAAGGGGCCTTCGCCACCTAGCGGGGGTCGCAGACGACTGAGGAAACCGACGAGGGGGTTGGTGTCGTGCCAGAGATCAGCGATCTCAACCTGCAGGGATTTGTCCTCAGCATTTTGGGTCGCCAGCTCCTCCAGCTCGGCCTCGACGCGATCAGCCTCCGCCGTTGACATGACGTCGCGCATGACACGAAACACCACTTCGGTAACGTCGCGAGCATCGTAGAGATCGCTCAAGTTGCCCTTCAGCATGACTTTCTTCAAGAAAGACATATGCTCTTGCGGGATTTCAACTTTGGGTCCCTCTTTGAAATTTTCGGGCGGGTTGGCTTCCATATCAGCCAACATTGCCCGACCTTTGTCAGTGAGCATGGCGCGCTGAAAAGTAATTAAGTGAGGCAGCGGCCCATCTTCAGCACCTAACGTATTAGCGATCCGCAGGTTAACCTCATCAGGGTTGATCACAGCCGGGACATCCTGCTGGTTGGCATAGGCGTTGCCCGTAAATTCAGCCTTGATGTACTGCTTTTGATTCAAATAGTCTAAGTGCCCCAACAGGTCTGACTTTTCTAGCTTCATGCCAGCAAAGTCGGTGCGAGAGAAACCAATGCTCTCAGCCGGAGAGTCTTGATTGGCTCGATTGAGCTTTTTCAAAATGACGTAAACAGCGTCGTCTCTAATCGTAATAGGCATAAACGTATCCTCTAAATTTGTAAACAGTTGGTGGATCGGGTTGGGGGAGAAAAGCGCCCAATAAAGCAGCGCGATCGCGGCTACTCCTCCACGTACATCGGGGGCTCAAGGGCAAAGTTATCGAGGTTGCCTGACTCGTCGATTTCGTAGCCTCGAGTCGTGGGCAGTGTGCCGCGCTCTTGCTGAATAACGGCCTCAACCTGCTGGCGGTTCTTGTCGACATCCACACCAGAGGGAACGATCGCTTGCGGATCGTTCACAAACGGATCTTGAGCTAGCTGCACACCGAGCGGCTGACCGCTGGCACTTTTACCCGGTTCAGCGTCTTGGGAGGTGCTTACCTCAACGTTGCGGGCGATGAACTTGTTAATGCTTGCGTCTGTCATAAATGCTTTGAAAGCCTTTTTCTTCGTAACTAATACAACGTTACAAAAGTTTGCAAACCTGAGAAACCGCCTCAGGAGAGAGATAGCGATTGAGCATCTCTAACTAAAGTTGCATATTGAGGCTTGCCAGGGCCGAGCCGATCAAGTGCTGGCCGCCGCGTTGAAAGTCCAAAATTCAAACTGTTGTGTAGTGCAATCGACACCGCTGGTGCACTTGCCTTCAGACTTTTCTGCCCGCCCAATATCAGCAGTTTCCAGTTTCAGACCGCATCGAACCTGCCACTCGCCGAGAAATGGCCGCTTAAGCAGGGCACAGTCTGTAAACTGTTCGCCGAAGGGGCACTGGGCGATCGCCCCAGAGACTTAGCATTCGCAACAAATTCCATTAGAATCGGGGTGATTTTGGCTGACCGTCAGCCTGACTCATCTTTTCAGGGTTGTTAATTGGCCACAGATGCGCTGACTGTGGCATCCTCCTAAATTCCTATGGCAGAAATTCCTATGACAGAAACGTTAGAAACCCACGTTTTTCCCGTGCGTTGGCAAGACGATCATGTGCTGCTGATTGATCAGACGAAGCTGCCACAGCAATATTCCATCGTTTCGATCACGCGCAGCGAAGATATCTTGACTGCTATTCAAACCCGCATTGTCAGAGGCGGGCCGGCCTTGGGGTTGGCGGCGGCCTACGGGCTTTATCTGGGCTCGCGGGGCATCGACACCGAAGAGCACACCGCATTTTTAGAACGACTAGAGGCGATCGCCGAGCAGTTAAAAGCGACCCGTCCCGACTAGGCCAACCTGATGTGGTCGGTCGATCATATGGTGGAGCAGGTGCGTCATAGCTCAGACAGCGTGAGCACCCTCAAGGCGCGATTGCTGGAGACCGCCCAAAAAATTCAGCAAAAAGATTGGGAGATCTGTGTCGCGATCGGCCAGCATGGTCTGGCGGCTTTGCCGGCTAAACCGGCTCAGTTGACCCTGTACACCCATTGCAATCATGGCGCGCTGGCCACCTCGGGGTTTGGTACCTCTTTAGGTATTGTGAGAACGGCCTGGCAAGAGCAGCGGCTCGCCCAGGTGATCGTGGGCGAAACTCGGCCCTGGCTGCAGGGGTCTCGACTCACCGCCTGGGAATGCCTGCAGGAGCAGATTTCGGCCACGGTGATTACCGACAGCATGGCCGCCCATTGCATGCAGCAGGGCATGATTGATGCGGTGGTCGTGGGGGCCGATCGCATTGCGGCCAATGGCGATACGGTCAATAAAATTGGCACCTATGGGTTAGCGATCGCGGCCCAAGCCCATAATCTGCCCTTTTTAGTCGCGGCACCGCTTTCGACCATTGATTTCACCTTGCCCAATGGCACTCAGGTTGATATTGCCCAGGGCAACGAAACCGACGTCTGCCGGTTGGGCGCCACCGTCACCTGTCCGGCTGGGGTCAAGACCTACAACCCGTTGTCAGACGTGACGCCGGCTAACTTAGTGACCGCGATCGTGACCGAACGCGGGGCGATCTCGCCCAGTGAGTTAGCCACCCTCGCCCCTCACCAAAAGTA
>JBHJJI010000340.1:0-7453 GCA_050042805.1 Leptolyngbyaceae cyanobacterium
AAATGGGACAGGAGCTCTGGTTCCTCTCCTTGAGTAAGGAGAGGCTAGGTGAGGTTCTACAGATTGAAAGACGACCGCAGCCGATCTGCACAACCTTTCCTGGATAAGCGATACAGCAACTTGTGTATAACGGATAGCTCTCTAGAAGGGAAAAATCCAGACTGAGCATTCGGCCTGTGTTGATCCCGTACTGACGTTCACTCTCGTTATTGCCAGACAGAAGGGTAGCCGATTGTTTTGAGCGATGACTCCTCATCGATCAGGCAGAACAAACAACGCATCAAGAGATCAAATGCTTCCTAGAAGGCCGAGCGGGCACCCCAAACCCTGATCTATGGTGTGCCTATGTGGACAGAATGCTCTTGCCCCAGCGTCAAATCCGCTGGAGCATATGACCGGCTCCCGATGACCACTCACTCCACAATTCACTAGCCATCGATGCTGCCCTGCACCCCTTCAATCAAGTAATCCATCTTCTCTAGCTCGATGTTGTCCTGCTTATATTCTTCGCCGCTGGGCAAGATGACGCCGCCGTTGTTGTCTTTCAGTTCGCCTTTGTAAATCACCAGGTCACCGCTCATGATTTGCTCTTTCGCCGCATCAGCCGCCGCCTTCGCCTCATCGGTGACCGCTGGTCCATAGGCCGACAGCTTACAGAAGTTGCCCGCGAGTCCGCCCCGTAGGATATGGGGAATGTCGCCAGCCATCAGGGTTTGACCGGCCAAGAACTGCTCGCCTAGTTGGGTATAGATACTCGACCAGTCCCACTCAGCGCCGGTTAGATACCCTTCGGGAGCCAACGGGCCTTGGTCAGCGTGATAGCCACTGGCAAAGATGCCCCGCTTTTCCGCCGTTTCCATCACCACTTTAGGACTGTCCACATGGCATGTGACGACATCGATGCCTTGGTCGGCCATGCTATTGGTCGCTTCGGCTTCTTTGACCGGCAGGGCCCAGTCCCCCGTAAAGATCACTTGAGTGGTGATGTCGGGATTGACCGATTTAGCGCCTAGGGTAAACGCATTGATGTTGCGCAGCACCTGAGGAATGGGTTTCGCCGCCACAAATCCTAATTTGCCTGATTGACTCATGTAGCCCGCGACGACGCCCGCGACGTATTGCGCTTCATCGATGTAGCCAAAATAGCTGCCCACATTCTCGGGGTGAACGCCGTCTTGGTAGAGACCGCCCGCGTGGAAAAACTGCACATCGGGAAATTCTTCGGCAAGATCTAAAATGTAGGGATCAAAGTAGCCAAACGAGGTGGGAAAGAGCACCTTAACGCCGTCAATTTCAATCATGTTACGCATCGTTTCAGCCACGGCGCTCGTCTCTGGCACGCTGGCCTCTTCCACAATTTTGATGCCTGGCACGTTGGCTACCATCGCCGCGGCCCCTTCGGCATGGGCCTGGTTGTAGCCAAAGTCATCTTTGGGGCCGACATAAATAAACCCAACAACCAACTCTTCCCCGTCTCCGCCCCCGGCGCTTTCGCCCTCAGCGGTGGCGTCACCTTCGGTCGCTGGGCTACAAGCCGTCCCGAACTTAGTGACCACCCCAAACGCAGTGGTGGCCATTAATCCGCGAATGATCTGTCGGCGGGAGACGTTAGAAAAGTTGCGCTGGGTCATCGGGCTTACTCCAAAAAATGAAAACGGGAAAAACTGAAAAATGAGATGCGAGGGAACGGCTAGGGAGATTTGCGTGAATCGAGGACAGGGAACATTTAGCGACTATGTGTAGAGGTCTAATACAGATGGCCCTAAATTATCGTCGGGACGTCATTATCAATCTGGCAGAATGCACAAAGGTTACCTCCAGCAGTTGGTGGGCATGCCATCACACACCCTACAGCATCATTTAATTAGAACGCTCTACTGACTGAGCAGTCGTTGCAGCCATTGTCTCAAAGGACTGAAGCAGGATGCAAAAGGGGCATGCCAATTAATCTTGCCGGCTAATTTAGACAAAGCGAATACGGATGGATTAATCCGCGATCGCCACGCTTATCAACTGCATTTGCTATCGGCTGATCAATCCTCAAACTCAGCTCAGTTCAAGGATTGATAAATCCTGAGAATTATTTTGTATCGTCGACTGCATTTTTTTGGTTTCCAGCTCTAAAACCTTCAAAATACCAACCCTCATTCAAAGCGCTCACCGTCCGGCAGTTTAAGGCTTTCTGAGCCATCGCGTTACCCAGTCGTCCCTGTTGAGTCCACTCTGATCACTGTCCGAGTGGTATCGCTGACTACTGCAGATACTCGATGACTGGAATGTTGGGGTAAAGTATGCCGTAGTTCTGTTTGCAATCTGTGGGGGATTATGGGCTGGCAGCGATTTTTGACGGGGATGCTCTTGGGGGCAATTTGCAGTGTATTGCTAGCCTGCACCGAGGCCGCGATTCAAGCGCCGCCGGCACCAACATCCGATGGGGCCGCGATCGAGCAGACCGAGCCTGGAGCCACGGCGATCGCCAATACGGCACCGGCACCCGCCGCCTTGCCTGCTGCCACCCAGCAACTGCTCGCTAGCCTCGATCCAGCGTTGACCGATCCGCCTCGAGGTGACCTGCGACTGGTGGTAATGAGCGACCTCAATGGCGTCTATGGCTCCACCGATTACGACCCCGAAATCGATAAAACGATGGCCCTGATCCCGTTTTGGAATCCTGACTTAGTACTCTGCAGCGGTGACATGGTTGCGGGCCAAGACCTGACACTGACGCCCGACCAAATCAACGCAATGTGGTCAGCCTTTGATGAGCACGTGGCGGCCCCGCTGCGAACGGCTGGCTTACCCTACGGGTTTACCATTGGCAACCACGACGCCTCGGGGGCCTTGGGCCTCAACGACTCGCCGCTGTTCCAGCAAGAGCGAGATTTGGCCGCTGCCTATTGGCAAGCACCGGAGCATGACCCCGGTGTCGAATTTGTCGATCGCTTCGAGTTTCCCTTCTATTACACCTTTCGCCGCGACGATGTCTTCTTTCTGTCTTGGGATGGGTCGTCGAGCCGCATCCCTGCTGATAAATTAGCCTGGGTGGAAGAAAGCCTGGCCAGTGAAGCGGCGCAGACGGCCAAAGCCCGGATTTTGATTGGTCATTTGCCGCTCTATGCCGTCGCGGTGGGGCGCGACCAGCCCGGTGAGGTGATGGACAACGCCGATCAGCTCCGTGCCCTGTTGGAAAAATACGACGTCCATACCTACATCAGCGGCCATCACCACGCTTACTATCCGGGCCATCGGGGTGACCTGCAGCTGCTACACATGGGCATCATCGGATCGGGGCCGCGCCCGCTGATTGATAGTGACCTGCCGCCGTGGAAGGCCCTCACCGTGTTGGATATTGATTTTGACACGCCCGAGCTGACCCGCTATACCACCTACGATATCCAGACCATGGCACTGATCGAATATGAACAGCTGCCCCGATTTTTGGCCGGACACAACGGCATTGTGCTGCGGCGAGATGTGAATGCGACGGAACTGAGCGCTGACGAAAAGGCTGTTTGTGAAGCCAAGCTGGGGGCGGCACTCTGTACGTCTTAGGAGATTTCCGAGAAAGAATATACCGGCACTGTAAGGGCGGGTTTAGCGAGTAACCTTCATGATCATCGCTACCAGACATCAACGAAACCCGCCCCTACGGGTATCGTCTTTGCTAGAAATCCCCTTAGAGGGGAGCGATCGCCCAGTTCTCTGTGATCGCGTCATCTTTCAAAACTTCTCCATCGCATGAATGCTTTGGACTAGAGGAGCTTGAGAGGCAGGGGGGCCTGAGGGGCAGAATTCGTGACGATTTTTTGGACGAACGGATTCCAGGATGAACGGTGTTGCGATCGCGGCCATGAGCGTCTCCGAGATCGCCCTCACACCGACCACAATTTGCACTAAACTCATCCTGTTAGCCGTACAAAAGCAGGGTCATGGCAGCACAATCAACAATTCCAGTGGTGGTCAATGGGGCCTGCGGCAAGATGGGCCGCGAGGTCATTAAGGCGATCGCAACTGCTGAGGATATGACCCTCGTCGGGGCGATTGACAAAAATCCGGCTGTGCAAGGCGAAGACATCGGTGAGATTGTCGGCTGTGGCCCGGTCGAAGTGCCCATCACGGCTGATCTAGAGGCGGCCCTAGTGATGGCTCAGAGCGATGGGCTAGCGGTTATGGTGGATTTCACCCATCCTAAAAGCGTCTATAGCTCCGTGCGGGCGGCGATCGCCTACGGGGTGCGTCCGGTAGTGGGCACGACCGGCCTGAGCGCCGAGCAAATCAAAGAGCTGGCCGAATTTGCCGACAAAGCCAGCATTGGCTGTCTGATCATCCCCAACTTTTCCATTGGTGTCGTCTTGATGCAGCAAGCGGCTCAGCAAGCGGCCCAATATTTTGAGTATGTCGAAATCATCGAACTGCACCACAACCAAAAGGCTGATGCCCCCAGCGGGACGGCCATCCAGACTGCTCAAATGCTGTCTGAGTTAAACAAGACCTACAATCCCGCGCAAGTCGAAGAGACGGAAAAAATGACCGGCGCTCGGGGGAGTAGCACCGCCGATGGGATTCGCCTACACAGCGTGCGACTACCCGGCCTGATTGCCCACCAAGAAGTGATCTTTGGCGCACCGGGACAACTCTATACCCTGCGCCACGATACGAGCGATCGCGCTTGCTATATGCCCGGCGTGCTGCTCGCCATTCGCCGCGTCATGCCGCTGAAGTCTTTGATTTATGGCCTAGACAAGATTTTGTAGCGGTTGTCTCAGCCTTTAAATAAGAAAATAGCCTGACCCTAAAGCCCCCAAGGATCAGGCATTTTACCTGTGAGAACGCTTAATGCAGCTAGTCAAACCACTCAAATTGCCCCCAACAGAGTGGTTCAATTATTGCCGCTTGCGTTCTCCAGAGTTAAATCTATTCTGCGCTTTCTAATTGGGGATGACGTCACAAAATCCACGCAAAATGCGTCTAGATCTTTCCTGAAATCGCCGACATCAATCCGTAGATTTACGCCTGCCAAAAAGACCGTATTACCCGACTAACAGAAACTATCAGCGTGCAGTTTTCGGCTAGCTAATAGGTGACATCATGGCGCTCTGAGCTTGCTTTGGCTGGTCGATTGAGGTCAGCGCCGGAACAACTACCCGCCGAATTTCCTATCAAATTTTCCTGCTTGGTTTTTTGCTGAGCGCGCGCAATCGCCCTATCGGTTTTTACGCCACAGGCATCTCATTCCACAATGTCGAAATGACATCGGAAACTCACGAAACCTGGAATATTTTGCCTCTTCAAGTTTCAAGATTCGTCGCGCTATTTGGCATAACTGATATCAGGCGGTGCATCTAGCCCTCTTGCGTTTCCAAAATCGCCTGGGAGCCCTAGCCGTGGGACTTGATATTTAGTCACAGGATTCGAGGGTGGCGATCGCGAGCACCATTTCGTCGATCAGCGATCGCGCGACGCGACCAGGGGCATCAATATTATTGAGAAAAATGGTGAAGGCAACTGGTGAATAGCGATCAGGCTGTAGGTAGCCTGCCAGAGAAAAATTGCGGCTGATGGCCCCAGACTTACCCCACAGCTGCCCCTCAACTGGCGTGTCGAGCCAGCGATTGCGGAGCGTGCCGCTCTGCCCCGCCACTGCCAATGACTCGCGAAAGACGTCAGCTTGGGGCGATCGCGCCATGATTTGCAGCACATCGACTAGAGCCGCCGGGGTAATCAGGTTCTTCCGCGCCAAGCCTGACCCATCCACCATCACCACGTCAGCCGGATCAAGTCCCAGCAATTGCAGGCGGTTTAAGGCGATTGCAATGCCCGCTACCGTCGCATCCTCTGCCGGGGCATCTGCTGTGATAGCAAGCGTTTTGAGGAGCGCTTCGGCATAGAGGTTGTTGCTGCTTTGATTCGTGGGAATAAGCAGCTCGGCCAGCGGCGGCGACTGCACGGCGGCCAGCTCGCCCCAATCTGGGGTGGAGGGCGGAGGGACTAGGCCAACTTGCTGTACCGCGATCCCCTGCTCCACCAGCGCCGTTTGTAAAGCATCGAGAAAAGCTGGCCCTGGATTCGGTTCGGCAATGGAGACAGGTTCAGGAGCCGACTCGGCGACGAGCTGTCCGGCCACCCGCAGCACCGGACGGCTCAAATCGCGTCCGACGCAGACAAACTCAGACTCCCCTGGTGCGACGGTGCGCGTCGCGATCTCAATCGTCCACCCAGCCCCTTGACTAGGGCTGTCCCACACGACCTGCAGCGGTTGCCCCACCGCTTGCGGGTGCAGACTCAGGCCAATCTCGTTCTCCTCAAAAATCAAAGCGTTGACCGGCGCGCCGTAGCCCGCCTGCTCGTCTTCCCATTCCCAATTGGGGTTGACGATCGCTCCGGCAAATGCGCGATCGTCGCCATACAAGATATCGATCTGACGCACGTTTTGGTTACTGATTTGACGCGCCAAGTCTGCGAGATCAGCCTGATCAAAACTGGGGTCACCGCGACCGACCACCTGTAAAGTGGCGCTGCCCGACCCATCCACCGTCCCCAAGACGGATGTGCGAATGCGGTAATCGGGGCCGAGTTCCATTAGTACGGCGGCGGTGGTCACCAATTTCAGGGCTGAAGCAGGGACAAAAAAACGATCGCCTGACCGGCTATAAATTGCCTCGCCATCCAGGGTTTCTATCTGAATGCCAACGCGAGCACGGACCAACTCCGGGTGCTGGGCGATCGTCTCCATAACCTCTGGCAAATCAGCGGGGCAGAGCGCCATAGCCGGGAATGCGGCGGTGATCGCACCGATGAGTCCACCACTAATCCCCAGTGCCCAGTTTCGCCCACTCATCCCCATGCTCAAAACCACCGCGATTAACGTTGCCCCCTTGCTCCCCTGCGCCCGACTTCCTGACTCAAATCATTCTGCAGCACCAGCGAGATCAGACCAGTAACCCCAGCACCATGCCGCCCAGCAGTGCAAAGCCCAGCAGCACGTTTTGCCGAAAGATGCGCCCATAGAGCGACGATGGTGGATTGTAGAGACTGAGTAAATAGCCTTCGCGGCCCCAGACGACAATGGCCACGATCAGCGTCATCCAGTAGGGCCAGCTTAACGTCATTACCCAACCGGTCAGGCCCAGCAGGACGACCGTGATGGCAAAAAATAGCGTCACCGCCTGCGGCGTGCGGTTGCCAAAAAATCGCGCACTGGAATTGACACCAAGGCGGGCATCAAACTCGCGATCGGGAATGGCATAAACCGTGTCAAACCCCAACGTCCAAGCAATGACAGCCCCCCACAACAGCCAAGCCGCTGGTTCTAACGCTCCGGTCACTGCCGCCCAGGGAATCAGCACGGCAAACCCCCAGGCGATCGCCAGCACTAGCTGCGGCACCGGAAACACGCGCTTAGCTAAGGGATAAAGCACAATCACGGGCACGGCGGCCACACAAAGCCAAAAGG
>JBHJJI010000341.1:0-10343 GCA_050042805.1 Leptolyngbyaceae cyanobacterium
ATCTGTTGCGCCAATCGAGTTTCTCGATTACCGCCATAGAGCTGCCCGGTGAGCTTACGGTCAATCGGGTCATTATCGGCGCGATCGGCATCCAGCAGATACAAGTCAACCCGGCCAACTCGGACTTTCCAAGCTTGCACCCGCACGGTGCGCTGTCGCACCGTCACTTTTACCGTGACGGGCTGGCCGTATTCATCCCGCACCAGCTCTAGCGGCATGTGCTCAAAATCATTGTCGCGATAAAAATCCTCTTGCCAGCCACTGCGATTGAGCCGCTGACACACATAGCCTTGCTTATAGAGCAGCCCCACCCCCACCATGGGCACCCCTAAGTCAGAGGCCGATTTGAGGTAATCGCCCGCCAGCACTCCTAACCCACCACAGTAGGTATAGAGCGATTCGTGAATGCCATACTCTAAGCAAAAATAGGCCACAGGCTCTTCCGCAGAAAGATCGGGCGCGACCTGACTGCCCCAGGTATTTTGCTCACGCATGTAGGCGTCAAACTGGTTAGCCAACACCTGCAAACGTTTCAAATAAACGGGGTCTTCGGCAATTTGCGAGAGCCGCTCGTAGGTAACGGCCTCTAGCAGCGCCACCGGATTGTGATAGTAGGTCTGCCAAATCGTGGGCTCAATGCTGCGGAAGAGGGACATGCGATCGGGCGTCCAACACCACCAGTAGTTGTAAGCTAAATCTGCTAAGCGACGAAGGGGCTGGGGCAGTTTGGCTTTGAGCTGAGTAATGGGATTCATGGCACAGTTAGGAAGCAATGCGAGCTTTAAGGTATCAAAGTGTGCCCGGTCTTGAGGCCCAGACACAGCCTGAAGTGATGGAAGTTCGTGGTGTGACCCATGACTCTTTGACCCATACCGAGAGCACAACTGGCGATTTTTGACCCGCGTGAAGAGCAGTGCCGCTAAACCCGCCTGTAAGCGCTTTCAGATTTTTCCAGCGTAACGTGGATGCCTGCTGGAGGATCACTTATTCCCTCGACACCACGAAAAATTCATGGTTTGGTTGACGGTCAAGAATCCAGCCATTGAACGAGCCGCCACTGGTGGAATTCAGGCCGCCTTTCACCTTTGCCGATCGCCCCTTGGGCCAGCGCCCCGCCTGACGATGCCCAACCTCAGGAATGAGGAGCAGAACGTTGTGGGGACGGGCATGACTGCACCCGCTCCCTAGGGACTGACCGGATTGGTGTGCCCGCTCTTAACCGGTCATTGATGACAGCCCCTAGCTGTCGCCTGATCGCCCGCTTAGACTATCGCCGGTTGAGCGGCAACCCGAGGGGTGGGAATCGTGCGACCCACCGCGGCAGCAATCGGTCGGAGGCTGTCGACCAAATCGGCCATGGCTTCGAGAGAGAGGGTTTGGCGAGCATCGGAAATCGATTCGTCCGGCACTGGGTGACATTCGACCATGACGCCATCGGCCCCCGCCGCGATCGCCGCTCGGGCCAGGCTAGCCACCAGTTCTCGCTTGCCCGCCGCGTGACTCGGGTCGGCAATGACGGGCAAGTGGGTGAGCTGTTTGAGCGCCACCACCGCCCCCAAATCCAACACGTTGCGGGTGTAATTGTCGAAGCTGCGAATGCCGCGTTCGCACAAAATCACGTGGGCATTGCCATGGCTAGCGATGTATTCTGCCGCCATGACAAACTCTTGTACGGTGGCCGCGAGCCCGCGCTTGAGCACCACGGGGCGATCAATTTCCCCGAGGGCCTTGAGCAAGTCAAAGTTTTGCATATTGCGGCTGCCCACCTGCAACACATCGGCGTGGGCAGCAATCGCCTCAATTTGGTGAATCGCCATGACCTCAGTGATCACGGGCAATTGGTAGCGCCGCCGCACCCGATCCAAAATGGCCAGACCCGATTCCCCTACCCCTTGGAAGGCGTAGGGCGACGTGCGGGGCTTGTAAACGCCCCCTCGCAACGCCTGAATGCTTTGATGACCGAGGCGATCGGCGATGGTTTCCATTTGCTCTAGACTCTCGACCGAGCAGGGGCCGCCAATGATGAGGAGATCATCGCCCCCCACTGTGACCTGATCATTGAGGGCAATGACAGAACGATGAGCGTCATGAGATTTGGCGATGAGTTTAGCGTCTTGCATGGGTTGAATTCCTGATAAAAAATCGAGTGGATAGATTGGACGGATCGAGAAAAAACAAATGGGCAATTAAAAACCCCCGAGGCGCTGGAGCGCTCCGGGGGGTTTGCTGGGCATGGCAGCCTAGTCACCCGGAGCGTGTCCCAGTGAAAAAGAAAAAGTGATAAAACCAATTGGCCGGAGCGGAATACTGCATGGTGGGTGACTCAAAACTGCCTTTAATACGCAAAAACCGCAGAGCTTAGTCTGCGGTTCACCAGAGGATTTCAGCAAAAGCTAAACTCACCGCTGGTGAACCCCCGTAAAGTACCAAAAGTAAAATCGTGGCGCGCTGAGAATCATGACTGTCTCAAAAAGTTTCAGATCTCTTCCTAAAGGTATCAATGGAATTCGGCGGCGTCAACCAGAACTTTGAGATTGAGTGGCGGTTGATCGGTCTCAATGTGTCATCGCGATCGACGCGATTATCGGCCATTATTCCCAGCCATCTAAGGGGCGGGCAGCTCTTCTAACGCCTCCTCGTCTAGTTCATCAACCAAAGGAGCAGAGGAGGAGAATCGCTGCGCCGCGAGTGGGGTCAGCACGGTCAGCGATTTGGATAGGCACTCAAACTCCAGCGCTTCAGGACTCACAATTTCGCCATCGATCACGACCTTTTGAGTTGGCTCAGTCGTAATTTTCAGTTTATGGGTGCGCAGACGAATGATATCTTCGCGCTGAGTAGGGGTATTGACTAGGGCCGAGGCGAACAGACTGGTGAGAGCATTGAACCCCTGAAAACGGTTTTTGGGGGTGGCGATGGTGATGTCGAGCAAGCCGTCATCGACAATCACCTGCCCAAACCCCTGGGCCAGCACAGACGTCGTCGGAGCAGCATTGGCGACGGTAATCGTGCCAGTTTGGACATTGATCGGTTCGCCCTCAATTTCGATCACTGCATCAAAAGCAGTTTGCTCTTGAAACTGCTGTACGCCTGCGAGTAAGTAGGCCAAGACGCCCAGACGGTTCTTCAGTTCACGGTCAGCCCGGTTCACCATTTCGGCTTCAAATCCGATGCCCGCCAGCAAAATATAAGGCGTGTCATTGCAGCGAGCCGCATCCACCACGCAGGGCGTATTCGCCAAAATCGTTTCGCAGGCGGCCTGAATATCGGTGGGAATGCCCATGGCGACGGCAAAGGCGTTGGCGGTGCCGCGCGGAATCACCCCGAGGGGAATGCCTGTATGAATCACGCTGCCAGCCACAGCTGAAATGGTGCCATCGCCGCCTGAGGCAATGATGACGTCGGCCCCGTCAGCGATCGCCGCTTTCGCCTGCTCCGCTGGATCCGCTTCCGCATTGGTGAAAATCACGTTGAGCTGCACCTGCGGCGCTAACACGCGGCGAATCAGGGCGAGATCTTGGTCAGGGTTGCCCTGTCCGGCAACGGGGTTAAAAATCAAGTGCCCCACCCGCGATTTTTGCAGCTGCACCATAATAGCTGCGGCTGTGGCGATGTTGGTGGCGAGGGGCACATCATAAACCTCACAAACCCGCAGCAACGCCCGGATATCAGGTTCATGGGGTTGAGCATGGAGCGGATCAACTAAAAAGATGACGGCAGCAACGTCACCGGTAACCACTCGGGCTGCTATTTGCGTGTCGCCGCCCAACGGCCCCGAGGCCAAGCACTCGACTTCTAAGCCCGTGGCTTGAAGCACATTCTGACCGGTCGCACCGGTGGCGATTAAATGATATTTGCTTAACAACGCATCGTGTCGATGGGCAAACGCCACCATGCTGTCTTTTTTGCGATCGTGGGCGATGAGGGCAATACAGGTAGGCATAGAGGGTAATCGGCAACAGGGAGAATGAGCAGTGAACAACCGTAGAGGACTGATGTTGATGGTTAGGGACAGTTGCCCCATCAATTAGCTCTGGTCAAGCTAGGGCGTCATCAATTAAATCTAAAACGCTTTGACGATGGACATTGCCGCGCCCGCACCCAATTGAATAGCTAGGGGCTATCGCTTTGCAGCAAGAGGATGCAAAGCGATAGCCCCTAGATGAATAGCCGAATTTGCCGCCTAATTGCAACCCAACAGAGATAGATTTCAGGACGGCGGTGTTCACGACCTTTTTTCCAGGGCTTAGCAAAAGAATCTTACAGAACTGTAGCGGTGTCGTACTGAGTGATTAGGATGCAACCAGCGATCGCATCTATATCTATTGATTACCTCTAAGTTGAAGGACACCTCTTATGAATGATCGACCTGCGCTGTCTCGCTCTAGCCGGATGTTACTCACCACATTAGAAGGCGTGCCGGGGCATACCATTGTGCAGCATTTGGGCCTGGTGCAAGGCAGCACCGTGCGCGCTAAAAACGTTGGCCGCGATTTTGTTGCTGGGTTAAAGAACCTGGTGGGGGGTGAGCTTAAAGGGTATACCGAACTGCTGCAAGAAGCCCGTGCCGAAGCCACTCAGCGCATGATGCAAGAGGCCAGTAAACAAGGGGCCAATGCGATCGTCAACATTCGCTTTGCCACCTCTTCGCTGACTCAAGGCGCAGCCGAACTTTTCGTCTACGGCACCGCCGTACAGATCGATTAAGCCATGGAAACCTTAGGCATCTTCTTTATTCAGATTTTGGTCGGCTTTTTTGCCGGTAGCCACATTGAGAAAAAACACCTGGCCGATCTGCACGATCGCGAATATCGCACGCGCCAGCTCCCGGTGATCAACATTGGGGCTAAAACGCCCATTCCCGAGGCCGATCGCGCCAAACTCTTTGTCGGCAGCGTCGTCGTATCCTCCGACTATTTCAAAACCTTTGTCGGCGGTTGGATGAACTTTTTTGGGGGCCGCATCACGGTGTATGAAACGCTGGTTGAGCGGGGTCGCCGCGAAGCGATGCTGCGGATGAAAGAGGACGCAATTAAGTGGGGGGCCAGCCAAGTTGTCAATGTGCGTCTCGAAACGGCGGAAATGGGTGGTCAAAACCCTAATGGCGTGGTGGCGGTTGAAATCATCGCCTATGGCACCGGCGTGCAGTAAGTTACAGTCCGTCACACGGCTGTTCACCCCATCCCCGCTCTGATATCGCAGCGTTTATGTACTTGCCGTTGGGCAAGCGGCAAGCACTTTTAACCCATGATTCCGCTAAAATTTCCTCAACGTCTTTGGGGCTTGTCCCCTGACTGATTCGCGGCATATTCAGGTCAGCTTCATGGCAAAATCGACGAAATCGATGACGGTGCCCAAGGCGATGCGTGAAAAATTTGAACGCATTACCGCGATCACCGATAAATTTGCGCAACAGCATCTCAACGATGAGTATGCAACGCTCATCCGTCAGGCGACTGCTGCCCTATGCCGTAAGCGCCCTTCGCCCCTCACGAGCGGCAAAGATCATTCTTGGGCCTGCGGCATTAGCCACGCCATCGGCATGGCTAACTTTTTGTTCGACACCTCGCAAGACCCTCATATCAGTGCTACGGATCTGTACGCTTGGTTTGGCGTCGGCAACAGCACGGGGCAAGGCAAATCGAAAAAAGTGCGCGACCTCCTCGACATCGGCCAGCTCGATCCGGATTGGTGTCTGCCCAGCAAGCTCGCCGACAATCCGATGGCCTGGTTGGTTTCAATCAACGGCATGATTTTAGATGCGCGCTCAGCCCCTCAGCAGGTGCAGGAACAGTTAGTCGCCGCTGGCATCATTCCCTATGTTCCCAATCAGAATCAGACGAAAACCGCTACGGTCGAACTGCCGCCGCCAGCCGTGACCCCGATTGAACGTCCCCCCGACGCCCTCTACGTGTTATCGGTCATGCAGATTGAGGGGCCGGTGACTGAAGCATTTGCCGAAGCGCATCCCCAAGTGATTCGGACGATTGAAATCAAGGGTAGCCAGACGCTAGCCGCTCTGCATCAAATTCTTTTCCAGGCGTTCGATCGCGAAGATGAGCATCTCTATGAGTTTCAAGTGGGCGGGCGCGGGCCACAAGATCCCAACGCTCGACGCTATGGCCTCGATACCGCAATGGATACTGATCTGACCGGGGAGGTGGCTAAAACGACCCTCAACGATTTGAACCTGGTTGAAGAAGAAATTTTTGGCTACTGGTTTGACTTTGGCGATGATTGGTGGCACATGATTGAAGTCAAAGCCATTCGTGCCAAAGCGGGTAAAGGCAAGTATCCCAAAATCACGGCTCGGGTGGGGCCGAGCCCACCACAGTACGCTGACTTTGACTAACTCCAGCGCGACGCTAAGGATCGGGAATTTCATCATGTGTCAGTTTTTTCCCTCTCGGGAGGGGTGTCGGCGGCGGGGTGGGTGCGATCCCCAGCACTCATGGTCAACCCACCCCGCTAACCCCTCCTAGAAGCTAATCCTGTAAGGGTTTCCAGGAACCTCATATTACTTAGCTTGCGGCTTCCATGATGGTGGCAGAGATCGCCCTTTCCGGTCGGCTCAAGTCCTGTAGACAACCGGTCGGGTAGGCTTCCAGCCTGCCTCCATAACCAGCTTTTTCAAGGGTTGCGAGGCGTTCAGGACGGCCAGGATGGCCATCGAACAAGAGCGCACCGAGGCAGCGATATCAGAGCTGCATTGTCAAACCCCTACAAGGTTAGGCTAGAAGGGGAAATGTGATCCCGCTGTACCTCAGGCCAAATTGCGGAATTTATATCATCCTTGTTCCTAAGGAGATTGCCGAGTAAGAATATACCGGTACGGTAGGGGCAGGTTTAGCGAGAAACCTTGAGTTCACTGCGACAGAACCTCCACAAAACCGGCCCCCTACAGGTATCGTTTTTGCTAGAAATCGCCTCAGTCGTTAGACACAATTATCTGACGGATGGGTTGGGTCTTCCTGAAGAAGAAAATCAGTGACCGGTTCCCCGCTTGAGTTAGCCCCACGCCTTACCGACACTGTGACAGTTCCATCGCCAGCATCGTTTGATTGAGTTCGGGTCGCGATCGCGCTCAGTTCAACCATTTATGACAACCTGGAGGGAGCGTTGCCCACAGTCTGGCAGAAGTGGGCATTTTAGACTGCATACGCCTAATGATGTCGCTGCTGTTGATCGGGCGTCACGTCAGCAAGCGGTGTCACTGTTGAGCATCTGAGTGTTTCCATGAATGACTTCTTTAAAGGCTTTGAGCAACTTCTAGAACTGGCCAAAACGCTGGAAGAAAAAGCCGAAAACGGTGAGCTAAAAACCGACATTCGCATCAACAGTCGCGGCCTTAGCAGCATTCCGCGCCAGGGCAACATTCCCAACGACATTGGCGTGTCACGCATCCGAACGCCAGGGGGCGACGACGAGAGTGACGACGAGGTGATTGTGACGCCACCACCGGCAGACGCCACCCCCCCCGCAAGTGATGCCTCAACTGCGGCCCCGCCAACTGCGACCGGCGCTGCCAAAAAATCACCTGCCCAACCCACTGCGGCCACGCCTTCTCTCAAAGATGTCGGCGGACTCACGGCGATCATTCAAGAATTGCGGGAACTGGTCGAAATTCCCCTCAAGCGACCGGAAGTGTTAGCTCAACTGGGTCTAGAACCGCCCCGAGGCGTCATGCTAGTCGGCCCACCGGGAACGGGCAAAACCCTAACGGCGCGATCGCTGGCGGAAGAATTGGGCGTTAGCTATATCGCGATCGTCGGCCCCGAAATCATGGGCAAATACTACGGCGAGGCCGAAGGGCGGCTCCGCAAAGTGTTTGAAAAAGCGGCAAAGTCAGCGCCCTGCCTGATCTTTATTGACGAAATTGACAGTCTCGCCCCCGATCGCAGCAAAGTGGAAGGCGAGGTCGAAAAACGACTGGTTGCCCAACTGCTGAGCCTGATGGATGGCTTTGCCAAAACCCCAGGGGTGGTGGTGCTGGCTGCGACGAATCAGCCCAATCACATTGACCCGGCCCTGCGCCGTCCGGGACGGCTAGATCGCGAAGTGCAGTTTCGCGTACCGGATCGCACGGGTCGCCTGGAAATCCTGCAGATCCAGACCCGTAATATGCCGCTGGATAACACGGTAAATTTGGCGGCGATCGCCGATGTGGCGGTCGGTATGGTAGGAGCTGACATCAAGGCCCTGTGCCAAAAAGCCGCCTATTTTGCTCTGCGGCGATAGGTGCCTGCCCTCAGTGATCCGGTGCCGGACGATCTGCATGTCTCCCAAACGGATTTTGCGGCGGCGTTGAAAGAAATCAAACCGTCGGTGCTGCGAGCGGTGGAAGTGGAGTCACCGCAAATCGCCTGGGAAGATATCGGCGGTTTGGAAACCGCCAAACGCACCCTGCAAGAATCCGTGGAAGGGGTGCTGCTGTATCCCGAGCTGTATCAGCAAACGGGTGCCCAAGCGCCGCGTGGCATTCTGCTCTGGGGGCCACCGGGCACGGGCAAAACGCTGCTGGCGAAGGCCGTGGCTGCCCAAGCTCGGGCCAACTTCATTGCGGTGAATGGGCCAGAACTGTTGACTCGCTGGGTCGGTGCGGCGGAGCAGGCCGTGCGCGAGCTGTTTGCTAAAGCGCGGCAGGCGTCTCCTTGCGTGGTATTTATTGATGAAATTGATACGCTAGCGCCGGAACGGGGACAGTTTCAGGGCGATTCGGGGGTGAGCGATCGCGTTGTCGGTCAACTGCTCACCGAACTCGATGGCCTGCAAGACTGTGCCGATGTGCTACTGGTCGGGGCCACCAATCGCCGCAACGCTCTCGATCCCGCCTTGCTGCGAGCCGGACGCCTCGATCTACAAATCGAGGTGGATTTGCCGACGGAAGCCAGTCGGTTGTCGATCTTGCAGGTTCATAACAGCGATCGGCCTTTAGCCGGGATTGATCTGGCGGCGATCGCGGCCCAAACCGAGGGCTGGAATGGGGCCGACCTGGCGCTGCTCAGCAACCAAGCCGCTCTGGAAGCGATTCGCGAATACCGCGCCTCTGGTGCTGATGATCCGTCCCAAATCCACATTCAACCCCAACACTTTCAAGCGGCGTTTGAAGCGCTGCAGCGGCAAAAACAGGTTAAAGGCTGATGGCTGACCGGGCTGAGAGATCGTCTCGATGCAAGCTGGAAAAACGCAGGGGAGCTGAGGGGCAGGGGCGCAGATTTGTCGGCCGTTGCTACTCGCTACCCTTCACTCGCTTACCCTCTACCGCAAACATTTCTCAGCCGTTATCTCAGGAACCCGCCCCGCCCCGAACTAACCGGAGAGGTGCCCGGTATGATGTGGGTTGAGCTGTAAGGAACGATGGCATGACGGGCGATCGCTATGCAGAATTTATCGAAGTGTCGCGCAATTTAGAGGTGTTTCCCCTGTTAGAGGCAGAGGAGATTGAGAAATTTCGCGTGACCTACGGACAGCGAACGCTAGCACGGCTGCAGGATGAAATTTTGGCCGCTGGGGACGGGGGCAAGCTGATTTTTACGGGACATCGCGGCTGCGGTAAATCGACGCTGTTGGCCCAGCTCCCTAGGCTGCTACGTGAGGATGATCTCTTTGTCGCCTTCTTCTCCATCGCTGACATGGTGGAAATGTCGGATGTCAACCACGTCAACATCCTCTACTCGATCGCCCTCAAGTTGTTGAGTCAGGCGACCAAACAGCGCATCCCGATTGCCGAGGGCACTAAAGATGCGTTGTTGAACTGGTTTAAGCAAACGAAGTCGCGCACTTACAGCGAGCAGCTGAGTCAGGCCATGTCGGCGGGCGTCAATATTTTTGACTTCTTCACTGGCAAGCTGCAAAAAGAAGGCGTCTTTCGGGAGGAGATCAAAGAAACCTACGAACGCAGCGTTTCCGATTTGTCCCGGCAAATCGAACTCATTGCTGCCGCCATTTTTTCAGCGACTAAGCGTAAAGTGGTGGTCATTATCGATGACCTCGATAAGCTCGATTTGCCCGTGGTGAAAGCCATCTTTCAAGACAACGTGAATGCGTTGTTTTCTCCCGGCATTCGGGTCGTCTTTACCATTCCAATTTCAGTGATTCGCGAGCCGCAAATCTATGGCGTGCTGGCGACTCGCTGTAATGTCATCTTGCTGCCCGTGATGAAGTTTTTCCCAAAAGAGATTGCCCACGGGGAAAATCCGACGCCAATTGAGAGCAACGTGGCGATGCTCGAAGCCGTGCTCAAGAAGCGCATACCCGAACATTTGATTGAACCGCCGATCATTCGCAAAATTGTGTTGCTGAGCGGCGGCGTTTTACGAGAACTGGTGCGGCTTTGTCGCGAA
>JBHJJI010000342.1:0-5813 GCA_050042805.1 Leptolyngbyaceae cyanobacterium
GGCGAGCACCCCCATCATCACCGTCAACATGGGGATGAGGTCAACCTGGGGGGGAGGCGTGTCTCTGGCTTCGCGAAACCGCATAGCAAGGGGAAGTCCGCAGTGACGTTAATAGCGTTCGGCAGCGAGCGGGGTCGAGCGGGGCGGTTCAGAGCGGTTGTCAAAGGCTGACAGGGCTGGCTCATACCAAAACTGCCGATAGATCAGCTCCAGTTCGTTCCCTGCTTCCGAAAAATAGTCCATCTGCTGACCTTGAAAGGTCACCATCACCCGAAAGACCAGCAGCGCCATAATCGCGACTACCATACCTGCTGCCGTCGTAATGAGGGCTTCGCCAATTCCCGAGGCTGCTGCCGAGGTATCGGTGCCGCCACCGCTGCCGATGTTGAGGTTGTTGAAGGTGGCAATCAAACCGGTCACGGTACCCAACAGTCCCAGCAGAGGCGCAACGGCGACAATGGTTTCTAACACTTTGGCACCGCGCCGCATTTTGACAAACTCTTTGTCCCCCGCGTTCTCTAGCGCCAGGCGAAAGGTTTCGGGTGAGGGATTTTTGAGCCGCAGGGGGGCGAGCAAAAATCGCCCAACGGGGGTGTCATCCGCGCGAGCCGCGATCGCCGCCGCCTCATCTAAATCTCGCCGGGCGGCATCCAGCACTTCATTCACCACCTGACTTTCCCGCTTGAGCAGGTTGGTCCAAAACCAGGCCCGCTCAAACCCAGTGGCAATGGTCAGCACCGAGCACCCGAGAATGGGCACCATGACGGGGCCTCCTCTGGCCAAAAAATCAAATACAGTCGTCATAAAACCTGCTCGGATTTAGGCGAAAAACAGTCGATCAAGGCGGACTTGTTCATCTCTTTGTTTGGCATTGCATGATCAAGCCCTGTGGGTCAGGATAGCGAAAGTCTTTGTATCAAAGATTAATAAATGCCGGTAACGAGTTTAATTCCAGTTTAAGCAGTGACGCGGGCGATCACGCAAACAGTGCCCCTAGTCATCATCGCCAGCGACGCGGGGACGTTCCACCTCGCGGGTACCGGCGATCTTTTCTCTGCCACTAGAGGATTGCGCCGGGGTCGCCGCCGCCTCACCCGCCTGGGGTGCTCCAGCACCGGTCGAGCCCGCCGCCGCATTTGAAACGGTCGTCACCGGGGCGATCGCCTCACTCACCTCATACCAGTTCAAATTCCCCTCCGGGTCAATTCTGACCAAGAGATCGGTAATTTGTTCCTGACCGACGATGACATCGCCCACCACAGCACACTCAAACTGCTCACCCGGCTGGTTGAGGCGATACATATCGCCACAGTTGAGCGCCGCCCGTTTCGAAAACGCCTTGGCAAATTCTTGCTGCAGCTTTTCTTCCACCTTGGCGACGTTCAAAATCACCTGCGAGCTGGGAATATCCCACTCAATGCGGCCCTGGCTGTCTTGCTGCACCACATTAATGGTGAATTCGCCTTCGGGGCGGAGATAACCGACACAGCGAAAGTACGCCCCCGATTGCTTATAGACATCGCGCGGGCAGCGCACCTCAGCCAGTGACAGCCGCCGACTTTGGCTCTCGACCTCGGCCTCAATTTCTTGCTCAATCGCTCCAGTATCGAGCCGGTTAAAGCAGCCGGTCAGGGTAAAGAGGCCGCCCGCTAGTAGCGCTATGCGAAAGCCAGAACGCATCTCAGTCAGTTTCATGTTGTCCAATGCTCACTACTTGAAAGGCTCACTGCTCAGAAGGGATCGCTGCCCCCTCAGTAAAAACCACCGGGCTAGAATTCATCAAGGCGATCGCCAGTTTCCCCCATAATGAATGAAGAACGGCTTTACATTTCTTAAATCATGGCAAGAGATCTGCACGACTTTCTGAATCGCCTCGAAGCTCGGGGGCAACTCCGACGCATCACCGTCCCCGTTGATCCCGATTTAGAAGTGGCCGAAATTGCCAATCGCCTATTACTGTCCGGCGGGCCAGCGCTGCTGTTTGAGAACGTCAATGGCTCCGACATGCCCCTCGCCATCAATGTGCTGGGCACCTTAGAGCGCGTGTGCTGGTGCTTTGGCATGGAATCGCCCGAGGAGCTAGAAGCGATCGGCAAAAAGCTGGCGCTGCTTTATCAGCCTCGACCGCCCAAGCAATTTTCGCAAGCGGTCGAGATGGGGAAAGCACTGTTTGACGTCGTAAAAGCGAAGCCCGATCGCGACCTCTTTCCCCCCTGTCATCAGGTCGTCTTGAAGGGCGATGACGTGGATTTGACCAAGCTGCCGCTGCTGCGCGTTTATTCAGGCGATGCGGGTAAGGTGATCACGCTGGGCCTGATGGTGACCAAAGATCCGGAAAGCAAAATCCCCAACGTGGGGGTTTATCGTCTGCAGCTGCAATCAAAAAACACGGCGACGGTGCAGTGGCTCTCCGTGCGTGGCCCCAGCCGGCACCTGCGCAAAGCGGCGGAACGGGGGGAAAAGCTGGAAGTTGCTCTCGCGATCGGGGTTGATCCGCTCCTGATTCTCGCGGCGGCCACCCCCCTGCCGATTGATCTGTCGGAATGGCTGTTTGCCGGGCTCTACAGCGGTAAAGGGGTGAATCTGGCTAAGTGCAAAACGGTTGATCTGGAAGTGCCCGCCCTGTCAGAGATTGTGCTGGAGGGCACCATTACCCCCGGAGAAACGGGTATTGATGGCCCAGCAGGCGATCACATCGGCTATTACGGCCCGCAGCGCGACAGTGCTCCCCTGATCCGCTTTCACTGCCTGACCCATCGCAAAAACCCGATTTACATGACGGCGTTTAGCGGGCGACCGCCCAAAGAAGATGCCATGATGGCTCTCGCGCTCAACCGCATCTACACGCCGATTCTGCGGCTGCAGGTGCCCGAGATTCAAGATTTCTTTTTACCGATGGAAGGGCTGAGCTATAAGGCGGCGGTGGTGGCGATCGATAAAAGCTATCCGGGCCAAGCTCGCCGAGCCGCCTTTGCCTTTTGGACAGCCCTACCCCAATTCACCTATACGAAATTTGTCATTGTGGTGGACAAATCCATCAACATCCGCGACCCGCGTCAGGTGATGTGGGCTGTCACGTCGAAGGTCGATCCGGCTCGCGATGTGTTTATCTTGCCGGAAAACCCCTTCGATCGCCTCGACTTTGCCACCGAGAAACCGGGTCTGGGCAGCCGCATGGGCATCGATGCCACCACTAAGGTCTATCCCGAAACCGATCGCCCCTGGAGCGATGAACTCATTCCCGACCCAGATACGGCAGCCCGAGTCGATCAGCGATGGGCGGAATATGGCCTCGACGACCTGAATTTGCTCGACGTCGATCCCAATTTGTTTGGTTACGACATTCGGTAGGGAGTTACTCAAAAATAGCGGCCCCGATTACCAGGATTTGAAATTGTCAAACCCTTGCGGACTGGGAAACGCCCAGGAGCTGAGGTGCAGGTTTGTCGTCTTTTTTCAAAGCGCTGCTCTAGAAAAAT
Source organism: Leptolyngbyaceae cyanobacterium (assembly GCA_050042805.1). Taxonomy (GTDB): domain Bacteria; phylum Cyanobacteriota; class Cyanobacteriia; order Phormidesmidales; family Phormidesmidaceae; genus Halomicronema. Next base: position 3,480 of record JBHJJI010000342.1, read on the forward strand.
AGAGTTCCAAGATCCTCGGTTGCTGTCGGAGAATTGGCTCCTGATGAGCCATCACGAAGAAACCGGGGATCTGACGACCCATTTTTATCCTTTTGCGGTATCGCCGCCGCGTCATGGACGATTGGGATAAAACCTTGACGCCGAAGACTGCTGACAGACTCTAGCCGAGTCCTCCACGGCAGCAGTCAGACGACCGCCCCTCGCGGTTTCTAGGCCCTTTGCTCTCACCGCTCCCTAGCCATCGGAAGGGTGGGCGCAATAACGCCGCCATCGATTAAACCGGTGATGCGGCCTGTGCATGCTTTCCCAAAATGTTGGCTAACTCAGGCACCGCCTCTTCAACATCGTTTTTGATGGATTTTCGGAGTTTTTTGTAGACTCCGGTAACCGCGCCCGATGAATTTTGGATACGTTGATCGGTGACGCTAAGCAGAATTTCCGCCGTGCGCGACTGATTTTGAATCAAGTGCTGCACCGGATCACCGGATCGCAGTCCCTCATTCCACATGGGGTCAAGCGCAGTCAAGGCCTCAGGTAATACGCGCCCGATCGCACCACTGAGGTACGTTGGCCCAATACCTTTGATAACTCGGTAGGCCGTCTTCAGCGCCATACCTGACATGCCGCGTTTGTTCGCGACCTGCTCATCGACCAGGTGGGTACAGTCGTCCACCATGCTGGCCTTAATCGCGGGGGCTTGAGCGATTGTGCTGAGTCCCATCATGATCTCCCCTGTAGCTCACAGTTGCTTATCGATTGTTCACATATTTGAGATAAAATCAACGGCTAATTGTGAATGTTCGACATTGCTTTATAAAGCCGTGTTTTTCTAGAAAGTTCCTGAGAATGGGGAACTTATTTGTCTGAATTCATGACAGGTAACGGATCACTCGATCTTATTAGGCGATCGCCGTTTCTTGCATCACCATACGCCCGGCGTCGGCATCCATCGTTACCTCAATGCCCATCGGGATGGTCAGAATGGGTTCCAGATGACCGATCGCCGCATTGGCCCAGGCCGGGATCCCGAGGGGAGCAATGTGGTCTTGCAGCACCGCTTCTAACGTTAAGGCTCCATAGCCGCCAGAGGGGCCACAGTTCGTACATTGCCCAAACACGAATCCAGCCAGCCCATCCAACACGCCCGCCAGCTTGAGATGAGTCAACATGCGATCGATACGGTAAATCGGCTCTCCCACATCTTCGACAAACAAAATAGCGCCGGTGAGGTCGGGCAGATACGGCGAGCCGACCAGGCCCGTCAATACCGATAAGTTGCCGCCAAAGAGTCGTCCTCGGGCTTGTCCTGAGGTCACCGTTTGCACCCGCAGGCGAGTCTGCATCAGACGATCGCGATCGTCGGCCACGGGTTGATTTTCAAAGGTCAGCGTTTGCCCTTCAAATAACACCTGACGAAAGGGCACCACCTGGTCGGGTCGCCACGCCGTCAGCCCGTTGGGGCCGTGAAAAGTGACCAACCCGGTTTGCGCCGTGATGCCCAGCAACAAGGCGGTGAGGTCGCTGAAGCCCACGATGATTTTGGGGTTTTGGCGAATGACGTCGTAATCGAGATAGGGCAAAATGCGGGCGCTGCCCCAGTCGCCGCGAATTGGCAGCAGGGCCGCGATGTCAGTGTCGGCAAAGAACTGGTTAATGTCATCAGCGCGATCGCGATCGCGACCGGCCAGATAGCCATACTGGGCCAGCACATGGGGCGCGGGGCGCGGCACTAAGCCCAGGCCGCGCACGGCATCCATCACGATGTCTAAATCGGTGGACTCGAAGGTGGCCCCCGCCGGACTGATGATGCCAACGGCATCGCCAGGTTTGAGACGAGGCGGTTTCACAATAGTTGGTGCGGGGGGCTGAGCCTGGGCCGTTGAGGCGACCGGCAGCAAGGCTGCGATCGCGCCCAGACCCAGCATCATCTGCCGTCGAGTGGGCTGTGGTTTTTCCATATTTACACTGGGGAAGTCGGCAAGGGCGAACGTCACCGGCCGACATTGGTTGAGGATTGCCTGGGCTGCGGTTAAGCATTGTCACCCTGCCACCTTTAGGCATCAGGTGCAAGTCAGGCGTATCGGTCAACGCGAGGCGTATCCCCCTCAGTCCTCCGCCTTTCGCAACTGTTCTGATGAACCTCTCAACCCACATTTCGCAGGTTGATGGATAGAAAAAGGTATTTTATCGGATACCCTGAAACGCTTACCGTGTAAGCATTTTACCATTTTTCCGATTTCCCATCCTTGATCATTGAAAACCTGGCTGACAATAGAGTTGAGCTTCAGACATCAACACCCAAGATGCTTACCTTTCAGTCCGACTTGCCGACAG
>JBHJJI010000343.1:0-19184 GCA_050042805.1 Leptolyngbyaceae cyanobacterium
GATCGCTAACCGGCTCGCCATCAAACCCAACGATTGGCATCGCCAGACTCGCGATCGTAAAATTCGCGCCCAAGAACACGCCGCCGCCGCCCTGGAGTACTTGCTCAAAGATCAACCCGAAGACGCCCTAACCAGGCTACAGCAGGCGGTTGGCTGGCTCGTTCAGAGCCGCACCGCGCCCCCTTGCCCCTGCCACGGGACTGCTATGAAATCAGCGACCTAGGGATCGGCGCTTAAGCCACATCCCCAGAACAGACAATGGCCACCGGGGTTTGGCACGCTAAACCCCGGTGGCCGAGACGCTATTTTTGAAAATTCCCGGCACTGCAAAACCTAACCGACTAGCGGTAGGTTAAACCAGCGATCAGCGCGTTTACGAAGATGGAGCTCACGTCCACCCCGGCGCCACTGCACTTCGTCAAAAATTTGGCGAAGAATATACAGACCACGACCACAATCGCTGACGGCCGCTGCGTCATCGCTGTCTTCACAACTGCAGGGATGCTGAAAGTCGAACCCGCCGCCCTGATCCTCAATCACCCACCAATAATGAGTCCCTGAGGTTTTGTAGCGAACCGAGACCACCTTACGGGGATCGAGGTCATTACCATGCTTAACAGCGTTAACCAGGGCTTCTTGCAACCCTAAACGCACCTCAGCCTGCCACTTTTGAGGCACTTTATCCATCAACCGATCTAACACGGGACATAGATAAAGCGTTGAAACGAAGCTCAAGCTACCCCACTGCGGGTTAATGGAGGGCTGAAAAAGAGCTACCACCTGGATATCCTCCAGAGAATTAACAATACTTTACAGTTTCAGAAAAAGCCTGCTGTCTAAAAGCCGAGTTGTTGCGTATTTAACGAATGGATAGAGAACAACAACAACGGTCAAAAGTACTCGCGATACTTACTTTTGCACCCAAATATGCTTGTAAAAGGTTTCATTTACTACCTAATTATACCAACAGAATCTCTTTAACCAAATTGTTTTTATTTTTACCGTTCTGCAGTCATCAAAAATTATTCATCCTGCCTTTACATCACGCTTATCCCCGTTGCCGGATGTCACTGGACTAACCGGCGACGGGGATAAGTGACCTTTCTTAAGCGGCGTCGGGGATACTTTCTGCCTAAAGGCAATCAGGCAAACTAACGCGACACGATAGCCCCCGACACCCATCGGTAAGCTGAGTGGTGTCGGGGGTGCGTTGGACTCATTTTCAGTGATTGGGCTTGCCAAAGTCATCTGGGTAACGTAGCAGAGCCCAAGGACAGGTGCCAGATTGGTCGTCTGGTTTCAGAGAATCGGTCTTAATCAGCGTTGGCATCAGGAATGAGCGCGAGATTTGAGGCGATCGCCCCAGTCATCTCAGCGTCACCGGGCTTGTCGTGAGTCGCATGGTCACATCAGCATGTGGCGCTTGGCCGCATCCGCCACCGTCGCCGAAGTATCGTGACTGAGCTGTTCTAAAGCGGTCTTGGCTTCTGGTGCATCAAATTGCGCTAGCGCCTGAATGACGCGATGACGAACTTGCCAATCATCGGCTTTGACGTAGGGCAATAGTAGCGGCACCGCGCGGGGATCACCCAATTCGCCTAAGGCCCCGATCGCGGCGGTAGAAACCAGGGAAATGTCTGATTCCAGCGCCGCCACCAACAGGTCAAAGGCGCGCGGATCGCCCATCTCACCGAGCACTGCGACGATACTGAACTTCAGCAACCACTCTTCGGTGGACTCATACATTGAGGCCAGGTCAGGAAAAGCTTCCGTCATTTTGAGGCCGCCCAACGCATCGGCTGCCGCTGACTGAACATCTGGCTCGGGATCGGTGAGCAGCGCATTGCGTAAGACCACCAGTGACTGTTGACGGTCCTGATCGCCTAGCGTATCCATTTGGCTGACGGCGGCGTAACGCACGCGCACGTTTTTGTCTTTGCAGGCTTGCACAATCAGGGGGTAGGCGATCGCGGGATCAATGTCACGCGCTTGATTCACGCCGCTCAAGCGCTCCCCCAAATCAGAGGATTCGATCAACTGTTTTACGCTGTCAGGGGTCGGGGGCATGGCAGTATCCTCAGTCATACAACGGGGACAATATCGCCCCATGAAAAGCTGACATTCTCTATCCTGCCACGTCCGCAGACGCGTCTTGATAGCTTTCTGCGAGCGCTCGCACAATGTCACCCTGGGTCAGAATCCCCACGAGGGTACCGGCATCATCGAGCACAGGCATCCGGGTCACCTTCTTGTGGTGCATGAGTTGGGCGGCCTCCTTCAGAGAAGCCTGAGGGGCAGTGGTGACCGGCTTATCGTGGCTCATCACCTCAGTCACGGTTTGGCCCAGCGCTTTATGCACCTCTTCGTTATAGCGAGCCGGATTTTCGAGATAAATGACGCTATCGAGCAGCATGATATAGGCGGGCAGTTGCGCGCCGGTCACCTGCCACATCAAATCAGATTCTGAGAGGACGCCCCGGAGGGTACCTTCGGCATCCACCACGGGCAAGCCGCTGATGCGGTTTTTGGCCAGCAGCTGAATCGCCTCTGGCAGTGGCGTCTCAGGACTTACGGTGAAGAGGTCACGGGTCATCACATCGGCGACCGATTGGGTCATCTTGGCGTCTCCCTAATCGAGGTTGGTGAGCCGTGGGCTCGGGCTGAATGAGTTGAGTCTCGAATAAACGTGAGCAGAGAGCGTTAACAGCGACGTTCTGATCAGCTCAGACTCGGCGGTGGGCCGTGTTCACCCAACCCAGGGCGGCGCACTGTGTCACCACAAGCGCCTGCCGAGGGGTGGACTAGCGTCCTTAGGCTCAGCTTTAATTCAAGCGGTGATCCCAGCGGTCATATCTTCATTCTAGGGAACCCGCATCCGGCTAACGGTGGCGGCGTCATAGGTCGTTACAGTACTGCTCAAGAATGTCGATGCAGTGGGCGATCGCGCCCAGATGGGCAATTTCGTAGCCGTGGGTGTTATCCGTCGGAAAGCTCAGGCAAGCCGCCTTGGGTACATGGCCGAAGGTCATGGCGATCGAGCCGTCGCTACCAAAGCTACTGAGAATGGCCTGTTGAACGGGCACCTGGCGCGTCTGGGCAGCTTGCAACAGCTGCTGGTTCAGATCTTCGTCATAGAGACCATATTTATCCTGGGATAGCAGCACCGGAGCCGACCCAGCGGCGATCGGATATTCATCAGACAGTGGACAAATTTCGAGGGCAATCAGCGCTTCCAGCTTTTGGCGATGGCTAAAATACAGCGCCCCCAGTGCCCCGACTTCCTCCTTCGCCGAAAACACCAGGTAAACCGTCTTGGCGGGAGTCTTGAGCCACTCAGCCAGGGCTAGCAAAATCGCCACCGACGCTTTGTTGTCGAGGGTGTAGCTGGCGATGTAATCGCCTAACCGCAGCGGCTGTTTGCGATGTTTGCCCACGACCATACGCGTGCCCGGTCGAATTCCCGCTTCCCCTAAAACCTCGCGGGTGACCTTAGTTTCGACCCAAGCTGACTCCCAAGTCACCGGCTGATCAATTTGCTGCGGCTTTTGCTGCGACTCATGGGAAACATGGCGCGACCCAAAGGACAAAATGCCAGAAATCCGCTCGTGATCGCCCAAAAAATCCACCACCCCTTCGCCATAAACCCAAGGAAAAGACCCGCCTAGGCGACGCACCAAAATGCGACCATTGTCGGTCACTTCCTTCACGATGCCGCCAATTTCATCCTTATGGGCGGTAATGGCGATCGCCCCTTGGCCGGTACCGGGCAAACAAGCCACCACGTTATCCGCCTCATCCAGCCAGTGCTCAATACCCAAGTTAGACAAGCGATCAAGCAGGTAAGCGTTGATCTCCTGCTCTGCGCCACTGGGGGAGTGGCACATCACGAGTTCGGCAATGGTGTCGTAAAGGGCATCGTACGCGGCATTAACCATGACTGGGCGTTCACAAACAAGACTTGTTTACAGCATGACAGAATCACCGGGTGGACACGGTGGATCAGCCGCACTATCAAGCTGGCTAGAGAGTTGCTTAACCATAGCGCCCCTGATCGCCGGGGACAGCAGTGCCCAAACGACTATATGCGCCGGTTTCACCCTTCATTGCACCGCCCGTGATCGCGCGGCGCAATGATAGAGATCGTCTGCGGGTCAGAAGTTTCTTGATCGCCCCTTTTATTTCACCACCAGCGATCGCGGAGCACAATTATGAGAAGTACTTGGTGACTACTGTGCTGGCGATTTCCTACAGGTATAAGTTTTTCTGGAGGCGCGATCGCACTGCCGAACTTATAGCTTCAAAGGGATCGCACTACTTATTCTTCATGCTTTAAGGGGATTTCCGAGAAAGAATATATCGGCACTTTAAGGGCGGGTTTAGCGAGTAATCTTCATCATTATCGCTACCAGGAATCCGCAAAACCCGCCCCTATGGGTATCGCCTTTGCTAGAAATCTCCTAAGCACAATTCTCTCACATATAACTTAAGTTTTTCGAGTAAATCAGAAAATGAATCAGCTACCCAAAAGGCATTTTCGTCATCAGACGAACACTCAAAATATCTTGCACTATCCCAATAGTAAACCTTCCAATCTGACATATCCATAAATAGTGTGTTTCCTCCCGCATCTAATCCAATAGCTAGAAACGCATCACCTAAATCATCGGAGAGTTCTTCTCGCCATTCCTGAATGTCATCGTGAAGTCTTCCGATGCCCAAGAAGCGATCAACCAATGTTTCGTCATGACAGTCTGGAATAGTTAGAACTTGGTACTCTGGCTCACCTCCGTTGTGATGAATCAGAAAATTGCGATAGTCCTGTGGAAGTGTACAACCAATTTCCTGTTCTAGTTTAATGAGAGCTTCCATAGAAAGTGGCGGTGTATTGTCTTTAGCGAACTTCATCGTGCTAATTGCCTCTCTTCTTAATTGACACTCCGCCTCTATGTCTAAACCTTTGATGAATTCTGGCATTTACAGCCTGTATTATTGTTCCATTTTGATGATGGTGGCATGTTGTTCCTGGCGACTTAACTCCACCATTAGCTGCTGTCGCATCAGCAAGGTCAGCGCGATCGCCTATCGCCGTAGGCTGGGTTGAGGGACGAAACCCAGCACTAGAAATCATCACTTTACCTCATTATTCCCATGCTTTAATCGCTCCAATCTCTTCACTTTTATCCTAATTTTGGCAATAGAAACCCTGCTCAAAAAAGCGATGAAAACTGGAATATGGCCACTCCATAGGAGCCCTCACCGATCCATGACTGACCGGATTGTCATGGATGTAATCAGCGTGGCGGATAAAGTCTGGCTCATTGCGAATCTGCTGCTCCCAAAAGCGGCGCTGCCAAACAGCCTGCTCTTGTTTATGGCAGCGGGACAACGAACGGGCTTGCTTATATTGCTCAGGGCAATGACGGGTAAAGTGCGATGTGATTAATCGCCAGCGGGCGGAAAAGTCAGCATCACCAGCCCTCATCAACATCGACAAACGGCAACGGAATATCGAGAGACGATGCGTCAACGCTTGAGCGATTGGCAAAAATTGACGCGGCTATACTCAGTCGCCTAGACCGCCGTCGAAGACGACTGACGGAAATTTAGTGCCCAATTTCAAAAACGGCAAGTTAAGTTGACAGTGCCGTACTCACAGCTTCCCTGATTTCACAGGCTTTCTTATCTACTTTATCTTTTGGTGCGTACCATTGTAGTATTTTACCGTCGTCCATCTCTCTGACTATCTCACGGTTTGTCTGTAGGTCTTGATGATAATTTTTACTATATAAGGTTATCAACTCGGAGATATCTTCAGTAGAAGGCTGTGGATCAGCAGAGACAACCCATAACAAATCTCTTTCAAATTCGTCGTCCTCTAGTATGGAAGCAATAAACTGAGGGGAGCACGTGAATACTGGTGAGGCTATGTAACGTTTTTTTTGAATAGTAATGTCATGCTGAACTCCTATCTCATGACAAAGAGACCATTTTTGAGGTTCTTTAGTAACTATATAGACTAGCTGATTCATATAAATTAGTCTAATAATACATTCTGAAATCTGTCGCCATTTTTGAATGTCGCCGTAGCTAGTATATTCATTTTGTATTATCCCAATTTCAAGACCAAAATCTTGAATATGTTTCATCACTATCGACATGCTTTTCTCTTATAAAATATAGTGAGATCGCTTATCGTCGCAGGCTGATTTGAGGAACGAAACCCAGCACTGAAAACATCACTTTACCTCGTTATTACCATGCTTTAATCGCTAAAATCCCTTCACTTTTACCCCAATTTTGGCAATAGAGACCCTGCTCAACAAAGCGATAAAAACTGGGATACGGCCACTCAGCGGGAGCTTTCACCAATCCATGACTGACCAGATTGTCATAGATGTAATCAACGTGTCGAACAAAGTCTTGCTCATCACGGATCTGATGCTCCCAAAAGCGGCGCTGCCAAACAGCCTGCTCTTGCTTATGGCGGCGGGATGATCGCCGCCCGCATTTCACCGCCCGAGATCGCGCGGGAATGCGGGCCTCCCAAAGTTATATCCCTCCCCAGTGACCCGCCCTAATGTTGGCGTGGGGCAGGCGATCGCAGCTGAACCAATTGCTCCATCAAGGGCAGCAGACTGGGGCACGGCGGGTTGTCGGCAAGATTGTCCGGATTGCTCCAGCTAAAGGGGGAGGCCTCAGCTGCGGCCATCCACAGCAGTCGTTTGGCCCGGGTCATCGCCACGTACAGCAGGCGAAACTCCTCCGCCGTTTTTAGGTTTTTGGCCTGCTGCCAGGCGGTGAACAGATCGGGGATCGGGGCGGCTGTCTGTTCGGCATGGGTCTCAGCGCGAATTTGAGCCCGGGCCACTTCGGGCAGGCTAAAGTCTCCCAAAAAGGTTTGCTGGGGCAGCACCCACAGGTTGCCGGGGATGGTGCGGCCATGCAAAAACGGCAAAAATACCACATCCCAATCGAGGCCTTTGGCTTTGTGCATCGTGAGTAAGGTGAGCTGTCCGCGTCGGGTGTAGCGATCGTCGCGATCCTCAGTATCGACTGCCTCAAATCGTTCTGAGCCAACAATTTCCTGCAGCACCTCAATCATGGCCTGCAGGGTATTATTTTCCCGCGTTTGCTGCGCGAGGCGAGCCGCCAGCTTGTCAGCCGTTGCCAGTTCGCTCTGGCTATAGCCCAGCGCCAGCCCCACAAAGGGAATCAGGTGATAGGGCGGCAGTTCAAAGCGCGATCGCAACAGGCCGGTACAGAGTCGTCGGATCTGCTCGGCGGTTTCACCCACCAGCGGCACATCTAGCGGCCCCGGATATAAAAACTGTTCGGGCTGTTTGGCGTATACGTTCAAATCTTGCGAGGGCACGCGCTGGCGATCGACGAGCACCCGCAGCAATGCCTTCATGCGATCAGGGGAATGGGGTCGCGCGATAAACTGCAGCAGCGTCAGCATTTCCGAGGGGACGTGGGTCTGTCGCTCTTGGGCCGCCACATCATAAATTCTGAGACCGGTACTCAACAAATCGACGCCCAGCGTCTCGGGATCGTTCAACAACTGACTGATGAAGCGGGCCTGACGATTTTCTCGCACCAGAATGGTGAAACTCAGGGTGGGATCAGCGGTGAAAAGGGCCAGCGATCGCGCGGCAATTTGCCGCACCGTTTCCGTGACAGTTTCCGGTCGATAAAACTCCACACCGCCGCCCAGCGGAGCCGGATTCGCGTCGGGTTGGGGATCATCAGCCGGTACCAGCTGAATCAGCTGCTCGCGAAACGGCAACACCGTCCCCGCCAGTCCAGATTGGTTGACCCACTGCAGCGTGGCATTCGCCGCCGCCATAATGACATCGCTGCTGCGACCAGCCTGAGCCATGACGACGAGGCGCTGTTGCTGTTGGGCGCGATCGCAAAACTGCTTAAAAAAGACGGGATCCGCTGGAGTAAAGGTCGAGTTAATCGCCTGGTTGGGATCGCCCACCCGTACTAGGTTCAGCGGCGCATCGGGCTGCTCAGCAGCAGCGGCTAAGGTTTTCAACAACCGGGTTTGCAGCGGCGATGAATCTTGCGCTTCATCCTCAAACACGGCGAACACGCGGCGTTGCCAAAACTGCCGCGCCGCCTCGTTGTCGAGTACCCGCAGGGCCGCCAAAATCATGTCGTCATAATCGATCAGGTGCCGCTGCTGGAGCAGTGTCTGATACTGCTCGTACAAGCCTGCCGCAATCGTCAGCACGTCATAATCTTCGAGGTCATCCGCCAGCGATCGCGTCATCGTCTGGGCCAATTGCATCAGCGCCTCGGGCAGCAGTCCCGAACTTTTGGCTTCATGAATCACCGTCGTCGCTAGCTGGGGCAAAATCTCCGTTCGCAGGGTCGACTGTCGCCGCAGTCGTTCGGTCTCTTCGCCGTCGAACTGCCGCCCTTCTAACAATCGCTGATACAGCTCCGGATTTTCGACAATCCACCGCTCGACGCAAGTGCGCACCAGGCGATTGTTCTGAGTCGGAGTCAACAGGGTGAGCGTATCGAGGCTGATGCCCGACAAATCCGGATTGCGGGTCGCGATGGTCAGCGCTAAGCCATGCAGGGTATACACCACAAAGCTATTGAGCGGAAACTGCAGGTCGCGCAGGTAACGCTGCACTTTGGCCTTCAGGTTGGCGGCCGCCGAACGCGTAAAGGTGACCAACACTAACTGACGGTGCGCATTCAACTGATGCCGCACGATCGCGATCGCCGCCCCCGCCGCCATGCCCGTCGATTTGCCAGCCCCGGGCACCGCCGAGACGGCCAACGGCCCCCCGCTCCAGTCGGCTAAGGCCTGCTGTCCGGCCCGCAAACTGGCGCGAATCGCCGCCAGCGCGGCTAACCGATCAGGCGCGATCGCATCCTGCATCTATTCTTTCCCTCAACGATTGCGGCTCAAGCCCCAGCAGGCATCGATGACGTTTGATGACGTTGACAGCTTGAATGGGTTCAATTTTAGGGCCATCCGCTCCAGCGCGAGCGTTGTCGCGACGGTTTGGCAGCCGCCAGGTGAATATCAGCGATCGCACCCGTTAGGGAATAGGTGAGGCTGGGAGCCAGGGGGCAAAATTTGGGCCGGTTGTTGAGAGTATCGGATCAGCCCCAAGGCGTCTCGATCACCGGAGTTTGGGACTGCCAAACCCTGAAAGATCAATTTCTGTTCTAGAGAGGTGATTTGAGCCAGTCCCGAAGGGGATTACCAAGCGCTGGCCAGGATGGCGCGCTGCCAAACGGCATAGCCCTGAGCATTCAAGTGCAAACCGTCCGTCGTCAGATCAGGGCGCAAATGCCCCTGCTCATCTTGAAACCGGGGATGCACGTTGCGAAACTCGACCCGATCTTGCTGAGATATCGTGGCCAGGCGGGCATTGAGCGATCGCACCCGATCATTGGAGATCTCGGCGCGGCGGGTGGGCAGCACAGAATACACCACGATCTGCGCCTGAGGATGCTGCTGGCGAAGCTGGCGCACCGTTTGCCGCAGGTTATAGGCAATTTGGGCCTCTGGGACGCCGTTTTTGAGATCATTCGCACCCGCCATCAGATGAATCGTCGTGGCTCGCGTATTGGCAAAGGCCGAAATCCGCTGCAGGATGCCCGCCGTCGTATCGCCTGAAATGCTTTGGTTGAGCCAGAGGCGATCGCGGGGAAGCATGTCGGGCGGCAACCACAGCCCGAAGGAATCTCCCACCACCACCTCTAAGCGATTGTTACCCTGACCACCCGCGATCGCCCGCGCTTCTTGAGTTAACAAGCGCTGCCAGTCTTGGTAGGTGGGCTGTCGGGTGGCCTGATTCCACTGGTCGGCATAGGCGTCGGGGGCCAGCCGCGTATAGGAACGCCCAGACCGCAAGGCTAATAGTCGCTGGACATACAGCTGCGAGCCCGAGTCCGGACGGGGGCGACCATCCACCCGCGTCGGCAAGGGCGAGACGGCAGCGACATCCACCGGCAAACTGAACTGAGGCAGCTGCGCCGCCGGTAAAGGCACCGCTCGGGGCACCTCAGGAATATCGAGGGCTACAGGCGTCGTTACCGTTGGGGCAGGCGCGGCCGAAACGGCCGGTTGTGATGCGGCCTGGGGGGCAGCAGCGGGAGCCACCGCCGTCGGCGAGGGCGACATGGCGCGGGGCACCGAGCGGGGAGCCGACCAATTTTGTCGCGTCCGAGACGACACCGCACAAACCGCCAAACGCTCGGCATTGGCTCCCCCACAGAGTTCACCAAACCGAGGTGCGGTTGGGGACTCCGCGGGGGCGATCGCCCCCGCCGTCGTGGTTTCGGTCGCGGTCTCGTCAATTGCGGGCTGGGCGGCGATCGCCGCCATCGAATCAGATTCTGGCGTGACGGGAGGTTCGCAGTCTCCCGTCAAAGATTGGATTAAAAGTAAGCAAACTTCAGCACTCATTGTGGGCCACCGTGCAGCATGTTTCCTTTGACGCGGTGGCGTCTGCTCCTTCAGGAAAATTTTGCTGATGAATCGTTAATTCGATGACCGCATTTATCCCCATGAGCGCAAAGAGGCTCAGGGATCGTCGTTGAGAACGAGAAGCGGCAGGGTTTACCCTCAGACTGTCCGAGCGGTACACGATGCCGCATTGGCTGACGGAGCAACCAGTTCAACAGGACATGTTTTTAGCGCCAGTCCTGAAGCCATGAAAAGAGCCTATGAGTCACAACTCATAGGCTCAAAGGCTGTTCAGACCATCAAAGTATTATTCAGCCGCGCAGGGGTCAGCCGCGCAGGGGTCAGCTGCGCAGGGGTCAGCCGCGCAGGGATCAGCCTTGCCAGCACAGGGGTCAGCCGCTCAAGGGTCAGCCGCGCAGGGATCAGCCGCGCAGGGATCGACAACTTCTGTATCAGTTGTCCCAGCGCAGGGGTCGCCGCCCGAAGCGCAACCCACAGTGCCGACCGTTAAGGTTGCCGCAATGGCAAGTGCACCAAAATATTTTGCATTCATGGGATTTTCCCCTCAGTTTTAGAAATGAGCTGTCTTAAAAAGCAAGACTGTACAGGGTGACTCGCGGAGACACCTGACGTCAATTAACCGTGCTTACCTGAGATTTTCCTGAGAAACGCTTAAGGATTTTGGCGGTCACCGAATTCAGGACGCCGCGATCGCCACGTCAAGGAAACCTCAACAGCAGATTAAGAGAAGATTAGGGCAATCTCTTTGCCATCGCAAGGGCGGTGCGTCTAAATCACATCCTCAGAACGGACCAGCTTCTGCCACCACTAATCAGCACTCAATCGTGCCAAAGCTCGGCAATCGAGATGCTTTTGGCCCGCGCCCCCCCCAAACTCCTTAGGCTCTCGTTCACGGTGTGGGAATGTGCTGCTCCACATTCAAAATCAAGGGTTGCAAGCATTCCTTGGATGTTGTTCCACACCAAGCCGAGGAGAGCCACGCCCAACCAGTGCTGGTTAAATTTTGTAGTTTCGAAGTGGAGCCGCGATCGCGCGTGCTGCCCTTAGCGTCTAGCAAACCTCGCTTCAGCACTAGCTTTTGAACTTGGGAATAGCGCACTGGGGCGTGGGAGTCTGCCAGAGGTCAGTCAGGGTGGTGACGCGATAGCCCTGCGATCGCAGCTGCGGCAAAATTAACCGCAGTGCCGCAGCGGTATTTTTTGATCGCGCCACGGAACCCCCATGGAGCAGCAAAATCGCCCCCGGAAAAATATGCTGGGCCACATATTGGGCGGTAAAGGCGGGCTCAGTCGTGCGCGGCAGCGTATCGAGCGGCAGCATTGAGGCGAGGGCAAAGCTCGCTTCGTAGCCGGGCGCACGTTTGAGAACTTCCCACATTTGGGGCGTGTAAAGCGCGCGACCCGGACGGTACCAGCGAATGGGGTGGGCAGGCAGCTGCTGCTGCAATCGCTGATGCGTATCTTGAAACTGCACCTCAAACTGAGCCGTTGATTGCAAGGCTGGCCAGGTATCAACCAAGCCATGATTGGCGACCTCGTGGCCTTGAGCAACCATATCTGGCAATAGCTCAAAGTCTTGGTTGAGGTGACTGCCAATGACAAAAAAAGTTGCTCGAGCGTTCTCATCGGGATTCGATACACTCTGGTTATGGGTCGCGATCTCATCAAGAATCCATCGGGTCGAGCAAGGGGCCGATTCTCCAGGAATCGGTACATCGTCAATGGTTAAGGCCACGACAGCGACATCGGTGGGTTTGTAGAAAACGGCGTGGGGAAAAATCAAGGATAGATTTTCCACCGCTTTTTGAGGCCAGCTAAACATCAGCGTTTACTCCGCTTGACACCGATTCGTTCGCGCCTATTGGCGAATAACGTTTGGCTTTGTCAGCAACTGTCGGGCTAGTTACGGCAGTTACCCGTTGACCTCACTATATTTGTCTGCAACGTTCCCGCGCAGCGATCGCTCGGGAGCCGGTTTCACCTAATTTTTCACCCCATGGCCAATCAGAGTGCCGGTCTCTTGATGTATCGTCTTCGCTCCCAGGAGCTTGAGGTGTTGCTGGTGCATCCTGGCGGCCCCTTTTGGCGTAAGCGTGACCTCGGCGTTTGGACCATTCCCAAAGGCCTAGTTGAAGCTGGAGAAGATTTGTTTCACACGGCCTGCCGTGAGTTTACCGAAGAAACCAGCCTAATTCCCCAAGCGCCGTTTTTAGAATTGCCGGAGATTAAGCAGTCGAGCAAGCGAGTCAAGGCTTGGGCCTTTGAAGGTGACTGTGACCCAACCAAGGTGTTTAGTAACAAATTCACGATGGAGTGGCCACCCAAATCCGGCCAGATGCAAGAATTTCCCGAGATTGATCGCGCTGGTTGGTTTTTACCCGCCGCCGCCAAACGCCACATTCTCAAAGCCCAACGGCCCTTATTAGAGAGCCTCAGCACCCAGCTCCAGGCGTTACATCTGTAGTGGGAGTGAACCGATCGGAGTCAAGGCCACAGCGTACCGCTGAATTTTGTCGGTAAGCTGGGAAGAGACCCCACACCACACTGATGATGCTGAAATTTGCCCATCCTCAAGTGCGACAGTTGGCCGATCAGCTGATGCAGCCCGCCCTCATTCGCATCATCGACAATATTCGCAAGCAACTCGATACCTCTGATTGGCAGGGCACTTATCACGAAACCCAGCTCTGGCCTGAAGGCATGGCCGAAACTGCCCTGAATCGGTTTAAAGCACTGCAGGCTCAGCTCAGCACCGCGACGCCTGAGGCCGCTGACGAGATTCGCGACGAGTTAGCCCAGCTACCGCAACCGTTTCCGGGCTATGAGTTGCATTTGACCCACGATGAACAGACTCGCATCGTGGACGTTTGGGAGCTCTGCTATTGCGTCTGTTTTGAGCAATATCAGATCGCCACCGAAGCAGCAGTCACGATTGACCTGTCTCTCATTGATCGGGAGGCCAATGATGTTGACTGGCTCGTGCTCGCTCGCAAAGCCAAATCTATTGTCGAAGAAGTTTTCACGAACCTAGAGGCCGATACCGCATGCTAGAACTCCACTGCCACACCACCTGCTCAGATGGCACCTTGACTCCAGAGGAGTTGGTGCAAGCAGCGATCACGGCGGGGGTCAAAGCCCTGGCGATTACCGACCACGACACCCTAGCCGGTTGGGATGATGCGATCGCCGCTGCGGGCGACCAGTTAGAGATCGTGCCCGGCCTAGAACTCAGCACCGTGCATCGCGAGCGATCGCTGCATATTTTGGGCTATTATCCGGACCGCGCTCAGTTAGAGGAGCCTTTACAAGCACGCATTCAAGGTCGCCACCGGCGATCGCAAGCCATGGCCGACAAGCTCGCCGCGCTGGGCTATCCGATTGAGCTGCCGTCAATGCCCGGTGACATGGCTCCGGGTCGCCCCCATATCGCTCAAGCCCTCGTTCGGGCAGGCCACGTCACCCATTCCCAAGAAGCCTTCACCCGCTGGATTGGCGAAGGCGGCCCCGCCTATGTGCAATATGACAAGTTTTTGGCCACTGATGGCATTCAGCTCTTACGGGCCTGCGGGGCGGTACCCGTGTGGGCGCATCCTCATCTATTTCGTGGCGGCACGGTCAAGTCGGTGCTGCCCGAGCTGGTGGCCGCTGGCCTGATGGGCATTGAGGTCTATCACCCCACCCACAGCCCCAGCGACGTTCGTAAGCTGGAGGACATGTGTGATGAGTACGGCTTGTTAATGACCGGCGGCAGTGACTATCACGGCCCAGCAGAAGGTAAACAGCACCCCGGGGTGCGGCTCAATGGCTTAAACGTGCCGTTGTCGTTGCTGTCACCGCTGAAACGAGCCGCGATCGCTCTGAAGCGATCAGCCCCAACCGTCTCAGCCTGACTTGAGACGAATGCCTCCCTTTCCTCGCAACGTCGATGGCCTGCCTGGGCCGCTAAAGCGATTTCGAGAAAGCCTATACTCATGCTGTAAGGGCGAGTTTAGCGAGTAATACCCGTTCTCCGTGATCGGACTACCGATGCCATCTTGACAACGCCGGTGAGCCGAGGAGCAGAGGAGCCAGATCTGTAGCCTTGTTTCAGATAATCGGTATACCTTCATGATCATCGCTACCCGACATCAACGGTACCTGCCCCTACGGGTATCGTCTTTGCTAGAACTCTCTGGAAGCGCTGCCGCTGCGACTCAGCCAGCTCCGACGCTTCCACTAGACACACCTTTGATATCGCCGTAACTGACTCCAATTCCTTGGCTGCCTCGACAGAACACTAGAGATCACCCCCTACCGCCACCCTCACCATGCTCTGTATTGAAGAACTCCTCACCCTTGAAGCCTTCCAACAGTTGCCGAAAGAACAGTTGGAATGGGCCTGCGATCGCGCCACCGAATTATCGCTACCGGCTGGGGCCACCCTGAGCAAAGAAGGCGATGACCCCAGTGGCTTTTTTATTCTCCTAAAAGGTCAGGTCAGCCTGACGCGACTGAGTGAAGGCGTCGAAATGCCGATTGGGCAGAGTACGGCCCCCGCCTTTTTTGGGGAAATACCGGTACTGACCGAAGCGCCAGTGCCCGTCTCGGTTTACACCCTGACCGACTGTTATCTGTATCAACTCAACTGCTGCGACTTCCTCACGCTGCTGCACAACTGTCGCGGCTTTGAGCGCAGCATTTTTCGCGTAGTGCAGACGCGGACACGGGGGTTAGAATCCTTTCTGCGCGGTCGCGAAAAGATGGCCGCTTTGGGCACCCTTTCCGCTGGGCTCGCCCATGAACTCAATAATCCGGCCGCCGCCCTGGTACGAGCGATGCGCGATGTGGTGCCCGCCATTCGCGAGCTAGAGCATATGAACTTGGTGTATGGTCAGGCCCAGGTTGACCCCGCCCACACGCAGCAGTGGCAAGACACCCGCGATCGCGGCTATGAGGCCATCTTGAATCAAACGCTAGATGCGATGACCCTCAGCGATCGCGAAGACGAACTGCTGAACTGGCTGGAAGACTATGGCATTGCCGAAGCCTGGAAACTGGCCGAACCCCTGGCGGTGGGAGGCATTGAAGTAGAGACGCTAGAGCATCTCACGAGTCGCTGGCGCAATGAAGCCGGGGAACTGCGGGATCAAGGGGTGCGCTGGCTCGCCCTCTCCTTTGACATGATGTCGATGATCAAAAATGGCCTGCGCGGAGCCGAACGCATCGCCGACCTCGTCCACTCTATGAAGTCCTACTCCCACCGGGATCAGGGCGCGCAACAGCTCGTCGACGTGCACGACGGTCTCGAAGATACCCTCAAGCTCTTTTCCTACAAGCTCAAGCAGGGGGTAAAGGTCTGTCGCCATTACGACTCATCCTTGCCCCAGATCTGCGCCTACGGCAGCGAACTCAACCAGGTCTGGACCAATCTGATCGACAATGCCATTGACGCCATGGCCGAGCAGGGTACCCTCGAAATTCGGACAAATCGCGACGGCAACTACGTGCGCATCGAGATGATTGATTCTGGGTCGGGCATTCCCGCCGACATTCAATCGCGCATTTTCGAGCCGTTTTATACGACCAAAGAGATGGGCAAGGGCTCCGGTTTAGGACTGGACGCAGTGAGTCGCATTATCCACAACCGTCATAAGGGTATGGTGAACGTCGATTCCAAACCGGGCCGCACTTGCTTTACGATCTTTTTGCCGGTGTCCAAGGCGGCGGTTGAGTCACCACAGACAGGCAATCCGGCGATCACCAGCCCTTAACATAGCTTTAGTGCAAAACACACTCAGTCCCGATACCTCAGGGACAACGAGGGTCGCTGAGGTCATGTCGCAGGCTCTCACGAGTTAACCCCAGCTCCTTCAGGCGGCTTGACGACTCAGGCGATTGTTGGGCTCAAAATTTATCTCATTAGGAGAGATTTCATGCAGCTTCAGTACATGTACACGCGTCTCAACGTCGAAAACTTCAAAGCGTGCAAGGCTTTTTATCAAGATATTTTAGAATTGCCGGTCAAGTTCGCAGATGATGCCGATGAGTATGTCGAATTTGACACGGGTGCCGTGCTGATTACGCTCTTCAACCGGGCAAAAGTTGCCGAGTTTGTGTCTCGGGACGAAAGTCTCAGCTACGACCCCCATAGCGCTCAGGTCGTGCTTGCCTTCAAGGTCGATGATCTAAGACAAGCGACGCTGGCCCTGCAGGAAAAGGGGATAGAAATGCTCGCTCCCCTCACGAGTTATCCAGAGCGGGGCTTTATCTCGACCTGTTTCCGCGACCCTGATGGCAACTTGATCGAGTTAGAGCAAATGACCGACATCATGATTAGTTAGATTCAGTATTTGGAGGGGAGTTAAGGGTAAGGAATTCGGAGTTCGGAATTCGGAGTTTGGCATGCAGATTTGTGAGTCTCTAGCGTTAAGGAAGTTGCTCAAAAATAGCATCCCCGATCGCAGGGGTTTGGCAGTGCCAAACCCTGACCGACAATGGTCTGGCCTGGGGCAATTAGTTAAGTGCAGACCCTAAGGACAGACCGAGTCCTACAAGGTTGAAAGGTTTGAGTTTTGAATTTGAAGTATCCGATGGGAAAGGAACTAGACCCACAACGACTTCTCGTTCGCTGAAAGCGTTCCCAAAAGTAGCGCTCCGAAGTTCGGAATTGAGATGTTGAAATTCCGCATTCCGCATTCCGACTTCCGCATTCCAACTTCTGCTATCGCGTTCCAACGTTTCCAACGGCCCTAGCATCTCTATGACTAATCGCCCCCAAAGCTCGCTGCGCCAGTACCTGAATGCCGAGGACGATCGCGAGCGCCATGCCACCTGGTTAGAACTGTTTTTTGATCTGGTATTCGTCTTTGCGATCGCCGAGTTAGCCCATTTGCTGCACAGCGATCCGACCTGGGGCGGCATCGCCGGATTTGCCGCGCTGTTTGTGCCCGTCTGGTGGCTGTGGATCGACTTTAGCTACTACGCCGACCAGTTTGATGTCGATCGCGGCCCTTATCGTTTGGTGATGCTGGGCGTCATGTTTGGGCTGGTGATCATGGCCCTGACCATTCACGATGCACTGCACGGCGGCTCGGCCACATTTGCCGCTGCCTATGCCGCTTTGCGGTTCGTCATTATTTTTTTGTACGTTCAGGCTTGGCGCTGGGTGCCTCAGTCACGCGAACTCACCGCCCGCTATACGATCAGCTTCTCCATCGCCTTTTGTCTGTGGCTGTTGTCAATCTTTGTGCCCGAACCGGCGCGCTTTTGGCTGTGGGCGATCGCCCTGCTGATTGAAGTCAGCAACGGCCCCATTACCTACCTGACCATTCGCACGGTGCCCACCCAAAAATCCCATATGGATGAGCGGTTTGGCCTGTTTGTCATCATCGTCTTGGGAGAAGCAATCATTGCTGTGGCCACAGGCGTTTCGGAAACGACCTGGCAGTGGCAAAGTGCGCTGACGGGCGCAGGCGGATTTTTAACAGCGGTCAGCCTGTGGTGGATGTATTTTGAACGGGCGAACGAATCGACGATCAACCAGGCGCTACGCGGCGGCAAGTTAGCGCTGCTGCGTGCGTACCTCTACGGTTACAGCCACATTCTGGCGTTTATGGGCATTGTGGCCACGGGTGTGGGGGTTCAGTTAGCGATTGAGGCGGTGTCGAGCAGTGACTTTGGGGCCGAAGCTCGGACGGTGCTGTGTGGCGGCGTGGCAATTTTCCTGGTCGGAGTGACGGCGCTGCAGTGGGCCACGCCCCAGTCGTTACCCAGGGGCGTGGTGGTGGCCCGGCTGGTGCTGGCGGCGCTGGCGCTGAGCCTGATTCCGCTAGGGGTGTCGCCGTTAGCGATTGTGCTGGTGCTGAGTCTGTCGCTGATGAGCTTAAACCGGTTGGATAATATTCCGCTGCGTGTGGATTAGGGAGTAGAAGGTGGAGGGTCGGGAGTAGAAGGTAGAGGGTGTGAGGTGCGAAGGGCATCGCCGGATTGAGTATCAGCTAGATCAATCAGTGGGTTGAGGCTGAGCGATCGCAGGCACCGGCCAATCATCTCGACATTTGTAGCAGCTGGGAGATCGCATCATCTTCGCCGCGCCGCAGAGCATAGTCCAACGCGGTGCGGCCCCACTGATCGACGACCGTCGGGTCGGCACCGTGATCGAGCAACAGTGCCGCCAGTTCCCCATGGCCCTTAAAAGCGGCCAAGATGAGAGGCGTCACGCCTTCACCATCTACCCAGTTGACCTCTGCCCCTGCCGCGATCAGCCCTGCCGCAATCTCGGTGAAGCCGTCGCGGGCAGCATAGATCAGCGCCGTGTTGGTGTGATAGATCAAATTGGGATCGGTACCCCCGTCGAGCAGGGATTGCACCTGATCGAGATCGCCCGCCAGAGTAGCCGCAATTAGCGGTGGCGGGGCCGCGTCACTGGCAGTGGCTGACGCCCCACCCGAGTTCGGGGGCATCAGCGTGCAAGCTGGAACAAAGATGAGGAGAACCGAGATCGCGCTCCCCATCAAAAATCGTCCAGAATTCATCGTTTCACCTCTACATGGCAGTAAAAAGATCAGCGAACTTAATGAGGCCTTAGGGTTGGTGCTGCATACTAACTGTCGGTTCGCTGATTTTTGCCAATCGATTGGAATAAATGTGGAGCCTGGTCTCAGAAGTTGCTTCAGTCCCTTTATCTGTGTAGGTTTCAGGGCAAAGAGTCTACGGAGGCATCTTCGATGTCAGTGTCTCAATCC
>JBHJJI010000344.1:0-4473 GCA_050042805.1 Leptolyngbyaceae cyanobacterium
CCCGAACCCACGCCATCACCCCAACCCACACCTGAGCCCACCCCGGCCCCGCAGCCAGAGCCCGAACCCACACCTGAGCCCACGCCGGAACCCGAACCCACACCTGAGCCCACGCCAAATCCAGTGCCAGAGCCCCCCGGCAAACCGCCAGAAGCATAGACCGATGCCACCGATCGCTTCGACCAGCGCGTATTGGAACTGGTGAACAAAGAACGACAAGAGCGCGGCTTGAACCCGCTGACGCTCAATGATCAGTTGGATCAAGCAGCAGATGACCATGCCGAAAACATGGCGGAGCAAGACTTTTTTAAGCATGTTGACCCCGCCGGACTTTCCCCCACAGACCGGGTTACCCAAACTGGCTACGATCCGCAGCTAGTGAAACAAAACATTGGTGGCGGGCAAACCACGCCGGAACGGTTAGTCCAAGACCTGATGCGAAATGCCACGACCCGCGATCGCCTGCTAACCCCGGAGCTGACTGAGATGGGGCTCGGGTATGCCGAAATGCCCAACGATCCAGGTGACGTTCAATTTGGTCGCTATTGGACGCAGGTTTTCGCCGCGCCAGAGGCCACGACGCCTGCCCCCGAACCGACGCCGGAACCGATGCCAGAGCCAGAACCGACACCAGAGCCTAATCCAACTCCCGAACCGACTCCAGAACCCACGCCCGAACCAGAGCCCCCAACGTCCCCTCCGGTCACGCCGCCGCAAG
Source organism: Leptolyngbyaceae cyanobacterium (assembly GCA_050042805.1). Lineage (GTDB taxonomy): Bacteria > Cyanobacteriota > Cyanobacteriia > Phormidesmidales > Phormidesmidaceae > Halomicronema. The sequence continues at coordinate 719 of JBHJJI010000344.1, forward strand.
CGCTGACCGACGAGACGGATCGTTTTGATCAGCGCATGTTGACACTGGTGAACAACGAGCGACAAAAACGCGGCTTGAATCCGCTGACGCTCAATGACCAGTTGGATCAAGCGGCAGATGACCATGCCGAAAACATGGCGGAGCAAGACTTCTTTAAGCACATTGACCCCGCCGGACTCTCCCCCACAGACCGGGTTGCCCAAACTGGCTACGATCCACAGTTGGTGAAGCAAAACATTGGTGGCGGCCAAACCACGCCCGAATGGCTCATCCAAGGCACCATGCGGAATGCCACGACCCGCGATCGCCTGTTAACGCCGGAGCTGACCGATATGGGTCTCGGGTATGCCGAAATGCCGAACGATCCGGGCGACGTTCAATTTGGTCACTATTGGACGCAGGTTTTCGCCGCGCCTGAATCAGTGTCTCCTGATCCAGAGGTAATCCCAGATCCAGTCATGCCCCCGGTACCGCCGGCTGTTCCGATGTCACCGTCGATTGTGGGCACTGATGGCGACGACGTGATCCGAGCGGGAGCTGATGCTGACGTGATTCAGGCCGGTTCAGGTCGGGACAGCGTCTTTGGCCGCAAAGGTGACGATACGATCTGGGGTGAAGCCGATGACGACAGGTTATTCGGCCAGCGAGGCGACGACACCCTTAACGGCGGAGAGGGCAACGATCGCCTCAACGGCCAAAAGGGGGATGACTATTTGACGGGTGGCAGCGGCAGCGATCGCCTCCGGGGCGGCCAGGGAAGTGATTGGCTGCTGGGGGCAGAGGCGCAAGTCGGCGTACCCGGTCGCAACGAACGCGACGTGTTGATTGGCGGGCAAGATGCCGACGTCTTTATTCTGGGTGATGAGTCCCGAGCCTACTATGACGACGGCCAAGCCAACACGACCGGCTTTGAGGACTATGCCCTATTGAAGGATTTCAGTCTGACGCAGGGAGACGAAATCCAACTGCATGGCGAAGCCCAAGACTACTCGCTGGGCGCGACTCCCAAGGGTGTTACCAAGGGCCAAGGTCTGTTCTTAAAAACCGCTGGTGCCGATGAGTTGATTGCCGTTGTCCAAACGGAGGATGCTTTAACGTTGCAAAGCGACGCGTTCACCTTCGTTTAACCCTCACTACGATGGCACAAGGGAACGGCTTTCAGAATGAGGATTAACATCTGGAAGCCGCTGCCCAACGGCTCTAGCCTATAGCTCAAGCCTGAACGGTATCGTAGCCGCTCAGACTTCGAGGGCATTTGATTGAGTATCGTCTACAGCGATCGCTCTAAGTTGCCCCACTGCACCGAGAGCCCACTGCCGCAATTTCCTCAACGTCGGCTCAAGCCAAGAGGCGACCGTCGGCCTCAACCGCTGGCGCTTGCACCAAGTAGCCACAGCGATGCTCGCCCTCAACCAGCCAGTGGGTGCGCTGCACTGTGCAATCAGGCAGCGCCAGTTGAAACATCTCCAGCTCGTGGCCACAAATGCTGGGAAACGTCTCGGCGATATGAGAAATGGCACAGTTATATTCAGCAATCACGTAGCAGGGGCCAGCCGCCGATACGTCACCCTCTGGCGGCACTTCTTGCCACTCTGCCATATACCCTTCTTGCTTACGGAGTTTGACCAAGCGATCAACCCGGTCAGCGATCGCACCATTACCGACCTGCTTGCGATAGTCTTCGGCCTTACGCTGCCACTGCTTTTTGAGGATCGTGCCCACCTGGTCTGCACCGACGGTTTCCGCCAGGGTGTCTAACAGTGAAAGGGCAAACTCGCCATATTGAGCCGGAAAGCGATCGCGCCCTTTGCGGCTCAAACTATAGAGATAGTTCGGACGACCCATCCCGACTTGTTCGGTGCGATGCTCAATCAACTCTTCAGTGGTCAAATCTTTGAGATGTCGGCGAATCGCCTGCGCACTGACGCCAAGCGAATCAGCCAAAGCCTGAGCACTGGCTTCTCCCTGCTTCAACAAACTTTGCAGAATGTCTTCCTTAGTAGACGGCTGTAGAGAAGTCATTTTTGCAACCCAGTCAACGCTGACAGACACATCAAGTCAATGGCACACCCGAGTTCCAACCCCGGCATCGCCCCCATGGCAGACTGCCGCCGCCGAGCTGCGACCCCGCCATGCCCCCAGTTAAGCGGTTCAACCGCACAGCTCATACCCGCAAATCACCCAGAGGCAAATCCCAGTCGCTGGCCAACCCGTTGTCAGAACCTAATTTAACAACATTGAGGTTGTTTTACTTTGACAACATCTGTGTTGTTAAAGTATTCTAGGCATACATTGAGCAACCTAGAGGTTGTTTTAATTATAAGATTGAACTGTTCATACGCCACTTCATCCCCCCAAGTTAGATGCAAGACAATACGACAAATCAAGGTACAGAAAAGAATTTAGAGCTGATGCGGAACTTCGCTCAGAGCTACGCCAAGCGCACGGGCACGTATTTCTGCTCTGACTTGGGCGTCACGGCTGTGGTGCTGGAAGGCTTAGCCAAGCATAAAGATGACTTAGGCGCGCCCCTCTGTCCCTGTCGCCATTACGAAGATAAAGAAGCGGAAGCAAAAGCCACTTATTGGAACTGCCCTTGTGTACCCATGCAAGAGCGTCATGAATGTCACTGCATGCTGTTTTTGACTGAAGACAACCCCTTTGCCGGTGACAAGCAAGACATCTCCTTCGAAGAGATTCGCTCAGAAACTAACCAATATTAAGTTCGCGACCATTGCTAAGCCTGTGGGTTTGGTGATGGCTTGATCGGGCGATCGCACTCCTTACACCTCCTCTCCTCCAACGCTTATGACTGCCTCTGTTAAGTCTCTCGTTAGCCAGCCCTACAAGTACGGTTTCACCACCGATATTGAAGCCGACACGATTCCCCGTGGCCTGTCTGAAGATACGGCGCGGCTGATTTCGGCCAAATAGAATGAGCCCGATTGCATGCTGGAGTTTCGGCTCAAGGCCTATCGCAAATGGCTGACCATGACGGAGCCCGACTGGCCTAACGTCGGGTATCCGCCCATCAACTACCAAGACATCATTTATTACTCCGCCCCCAAGCAAGAAAAGAAGAAGCTCGATAGCCTCGATGATGCTGATCCGGCGCTGCTCGAAACCTTTGAAAAACTCGGTCTGCCTCTATCCGAGCAAAAGCGTCTGGCAAACGTTGCGGTTGATGCCGTCTTTGACAGCGTCTCCATTGGCACGACCTATAAAGAAAAGCTGGCGGAAGATGGCGTTATCTTTTGCTCCATTTCGGAAGCGTTGGAAGCACATCCGGAGCTGATCGAAAAGTACTTGGGCACCGTAGTGCCAGTTGGCGATAACTACTTTGCCGCCCTCAACTCAGCAGTCTTTAGTGACGGCTCCTTTGTGTTCATCCCTAAGAACACGAAATGCCCGATGGATTTGTCCACCTACTTCCGCATCAACAACGGTGACTCAGGCCAATTTGAGCGGACACTGATCATTGCCGAAGAAGGCAGTTCAGTCACCTATTTAGAAGGCTGCACGGCCCCCATGTATGACAGCAATCAGTTGCACGCCGCCGTGGTGGAACTGGTGGCGCTCGACGATGCCGAAATCAAATATTCCACCGTACAGAACTGGTTCGCTGGGGACAAAAACGGCAAGGGTGGCATCTACAACTTTGTGACCAAGCGCGGTACTTGTCATAAAAACGCCAAAATTTCCTGGACGCAGGTGGAAACCGGTTCCGCAATCACCTGGAAATATCCCAGTTGCGT
>JBHJJI010000345.1:0-6390 GCA_050042805.1 Leptolyngbyaceae cyanobacterium
TGGAAACACCTTCGGAGCCGGTGCGAGGGGGATGCATAGTTTCGGGAGAGGGTTCTACTTGCGAGGATATTCCGTCTAAATCGTCAACCTTCCCTGATGGCGAGGAATCTGTCCGGCTAAAGTGCTCAAGGAGCCCAAGTAGAAAACTCCGAATCATATCTGGGTCACTTTTCATCGCACGTAGGCCCCCTTCCGGACAATTCAAATCAAGAACACAAAGAATACAAATTCCAGGAACACAAAATCCCGAGATACAGGCTACAAATTACGAATTTCCCAGGCTTGCTCCAGCAGCTTGGTCCACTGCTTCTGCAGCTGAGTTGAGCTGATACCCAGCATCTTCGCAATTTCAGTATCATCTTTCCCATCTTTTTTAAGATGCAAAAGCTTAGTCTGAGTCTCGTTGATTGTATGGTGCAACTGATCCCACTGCTGCGGCGCTAAGCCCAGATTACGTTCCAAATCGGCTTCTAGCCACTCATGCACAATATCCCAGTGGTGAGAGAGGGCAAATCGCACTAGATGATATTTAAACCGCTGCTGCAAATAGTCTCTCTGACGGGGCGTGAGTTTAAGCAGAGCTTCAATTTCTAACGTGGGCAGATCTAACAGACGCAGGGTGAAATAGTCGGCACAGTCTTCCTGATTGCGCTCTTTCAAATAGCTCAGCAAAGCCTCGATCACCCGATTGCGCAATACCTCTTCGGGCAGACTGTCTTGCTGAGCGACCAATTCTTCCCGCAATCGACGAATGGGCACCGAATCTCTGACATCGTCAGTATCACTGCTGCCGCCATCGGCCGCCTGCTCAATATCCACAGTCGCTTCCGGCGGCTGCTGTTTGGCAAAGGTCTGAGCCCGCAAGATCACCAACTGCTGACTGCGACGACCCGGCAGGGGAATTCGGCGCTTGCCATAGCGCTCAGTAAACGCCATGTACTCGGCTAGCTCTAGCAGCGTGCGGGGTTGATAATCAGGCGAGGTTTCCGTTTCCCGCCGAAAGGCGTTCAGCGCCTCTAGATAAAAGTTTTGCAAAAAGTCTTCAATCAGGGTGAGGCGCGCCTGATAGCTGGCTTGGGTATGGGGCAGCGAAATGTATCGGTATACGATCGCACTTAGGGTGCTATGTAGTTCTACGCGACCTTTAATGGAACCGAGTCGGTAGTACTTAAGACATTGATTGAGGCGATGCATACCCAGGTTTTGCGCCCAAGCTTCAACCTCGCCAGAATCTTGAATGCGCTGGCTTTGGGTACAGATCCGCTGTACCTCTTCACTTAAACGTTCTGCCGTGGCCCGGCTACTTTTATCAGAAGCCCGAGTGGCTTGTTTAAGTTCTTGGTAAAGTTTGTCTGAAAGTGCTTCCACGCGTCGGAAGATCAACTCCGATGCAGATGATCCTTCAAACACTAACACAGGAACTTTATCAAGGGTACAATTTTCGACTGACGTTCGCTGATCCTCATACTGCTGCAGCGCAACTGACCAGTCGCGATCGCGTTTGACTTGCCAGCAGCTATTTGGCCCAGCGCCCTCCAACTTTTCAGACCTTGGTAATAGGTTCGCAGGTTCTCTATATTTTTGGGTCATGGGCTTAACCCTGAAAGAGATCGTTCCTTGGGGACGCTCCTACGAAGAATATCTGCGGATGTTTGCCCTCACCGAAGTCGACCTGGGGCAGCGGATTTTAGGCTGCGCTGACGGCCCCGCCGCATTTAATACCGTGCTGACGCAGCGCGGCGGTCAAGTGACCTCAGTCGATCCGCTCTATGCCTTTACCGAATCGCAGATTCGCGATCGCATTGCTGCTACCTATGACCCGATTTTGCAGCAGCTGCAGCAATCCCAGGCGGATTATATGTGGACGGCGATCGCCTCAGTCGAAGACCTGGGCCGGTTACGCATGGCCGCCATGACGCAGTTTTTAGCCGACTACGAGACCGGCAAACAGGCGGGCCGATACATGGCAGGCAGTCTACCCAATCTGCCGTTTGAGGATAATCACTTTGATCTAGCGTTGGTCTCTCATTTTTTGTGGCTGTACAGCGACCACCTATCTTGCCAGTTTCATCAACAATCGCTGCGGGAGCTGCTGCGCATCGCTCATGAAGTGAGACTCTTCCCCTTACTTACCTTAGACGGTCAACTTTCACCGCACCTGGCCGCAGTGACCGCGCAACTGCTCAATGACGGGTTCACCGTCTCTCGACAGCGGGTTGACTATGAGTTTCAACGCGGGGGCAACGAAATGCTTGTCGTTCGGGCGGCTTAGCGCCCCCCAACAGCAAACCGCCTGGCCCCCAACTATCCCCAAGGGGAAAATAACAGTTACGCTGAAATGCAGCGTTTTGCAGACTTAGTCAGCCCCTATGGATTCCAACATCGCCCCCCAGTTGCCGATCACCCTCCGCCGGGTGGCTCTATTTGTCATCACCTTGGTGGTGGGCATCGTCATGGGGAGCGCCCTCATTGCCAGCTGGAATGAACCGCAAGTCGCAAGTCGGCTAGAGCTGTACCAGACGGATTTACTGTTGCGCACTACCGCTTGGGATGGCGGGGGACTCTCGGACGAGCAGGCGACGCTGGTACGGCAAAATTTGCTGGGCGACCAGCCCCTGCAGGATGCCCAAAAGACCTATGAGTCGGTGCGCACCACAGCCCTTAAAACAATAGAAGACAATACCGCTGAGTCAGCGACTGCCGCCCCCTCGCCCCGATTGCAAGCCGCCCTCACAGAGCAGTCAGAACTGCTCGACCTACTCGATTTGCGGCTGGGTATTCTCAATGCGGAACAGGGGGATGTCGCTGCTGCCCAAAGCAACTGGGAGGCCGTCAAGGCCCGTCAGGCCAGAGGCGATGCCCTGTGGCGCACTGCCGACACGCTGAGCCTGCTGTGGCAAGGCGACGCGGTGCCCGATGACAGTGAAGTCCTGCTGCAAGAGACGCTGCAGGGGTGGTTTCGCGATCGCGCCCTGACCGAACTGTATAATCGCACCGCCGCTGCCGAGGCCCTGGCCCAACTAGAACAAGCTGAAACCGCCACCGCGCAGAGTCTCGTCATCACCTTGGCAGCGGTAGGAGTCATCCCCGTGATCGGCACGGTGCTGGGAATTTTGGTGCTGATTCTCGTCGGCGTACAGCGCTTGGTCAAGGGCGCGGACTCGCTGCTGGCAAGCAATCGCGACCAAGGCTGGGACACCCCGTGGTCGGTCGAAACGATTTGGCTGGTGGTGGTCGGCGGCTTTTTGTTTATGGGTCAGCTGATCGTGCCACTGCTGATCTCACCCCTGAGGAGTCCCCTAGCGGCTTGGGGAATTCGCGGCCAGGCATTGTATGCCCTGACCTATTACCTGATGATGTCGGCAGGGGCGATCGCCGTCCTGTTTTTCGCCATTCGCAACTATCGCCCCTTACCGCAGGACTGGTTTCGCATCCGTCTCAAAGGGGGTTGGCTGCTGTGGGGGTTGGGCGGCTACCTGGCAGCCCTGCCGCTGATGTTGACCGTCTCTTTGCTCAACCAGCAGATCTGGCAAGGTCAAGGCGGCAGCAATCCGCTGCTGCAAACCGTTTTAGAAGCGCAAGACCCCTGGGCGTTGGCGATCTTTTTTGCCACCGCGTCCCTGGCGGCGCCGCTATTTGAAGAGTTTTTATTTCGCGGCTTTTTGCTGCCGTCGCTGACGCGCTACCTGCCCGTGGGGGGGGCCATTCTCGTCAGTAGCCTAGTGTTTGCGATCGCTCACCTGAGCCTTTCTGAGGTGTTGCCGCTCACCGTCCTCGGCATGGTTTTGGGGATTGTCTACACGCGATCGCGCAATCTGCTGGCACCCATGCTGCTGCACAGCGCCTGGAACAGCATCACAATGCTGGGACTATTTCTGTTGGGCAGTAGCGCTAACTAAACGAAAACCTACCGACTTCTCAAAAGTGTGAAGTTCACTGAAACATTGAGGTTTTCTCCAGAGAACAAAAATATTTATGTCTATGTCCATCTCAGGGTTAAACCACCTTGTTTTCTGCGGTGTCGTATTAATTCTGCAGAGCTGCACTGGTTCTTACGAAAATACTTCCTATACAGAAGCTTGGTTGACGGCTCCTGCTACAGAAAATGAACGGGCTTCTGTCTCTGAACAGATCTATCAACAGTCAACTCAAGAGGACTTTTCCCCGGATATCTCTGAAGTTCCTTTACTCAGTGTCAGATTGCTCAACTATTTAGCCCGGCAGAACCACAGAACCCGTCTATGCGAGGGAGAAACTTATGGACTCTTGCTGTTGCAATACATTCCCAAACTGTACAAACTCACCTCTCAAAAATATCTTGTAGAGCAAATTTGCGGTTTAGGAACATACAACACTTCGTATAGTTACTTCCTCTATCAGCCCAGTGCTTTAGTCAGTGAAGTTGAGATGAGTCGTCAACCATCAGAGGCCTATCGCAGAGATGAGGAAGGCTATTACTTGCTAACGAGCAGTGTAAGCCAGCATTTAACTATCTCCGAAGCAGAAATCACACCTCTGTCATTTGCAAGATACCGATATAACGATTTAGGAGATTTAGTTCGTTATGAAAGCTATATCGTGAGTGGCAGACGGCTTTTCGAGTCTAGCGAAAAAATTCTATCGATTTTTAGCAAAGCAAGAGGTATGGCAGATTGTGGCTCATTCGCTCATTACCAATTCCAAGGAAATGAATTCCAGTTAGTCGAATATCGGTATCAAGAGTGTTGTTCATCAGAGCAAGAATGCACTACTCAAAGTTACGGCCTTTATCCAGAAGAATATCCACAAATCTTTCCATAATTTTGAAGCCTAATTGTCTTCAGGCAACTGCAATACACTGCCGAAAGTACAAAATCTGACAGAATTTTCGAGAGCACATGCAGACCCATAGGAACGTTCGATGCCGACCTCGTGACTCCGGCTAGAACAGCGATCGCACATATTCGCGCCGCATGCGAGCGATCGTGTCAATGGAAATACCCTTAGGACACACGGCTTCGCACTCGCCGTGATTCGAGCAATCGCCAACGCCCTCGGTCGCCATTTGTTGCGTCATCGCCTGCACCCGCTGCTAGCGTTCTGGATGGCCCTGAGGCAGCAGCGACAGGTGCGCCACCTTGGCCGCTGTAAACAAAGAGGCCGATGCATTGGGGCACGCCGCGACACAGGCCCCACAACCAATGCAAGCAGCATAGTCAAAAGCGAGATCAGCATCCGCTTTGGCCACCGGTAGGGCGTTGGCTTCGGGAGCTGACCCCGTTTTCACCGAGATATAGCCTCCCACCGTGATGATGCGATCCAACGCGGTGCGATCGACCACTAAATCTTTAATGATGGGAAATGCCTTAGCTCGCCAGGGTTCCACCACCACGGTATCGACGTCAATGAAGTGCCGCAGGTACAGCAGACAGGTCGCGCTTTTGGCCTGAGCGCCGTGGGCTTGGCCGTTAATCATCACGCCACAGGAGCCACAGATGCCCTCGCGGCAGTCGTGGTCAAACTCAACAGGCATCAGGTCTTCAGCGATGAGTTGCTCATTCAAAACATCCAGCAGTTCTAAAAAAGACATGTCAGGCTGCGCTGCTGCCACGGTGTATCGCTCAAACTGTCCAGGCTGATCAGGGCTGGACTGCCGCCAAATTTTGAGATGAAGCTTCATGCCGCACGAGTCACTCAAAGGAAACGAATGTGCTCACTAGTCTACAAAGTTTCCAGCGGTGATTTTGGGCCAAAGGGGTGGAAACGTCAGGCGATCGCCACCCATCCTCCGAGTTCAGCATCCAGTCTGCTTAGCTGACGGCGACCTTCTGAACGCCCCAATAAACATGAATGAGCGGATATTGATCATATTCCAGGTGTTGACAGGTACAGCCACACTCGTCGATCACCCGTAAAAATCCGTTGCTGCCGAGGGAGCTGTACTCAAAGACCTGCTCTCGAAACGCCCCCGAGATTTTGCCACCGGTTGGCCCACCCCCACCCGAAAACAGGAAAACGCCCTCCGGCTCAAGCGCTCCACAGAGTTTTCGGGTCACCGGTTCCTGTTGAGGGAGTGGTAGGTGAAAGGTGCTATCCCAGGCGATGATCAGGCTGTATTGCCGGGGCGGAGTCCAGGTACACACATCCGCATGATGAAAAGACCGGTCGGGATGTCGCTGCTGAGCCAGGCGAATCATCTCAGCGGAAATATCCAACCCCTCTGGCTGAAATCCTTGCTGAATCAGAATTTCCATAAAGCGACCGCTGCTACCACAGCCAATATCGATCGCGCTCCCCCGCTTGACCACAAACTGCAGAGCCTTTTCTAGCGCTGCTACGCCATAGCGCGATGCCTGGTGCTGGGTCTGCCACCATTGGGCGATTTGGTCATAGCCAGCCGCTGTTTTTTGA
>JBHJJI010000346.1:0-7650 GCA_050042805.1 Leptolyngbyaceae cyanobacterium
GATGGCTGGGCGGAATCGCCACACACCCAACTTTTGACAAGATGATTGTTAAAAATAGTTGCTTGTTTTGTATTTTAGAACTATTCTGACTTAAGAGCTAGTCAATTTTAATAGTTGCTTAATAAAGGCTGCTCTCAAAAAAGACTGTAGTTCTTGAGACACAATGAGGTTTTATGGATGTTATTGAGCGTGCACCTAGCGTCGTATTCAAAACTCGGGTTCGCGACGAGTCGCTTGGCGGCGACAATCCCTTCCGTTGGCAAGATGTGACCACCGAAGAGCTTTTTGGTGGCCAGCGGGTCGTGCTGTTTTCTCTGCCGGGAGCGTTCACACCCACCTGTTCTTCCACTCACTTACCGCGTTACGAAGAGCTTTACGACGAGATCAAAGCTCAAGGTGTTGACAAGATTGTCTGCATCTCTGTGAACGATGCATTCGTGATGTTCCAGTGGGGCAAGGCTCAGGGCGTCAAGAATGTGTTTTTACTGCCTGATGGCAGCGGTGAATTCACCCGCAAAATGGGCATGTTGGTTGACAAATCCAACCTCGGATTTGGGATGCGGTCTTGGCGCTATTCTGCTGTGATCGACGATGGCAAGATTGAAAAAATGTTCATCGAGCCTGATTTTGGCGACAACTGCCCCACCGATCCGTTTGAGGTCTCGGATGCTGACACGATGTTGGCCTACCTTAAGGGTGCCAAGTAGTTAGCGCTTAGATCAATTTGAGTCCATATCGATTTGATCACGCCGATCAATTTGAGTCCATATCGATTTGATCACGCCAGCTGAATAGCTCGAAAGGGAAGACCCCGGCGGTTTTCCCTTTTTGATCACTTTTAAAGTTTGTCAGCGTTCCTTGAGATGACAGCCGTTCACGGAGCGAACCAAAAACGCTTCCAACGAAACCATTTAGGGGCCGGTAAACTATATCTATCGGGCTCAAGAGTCGCTAGGCATCGCTAATGCTGAGATCAAGCGTCATAGAAAAGACAATATTTTAGACCGCTACAGATATTTTCTTTGAATCGCCTTTTGATGACAATGGATAAACGGGGGATAATTTCATGGCTTATGACTTTGATTTGTTTGTAATTGGGGCTGGCTCTGGCGGCATCTCTTCGGCGCGGCGAGCCGCTCAATATGGCGCCAAAGTCGGAATTGCTGAATCTTGGACGCTCGGCGGCACCTGTGTCAATCGCGGTTGTGTGCCCAAGAAACTGATGATGTATGCCTCCCAATTTCCTGACCAGTATCATGCGGCCACAGGCTATGGCTGGGACGCGGTCGATAGCAAATTTGACTGGAGCAAGCTCATTAGCGCCGTCAGCAACGAACTGCAGCGTCTGAACGGCATTTATCGCAACATGCTGGACAAGTCGTCGGTTCAGGTGTTTCCCCACTACGCCAGCTTCATTGACTCTCACACTTTAGAGGTGGGCGGCGAGAAGATTACCGCTGACAAGATCCTCATTGCCGTGGGGGGGACTCCCGCACTGCCGCCGATTCCGGGCATTGAGCATGCCATCACATCAGACGATATCTTTCACCTGCCGCAACAGCCAAAACGCGCCGTCATTTTAGGCGGCGGCTATATTGGCTGTGAGTTTGCCTGCATTCTCAACGGTTTGGGCACTCAGGTCACCCAGGTGATTCGGGGAGACAAGATTTTGCGGGGCTTTGACGAAGATATTCGCAACGAAATTCAAACCCAGATGATCGCCAATGGCATTCACGTGATGACGCAAACGGAGATCGAAAGCATCGCCAAAAATGATGCCGGTGTCGATGTGTGTGTGTTAATCAACGATGAGCAGCAGCACATCATTGCCGATGTGGTGAGTTTGGCAGCATTAGGGCGCAAACCAAATATCGAAAAACTAGGGCTGGAAAATACTCAGGTTGAATTGGCCGCTGGCGCGATCGCGGTCGATAAGTACAACACCACCACCGAGCCTCATATCTTTGCCGTGGGCGATGTCACGGATAAGATCAACCTGACACCCGTTGCGATTTCTGAAGGGCGAGCCTTTGCTGACACGCAGTTTGGCGGCAATTCTCGCACCATGAGCTACGACAATATTCCGACTGCGGTGTTTACCTCTCCCGAGGCCGCTACGGTGGGCCTCACCGAGGCGGAGGCGATCGCACAATATGGTGAAGCGGGCATCAAAATTTACCGTTCCAAGTTCCGCCCGATGTTCTACACCATGCCCGACATGCAAGTTAAGACGCTGATGAAGCTGATTGTTCACAATGAGAGCGATCGCGTTCTGGGGGCGCATATGGTGGGCGATGATGCCGCTGAGATTGTTCAAGGGGTGGCGATCGCTATTAAAACTGGGGCGACGAAGGCTGACTTTGACGCGACAGTCGGCATTCATCCCAGTGCGGCTGAAGAGTTTGTCACCATGCGCTAAAGACTGCATTGGCAGTCCGATCATTGAGAGCTGGTGTTAGCCGGCCTGTTCAGAAGAGGAACAGCGTCGCTCAACAAGCGTGCGATCGCCCAGGCTCTCAATGCCACACCTCCGGCAGCTCACGCTGTTACCCTGAGGCCGCGATTGCCAGGGCGTACCGGGTTGTTGGCTGGCCTTAGGCATTCTTCCCTCTGACCAGGCCAGCGGGTTTACCTTTGCCCGCAATGCTCAACACAATGCGGCTCATGATGCGGCCATCGTCTAGCTTTTGCAGACTAAATTCGCCTCCTACCTGCTGCATGAGCGTTTGACAAATGCTGAAGTGCAATCCGGGCGGCACATCCAACAAAGAGGGCACTAAGACATCATCGGGGCGGCCATGCTTCAAATCTTTGAGCAACTGGCGTGGCACATCGCCATCATCGGTAATGGCCAACTCCATAAACGTGCGCTCCAGCGGGCGACACCAGATATCTAAGCGGCCTTGCTCCGGCGATCGCTGACAGGCTGCTACCGTCAGCTCATACAGCACTAGCTCAATCTTTTCTAAGTCGCCAGAGATGATGACATTGCTGTCGTTGTGCACCTTGGCCCAGAGCTGATGTTCTTGAATCAGCGGATTCACCCGCTCCATCAACCGATTGATCAGACTGATCAGCGGGGTCGTCTGCTGATGGTCACGCAGCTCCCAGGTTTCATTACTGAGCACGCTACCAATGCCGCTGGTCAAATTGCCCAACTGCCGCACCAGTTGCAGCTGCCGTTGGGCCGTCAGCCCCTTGCCTTGAGTGATCGGGTCACTCAGCCGCTCCAGACTCACGCCTAATTGCCGATGCACTTCATCCAAGCGTTTATGCTTATACCAGTTCAGCGCTTCGAGGGATTCTTGGCGCGCGAGCAACAAGTCAAGAATACTCAAATGACGACGCGACCAAGCCAACTGGTTAGACATCAGAGACATCAGACTTAAGTGGTGATCCGTCCACTTGCGATCGCGGCGATCGGCCACAATCCACACCCCACTCGGGGCATGTTTGTCAGAGGTCTTGAGCGCCACAATCAGAAACTTGCTCTCAGGTGGCCCCGAGATCCACTTTTGGGTTTCTTCAGGCAAATCTTCCCAGGTGACTGGCAGAGGCCCGTCGGTCTGTTGTGCCCAGTTGACGATGGCATCGGAACTCAGGGAAATCTGCGCTTGGCGGTCAGCCCCAAAGTCAATATGGCGAGAAATCACCCGGCTGATTGTGCCACTCAGCTCACCAACCTGCCAATTGACCAAACCCACAAGGGAAGCGTTGAGAAGATCAAGCAGATACTGACAGGCTGAATCCTCCAGTTATTCGAGATGAGAAGTCTGCTGGAGGGTTCTTAGCCCCCATTGAATTGAGCCGTAGAGATCTTCTTGTTCGTCATTTTGGCGCTGCAGCTGCCACTGATGCAGAATCAAGCCGATTTGTTTAGCAATTTTTTGCAGCAGCTGAGCATCGGCATCGGCCCACTGGCGAGGCGTCTGACTGGCCAAAATCACAATTCCCGTGGGGGCACTCCCCGGCGTAATGTTGCAGGCCAACAACCCTTGAATATCGACTGCTTGAAAGTTTTCTCGCCAGGCCAGCAGTTTTAGGTCGTTGGTCAAATCATTGATGGCGATCGCCGATTCACTACTTTCCAACATTTGCCAATCGACAGCATCCAACGTGGGCCAAGCCATCGGCAGGCGTTTGCGCGAAACCTGAATCTTCCGAAAAACGACTTGATAGCCCCCATGTTCAGCATCATGCTGCAGCACTAAAAACTGCTGAGCGCCCAGCGCTTGATAGAGATTTTCGGCACACAGTTCAAGACTTCTATACCAATCCGTCTCGTTTTGAATGCTGTGCACGAGCCCGGTCAACAGCTCCACCTCAGCCTCTGAGCGCTGCTGCATCTCCGCCACCGAGAGCCGCGACATCATGAGCCCGGCCAAACTAGACACGGTTTTGAGATAGGTGCGGTTAGCGTCTGACCAAACAACCGGGGTATTGCTTTCGACGCTGACAAACCCCAGAAACGTCTTGTGCTCAAAAATGGGAGCTACCATCAAGGCATCGGCTTTGAGCAGCTGCAGAAACTGGTCGGGTACGTTCGCCGCGTTAGCGCTTTGGGCGTCACCAATGGTTAAAGACTGCTGGGCATTCAGCACCTGATAGATGCCGCGAATCTCGCTGACGCCAATGGTCAGCCCCGGTGATTCTGGAGTGTAGCGCTTCGGAGGTGAGGCAGCGCGCGCTTGAATCGTCAGCCGCTCCCAAAATTCAAACTTAATTGGGTCTAACCAAAAAATGCGCACCCGGTCAGGATCAATAAACCGAAAGATCGACTGGGAAATCGTTGTCAATTGATCATCTAGATCGCCGGTACCCTGCAGTTGATTAATTAAGCCCGAAACCGCGATGCCCGGATCTTTGCGCCGTTGGGTTTGCAGCGTTTGTTCACGCTTGTGCAAAACATCCGCCAGCGCACTGCAAATAGTGGAGATAAAGGTGCGATCGCTATTGCTCAGCGTTTGGCCCCACTGGTTAGAGCCCATAATCAGCAAGCCGTGGCAAATATCGCGCCGTCTGACCGGAAAAATCAGCGCCCCTTGAATTGAAAACTGCGTGGCCATGTCATTCCACGTCGCGATGCGTGACTCAACCCGTAGATCGTTAATGACCAAGGGGCGCTGTTGAATTACCACCTGCTCCATCAAGTCGCCAGGCGCGAGTGAAAACGTGCTTTTGAGTGAACGATGGGGCTTCGGCGCTAAATAGCCCTGGCTAATGACCTGATGCTGTACCCGGTCATACAAGCCAAACCACAGCAGACTGTAGTGCATTTCCTCCTGCAGGTTTTCCAGCAGGGCAGACACTAGACTGTCGAGATCTTCCGTTTCTCGCAGCAACTTTAGAATTTTGGCTAAGGCTGCTAAACGTCTTTCAGGATTGGGACTGGGTAATGTCGAAACCATGACGGGTCTGTGGTTTTCGGGATCAGAAAAGCATTCCAGCGAGACTCTAGCAGGCCAGCAGGGGGTGGTTCAGATTAGAGACACCCTCGATAGGCAACCGGGGCGACCGCAGTGACGGGCAAGACGCACAGGCACTCTCAACCCGCAACGCCGCCCTAGTGTAAAGACGGCTAAGTCTCCTAAGTCTATACCTGTTACACCAAATCGCCGTAGGTGTTTGTGTCGAGATATGCCATCTGCCTGGGAGACATACTGACCCACCTCGACCATAGGCCCATCACGAGTCGCCACATTTCACGCAGATAGTGAACGCTAGTTAGCACCCTTACTCGGTGTCACGCTGTCTTAAAACTACGGGTCATCCTGAAAACTCGGAGACTTCAGTTCACCATCGACGGTATAAAGTCTTGCACTCAGCCAAGCCGAATTGGCTCAGCGCTCGAAGTACCTATTACAACGCAAGGTAAGGCATCCGCTCGCGTTTGTTAAGAGACTTCAAGATTCGGCCAGAGTTAGGCAAGCGATTAGAGGATGATGAGATCGCCAAAATGGCCCTGTTGTGATGAAAACTAGAACTAGTTTTTCTGATACCAATCCAACGACAGCCAGGGAGAGATGGAACTGGAGATTACAGCAAAGTGATTAAATCGAAGTAAAGGCATTGAGAACCATTTGCTCCTTATTCCTTCCAGCAGGAACCATAAACTTAAGAAGCTGCGGAAAGTCTTGTCCAATCCCTTCGCCGAGACAATACTTCTTCACAAACTGGAAAAAATCTATTCCCATATTGTAGAAATTGCCGTTGTCATCCATGGCATATATTCTGTGGCAAAAGTTAGGCTGACCTTCAACTACTTCTTTCGTGAAAAGAAACGAGACCTGATTACAGCAGCCAAAATAATAGCTCTGATTAAGAATAGACAAAGTATCTGCTGAGCCTTCAAACTGTAATTTTAGTGTTTCTATAATATCTACATCATCATCCAATTGTTCGTTCAAATCTTCTGCAGCTGGGCAACGACTAATCAGAATCCAATCGTTTCCGAATCTCCCTCTTCCAAATATCTGACAGAAAAATCTGAATTCCTCTGGAAAGGAAAAACCCGATTTGTGTTCAAACTCAAAGAAGATTTCACTAGTACAGCAATGTGGTTTGGCTCCTCTCCAAACTAATGAGGGGTTTATCTGAACTTCTCTAAGTAAAGATTTCCATTTATCTTCCATCGAATTATGCATCTTACGTTTTAAATCTGCATTTTCCCTAGGCCACTTGCATATTGCTGCATGTTTGTTTTTTCCTCCTTTTTATAATTCTAGTATTAACAGAAAGTTGATTCTTGTATTTTAATAAAATTGATTTATCTGGAGTTTTCTCAGACTATGAATATAGAAAACTCGTGCAACGTAGTGATGAAAAATAGAATTGGGTTTTCCGATGGCAACCCAACTGCACCGAGGGTGCGATTGCACTGAGATTCCGATAGTCATTCCATGAGTTCGTCGCGATCGCCCGTAGCAATAGCCTAAACTCTGGACAGCATTGAGGACACAGAAGCATGGTCGATTGGTATCAACAGGGGGTGAGGCCGCTGTTGTTTCACGGTGTCAAGCTCGACCCAGAATGGCTGCATCAACAGACCCTGCACCTGCTGGCTAAGGTAGCCGATACCCAATCCCCAACAGCCGCGAACTGGGTACTGATGCAGCGGTGGTTGCGCGATCGCTGTCAATTTACCAATGCGCGCCTCTCTCAATCACTGTGGAACCTGACCTTTGCCAACCCGATGGGCCTGGCTGCCGGATTCGATAAGGATGGCATCGCCGCTCAAGCCTGGTCTCTCATGGGCTTTGGCTTTGCCGAACTAGGCACCGTCACGCGTTACCCCCAACCGGGCAACGCGCAGCCCCGCCTATTTCGGTTGCCCAAAGATCAGGCGGTGATCAACCGGATGGGTTTCAACAATCAGGGGGCTGCGCAACTGGCGGAGCGGCTGCAGCAGCTTTGGCAGCGACAACCAGCGGTGATTCCGATCGGTATCAACCTGGGCAAATCGAAAATCACGCCGCTTGACCAAGCCGTCGAGGACTATATCCACAGTTTTCGTCTCTTGAAAGCGTTGGGCGATTACTTTGTCGTGAACGTGTCATCGCCCAATACACCTGGCCTGCGATCGCAGGCCAGGTGTATTGGGCGATGACACGTTCACGACAAAGTAATCGCCCAACGCTTTCAAGAGACGAA
>JBHJJI010000347.1:0-16501 GCA_050042805.1 Leptolyngbyaceae cyanobacterium
TCGGAGATGAACCCGATTGAAGGGGAATGGCAACATCTCAAGCGTGACGAGTTGAGGGGGCAGATGTTTGAGAGTGAAGCGGAACTGGCCTATCACGTTGTCGAGGGGCTAGAACATCGGGGTGAGATTCACGGTCACACGACTCAGTACGTCAATGTCAAGACTACTTACCCAACCGTTGTACACCTCGACTTATTATGCCGTACATACTTATGGAATCAAGGTTTCTCGCTAAACCCGCCCTGACAGTAACGGTATATTCTTTCTAGGAAATCTCCTTATGCCAAAGTCGTTTTAGACCGATTCTCTAAAACAAGGCTGCAGATCGGGCTCCCCTGCCCCTCGGTTCCCCGGCGTTTCCAAGATTGCATTGGAAGTCCGATCACTGAGAACTGGTATTAGACTGTAGACCGTGAACCGTAGAGCGTAAAATTCCCTCATCCAACCCTCTTCCCCCGATTACTTTGTTTCCACACCAACCACTCTCGTTGCTGTTTACCGGCGGCGAGTCATTGTCCATTGGGGTTCCAAGCGAGGTTGGCGAAACCTTGGGGAGCCTTCCAGGATCTGAGTGGCCTGTTGAGCCTTTTTCCAAAGGCAGACCCAGCCGTCTTCGGCCGTGGCGGCAAGGAAATTACTGCCAGGTTGAAAGGCGATCGCCTGCTTGACTGACAAAAGTCGTGTCCGTGTTGGTACGGCAACATAAAGGTTATCGATGCGAGTTCCAGACCGTCTGCCGCCTTGAAATCCAACGTTAGACGGCCTTGCTCGTCCCCTTCTACAGGGCTACGGAAGCTAAAAACGGCCTGATGGTTTCTGCCACAGTGTCCCCATATTCCTCCGCTTGACCCAAGGTGCCGGGTAAACGGGTGGCCTGCACCCCAGGCAGTGCCGCGATCTCCTCCATTTCAGCTTTGGAGGCTGGGGGAGCCTGCTCAGCTAAAACGCCCATCACCGGACAAGCCAGCGCCGCGATGGATTGCAGAAACACCTCCCGACTCTGTACCGGGTCGAGCCCTCCCGTCACAAACGCGGCGGGGGCATCGCGGGCTCCTGGCTGCTGGGTGCTTTGGTGGCGCTGTTGAATGTAGTTTGGCGTCAGGCGCTGCTCCTCCACAAAGACGTGGCGACGGTACATCCACTTGAGGAAGGCGGGTTGGGTATTGAGTCCGTAAAGGGCCTGACCCACAAGGGGGGTTCTCACTAGTTCCTTGACGCCCGATCGCACCGTTGGTGGCACCCCCATCACCGCCAAGGGGCCGCGCCAGGTGGGCGCAATCAGTGCGAGCTTGCGGCAGCGGTCTGTCTGATTCGCTAAGGTCAGTGCGTAGCCAGCGGCATGGCCTGCTGCTCCGATCGCGATCGGTGACTCGAAGGTCGCCGCTACAAAGTCCTGCAAAAACTGGGTGTATAGCGCTGGGCCGTAATCCAGGGGCAGGCGATCGGATTCCCCAAAACCCGGCCAGTCAAGGGCCGTGACTTGAAAATAGGGCGCTAAACCCATCGCCAGATCCTTCAGCTCTGCCCGGTTTGAGACGGTACTAAAGGCCGGTAGCAGCAACACCGGCTCGCCCTCGCCCACTGTTTCATAGGCCACCGTGAGAGATTGGCTCTGCCATTGCCAGCTGTAGGTTTGGGCCATGCCGCCCAGCTGAGATTGCACAGGGGATGGGGTGCGATCGCGCTCTAGTGCTCTGGTCATAGGGATGTCTCCTCGCTGATAGCATTATCCATCGCTTCTAGCAGTAAAAAATCCGGCTCAATAGCTGTTTCTGGGAGGTTGCACGGCATGGGTCTCACGCGTTAGCGTGAAATCAATATCAGCCCACCCATAGCCTCCGATGTTAACGCTTTCGAGACTTATCGATGACAACAAGTGCTACGAAACGGTCCGCCAACTGCGATGGCCTGGCGGCGTCTGTTGCGTTGAATGTGGGTCTGGGTCGGTCACGAAACGGGGTAAACATGAGAGCCATCCGGCTCGGCAGCGATACGTCTGTGGCGACTGTGGACGTCAGTTCGATGACTTAAACCGACAGCCTCTTTGCGGGTCGCCATCAGCCCTTGCAAACCTGGGTTGCCTGTCTGTATCTGATGGGCCTCAATCTCTCGAATCAACAGATTGCTCAAGAGCTGAGCTTGCACAAAGATGATGTGCATCAGATGACGAGCGAACTGCGCCAAGCCGTGGCGGATCAACGGCCAGAAGTCCAGCTATCAGGCACGGTAGAGTTCGATGAGGTCTATGTCACCGCCGGCCACAAAGGACACCCTGAGCAGGTTAAAAAAAAGGCCGCCAAGGGCGGCGGCGCAAGCTCAAAGGGGTTCGGGGCAGGGGTACGCTTGAAAAAGAGAAGCCGCCGATCTTCGGTATGATTCAGCGCGGCGGTGAAGTCGTGATTAGAATGTTAGCCAATGTTCAGCAAAAGACCATCCAGCCGATTATTCAGGCAACGGTGAGGGCTGGAACGCTTATCTACACTGACGAGTACGACATTTATGCCCGACTGGAGGCCTGGGGCTACCCGCATAAAAGTGTTTGTCACAGTGCTGGCGAATACGCTCGGGACGAAGACGACGATGGCTTTTGCGAAGTCCATGTCAACACCATGGAAGGATTTTGGTCACTGTTGCGCTCTTGGCTCAGGCCCCATCGTGGGATCTCGCAAGAGAAACTGCCGCTCTATCTTGGCTTCTTCGAGTTCGTTCATAATGCTAGGAAAAGAGGCAAAGCCTTGCTGGATAGCCTATTGAACACGCTGCTTGGCTAGCTCCTTGAAACACCGATTGAGCCAAAAATCCTTGTCATTGATTAAGACTTTCTGGAAGCGACAGTCCTCCCAGGTTCCTGGCAACGTAGTTGGTTTGGCGACACGTTGAAACCTGACCAGGCAATAGCCTCAAGCAGCAATAGGGCCAGTTGGTGGCGGTATCACCTCACCTAGCCTCTTCTTATCAAGGAGAGGAACCAGATGTCCTGTCAAACTTGGGTCAAATCTGTTCATCAGCATGTGAATCAACCTCTCCTTGCCTTTGGCGCAGCCTGCCCAGGGGGCTTAGGAGAGGTGCCGCAGGCGGTGGGTTTGCTCGCGCAAGCGTAGTCTAGAATCCCTTGCTGACATAGCTTTAATCGACTTCTGCCTAATGGATAGCTCTTGAGATGGGCTAATGTGGGGTGGGTAAGCCGCCGTAAGTCCCACCCCATTAGCCCCTCAGCGGAGGGGATTGGGATCTCTGGCTATTCTGCTAATCCTCATCCCGAACTTAGGTGGATTAGGGGGCGATCGCGCGGGCGGTGGGAACCAGAGCCGCTAGCAGAAAAATCCCCAGTTGCACAGCGACAATGCTGGGGCCAGAAGGCAAGTCAAACAGAGCGGACAGGAGCATGCCCATGACAGCGCTGACGGCCCCCAGGCCAGCAGAAATCAGGATGTAGTGAGTGAATTGACGACTGAGCAGGCGGGCAGCACAGGCGGGAATAACGACAAAGGCGCTGATCAGCAGAACCCCGATCGCTTTGATAGAAATGCCCACCACTAGGGAAAGCAGGACAATGAAGGTGGTGCGCTGGGCCGAGACGTTCACGCCCCGAGCGATCGCCATCGGTTCGTGCAGAGTGAGCAGGATTTGCGATCGCAGCGTCAGACCAATAAACCCCGCACATACTGCTAACAGCACGGTACCGAAAATCAGATCGGCGGTTTGCACCGCGAGAATATCGCCAAAGAGGAGATTCGTAATCCCTCCCTGATACTCGTCCCGAAAGCTGAGCAAAATAATGCCCACCGCCAGGGAAGACGAATAAATGATATTCAACAGGGCATCGGTCCAAAGTTGAGTCCGTTCCAGAAAGTAGGTCACCACCAGGGCAAACACCACTGCAAAGGGCAGCAGCACCCAAGACGGGTCAAACCCCAGCAGCAGCCCAATGCTGATGCCCAGCAGAGCGGAATGGCCTAAGGCATCGCTGAAAAAGGAAAGTTGCCGCAGGATGGTAAAGCTGCCCAGTAAGCCCCCCATTAGACCCGTTAAAACACCGCCCATGAGTGCCCGTTGCATAAAGGGCAGTTGAAACAGTCCGATAACGCGGGTGAGTTCGGCTTCAATAGTCATGGTGGTGAGGCTCACAAGTATGGTGATAGCGAACCAGATCCGGCCCGTAGGCCAAAGACAACTGCTCAGGAGCCAGGGCGTGGTCGGGAGGCCCCTGGCACAGCAGCTTGCGATTCATGCAAAGGACGCGATCGCAACTGCGGCGCACCATATCCAAGTCGTGGGAAATCTGCAAAATCGCCCAACCCTGTTCTTGCTTGAGCTGATAGAGCAACTGGTAAAACTCTGACTCCCCCAAGACATCCAAACCGGCTGGAGCTTCATCCAAGATCAACAGCGATCGGGGCCGCACCAGGCAGTAAGCCAGCAGCACTCGTTTGGTTTCTCCCCCAGACAAGCTGCTCACCAGTTGATCCCGCAGGTGCCAGGCTTCTACCTGAGTCAGCGCGGCTCGCACGGCATGCCGACGGGCCCGGCCACCCACCCAGGGCAGTTGTGGTCCGACGCCATCCCAGCCTAAACCCACTAATTCAGATACTGTAATGGGAATGCGGCGATCGAACAAAAAGTTCTGAGGTAAGTAAGCGATCTGCTGTCGCACTGCCGGAGGCAGATATCCCTTGTTAGACAGGGCATGTCCCAAGACTGCAATTTGGCCTGCCTGACGTGGCAAAATGCCCAGCACCGCCTGAATCAGAGTGCTTTTTCCAGCACCGTTGGGGCCGATGATTGCGGTATCGGTGCCCGCCGGTACGGTAAAGGAAACTTCTTGCACCGCCGGATGAGTTCCGCGATACACCGTTAACCCTTGCACCACTAAAACCGGAACGTTCAAACGCTGACTCCTAAATGCACTGAGACGATTTACCTCTTAGAAGTGACGCGAGAGTCCCCTCAATCCCTCAAACTTTAGGGGAGGCTGAATCCGACTGCCAGAAATTTGGGGATTCCGGGGCCAAAATCGGATTCAACTGCGGCAGTCCGGTCGCTTAAAACCGTAGGCCCACACGCTGGGGCACCACAGCCAGGGTTTGGGGAGTCCAGACGGGTAGCCAGGACTGAGTGGAACCTTCGAAACTTGCCGCGAGACCATCAGCAT
This sequence comes from Leptolyngbyaceae cyanobacterium, assembly GCA_050042805.1. Lineage (GTDB taxonomy): Bacteria > Cyanobacteriota > Cyanobacteriia > Phormidesmidales > Phormidesmidaceae > Halomicronema. The sequence goes on from JBHJJI010000347.1 coordinate 5,153, forward strand.
TCTGGCGCATAGTGGTGAGGTAGTATTCAGGCTGCACCGCTTCGGCGTCGCCCGTTTCGAGGGGGTCAAAAACGCTAACGCCGATATCCAGGCCGCCCGCGATCGCGTCAAACGATTCCTGCCCCGCCTGGGGTTCCGTCAGGATCGCTTTCAGTCCCTCGGCCTGCACGGTTTCCATCACCCGCTTCACATCATCCGGCGAGGGATTTTCTTCGGGAATGCCCACCAGCGTTTCGGACTGTAGGCCATAGCTGTCGGCAAAGTAAGCGGCAAAGTCATGGAACACTACAAAAGTCTGCCCTTCAAAGGGGGCCAGCTGTTCGCTAATATCCGTGTCCAAAGCTTGCAGATCAGCAATGAAGGCCTCCGCATTGGCGGTGTATTCCGCTTCGCCTTCGGGGTCGGCGGCAATCAAACCATCCCGGATATTCTCCACCTGCTCAATCGCCCGTTTAGGATCTAGCCAAACGTGAGGATCGAACTCACCATGGGCGTGACCATGGGCGTCCTCTCCCGCATGGTCATGGGCTTCGCCCTCGGCGTGGGCTTCACCTTCGGCATGATCATGTTCTTCACCCTCAGCGTGGGCTTCACCTTCAGCATGATCATGTTCTTCACCCTCAGCGTGGTCGTGCTCCTCGCCTTCGGCATGATCATGCTCCTCGCCTTCCGCGTGAGCCTCGCCTTCGGCATGATCATGATCGTGTTCTTCACCCTCAGCGTGATCATGGCCCTCTTCTTTGGCATGGTCATCAGCGCTGGCGAGGGTGGTAATGCCCTCACTGGAATCGATAATTGCCAGCTCGGCATTACCGGCGTTGTCGATCATGTCATCCAGGAAAAATTCCATCTCTAGGCCGTTCTTGACCAGCACATCGGCATCAGCGATCGCCTGCGCATCACCGGGTTTCGCCTGATACTCGTGGGGGCCGACGTTTGTGGGCAACAGTTGCACGACTTCAGCACGATCGCCCGCCACCGCATTGGTAAACTGAGTGACTGGCAAAAACGTTGTCACCACCTGCAACGCTGCTTCTGGGGCGGCAGTCACTTCAGAGTCGGAAGACTCTGCCTCACTGGTGGTCGAGGGTGCAGCACAACTCCCTAACCCGAGGGCGATCGCCCCCAATGCCACCCATACGGTTCGCTGAAACGGGGCTTGAAAACTCTGTTTAGACATGGCTGATCGTCCTCTGGCCAACATAAACAACAGGGATGCGATAGGGACGCAATAAGATTGAGAATGATTATCGTTCCTGATTAATTTACACCATAATTGCTTTAAATCGTGGCGACTCAGGCCAAAGAAAGTTTGAAGTCTGCCCGGTCTGACGCTCCCGCGACTCGACGCCCGCCTGCCCAAAATGTCGTGCTGCCAGCTGGCAACGGCATTGTCAACCGCTGTCGGCCCAACAACTTCACAGCGCGATGCAGTATCGCAGTGGTGCGATCGCTACCCACTGCTCAATCGTCGCCAGATTGCCCATGGTTTACTCAGGCGGTGATGACGAGGGAGACTCGTTAGCCAGCCTCCGGGGAAATCTTCGATCCTCGCTCAACGGCAAAGCAGAGACACCGTTCTTTTATGGAAGGTATCGATAACGGTGAAGTTGTGCGGCGGTATATACGCTTAGCATCATCACTAAGATCTCTCGCCCGTTCGCTCCTGCGCGCTGTTAGCCCTCGCGCACAGCAATAGGCTCTCAACTTGTCACAGAGTTTAGGTTGATCACCTGACTTTCAGTTTCTCAGGGCGATCCTTCTTCACTATCAGTTGGGCCTTGCCCGCTATAGTAAGTTTCTCGGAGAACTTTAAGCTCTGGCAGATCAAATATTTCAGATGGATTACCTTGAAGCGCAAGATCCCGCGCGCTAACAAGCATAGGATCATTGACATTGACAAAAAATTCTTGCACAGCATTAGGTTCAAACTGTCCCAGAATTAACAGGTAGTTTTTCTCTAATCTACTTGGTGGTGCTGGCTCAGAGCGAAGAGCAGTTTTTACCGCTTCAATATGCTGGCTTTGTTTGAAATCGTTGTACTTATGCCCTAAATACAGCCAAGTTTCAGTTGCCATAAGTTTTTCAGCCAGACTAACAGAATTATCTAGAGTAGTTGAGAACTTAACAATCAGCTCCCATTCTTGAGCATCAATGTCCGAGAGAAAGCGTATTGCCCGAATCGTGATTGCTTTAAGATACTCAGCAGGTTGTTCTAAGCCTTGATAATAGACCAGCAAAGTTCTGATCTCAGCATGATAGCCTTGTCGTGCTAGGGTTTCCAGAACATTTATGGGATCACGAATAATCCAAAAAGCTTCATGCAAAATTTCTATTAGGGTACCAAGTATATCCTCAAGACCTAAAATTGATAGCCTATAGAGCGCAAAGCGAATATATCGCTGTAATTTACGGATCTCGTTTGGACTGCCACCATCTAAATGACGTAGCTCCAGCCAGCTTTTCTGAAATAGCCCAACTAATTCTTGGCGTAATTGATTTCTATTGCTGCTCCAAGCACTGTTAGCATTAGTAAAAGAGTCAACCCACTGAAGAATTGTGCTAGAGGAACTATGATTAGGCGGCTGAGTAGACTTTAATTCGTCTTCCACTCCAAAAATCTCTTTTTGTTTTGATAAATCTCTTTCTCGACTCCTTTCACTGAATAGATACTTGTATATTTTACGACTAAGTTCTGTTTCGTGTGTATGAATTCTCAATATTTTTAGACATTGCTGATATTGTCCAATATGATGCCACCAGAGTTCATCGTTATGATAAGAACTTGAAAAAGTAGCACGGTGTTCTGAGTTCAATATCCAAAGTGGGTTTACAATGCCATCAAATTTATCGCTCAATTTTTCCAGGCATTCATCTTCATCAGATTGCTCTAGAAATGAAGCAACATCATAAATTTTCTCTGTTTTAGACTCGTTGAGTTTTAATCCCAAATTGTTTAGTTCTTCCCTCAAAGTACTTTCAACTACATCTATGTCTTCTTGATTTGGAATAATCAAAATCATATCATCTACATATCGATGAAGCTCGACTCCCCACTCATTACCACTTCCAAACTTAGCATCTACTGAAGTCAAGTAGACATTTGCATAGAAGCCTGAGCCAATGCTTCCCTGTGTAATACCTTGACCTAATTCATGCTCATCAGTTTCTTTGGAAAGTAGTAGCCGAATTAGCCAACGCACACGATCACTAATAGTTAGCTCTCTAGAAAGCTCATTGCAAAGCTGATCCTGAATGATTTTTGTATAGAATGATTCAATATCTACTCTTAGGATTACACCGTTAGGGTATCTGCTAGCGCTGTCCCGTGCTTTCTTCATGTAGTAGCAATACGCCTGAAACCAATATTCATACAGATATTCCGTATCTCGAATACCAGGTTTCCCAGAAATTCTATATGCATAGCTACTGCCTCTTAACTGAGAAGCTTTATCACCTAATTTTTGTATAATTGCAACTGACAGAATTTCTTCTTCAATGCGTGAAAGTCCCTTAGGACGAGAAGCACTGAAATTCTTTGGCACTCTATATGAGATTATTTCATCTGTCAAAGCAACATCACTAGCATAAGCGCATAGTTGTTCTCGCAGTTCTCCAAGTCTTACATCAAGACTGAGATCGAAAAGACGCATTTCAGTCTCATCACATAATGTTTCTCTTAAAAGATTGTTCCTTGCTCTTGCCCAGGCTAATCTCAGATTGTCAAGACTGACAACCTCATTCCAATCTTGATCTTCAGACAGATCAGCACTCCATACAGTTTGAAAATCAGCATAAAATCTTACAGGATTACCAGTTTTATTTCTATCTCTATCTTTCCAATAGCTGCTGTCTGGGTTTTCAAAAAATATTTCATGATTATCACTATTCAATTGCTCAATTGTATGACGTTTTCCTATTACCTCTCTGAGGACAAATGCCATCTCTCCGACACGCTCTGCTAAAGCAACTTCACTATTCGTGCTGGCTTGAACATATTTTTCTAGATTTCTAGTTGCAATAGTCAAGACATGCATTGTATCAATTGGTACATCTTCAACCATCTGCCTATATGCCTGGGCCTCAGCATTACCAAATTGATCAGGAACTTCTGTAAGGAAATCACATATTTCAGGATCAAGCTCTAATAATTCGTTGTATTCATCTTTCTCCTCTCTAAAAGCCTGACTGAGTGGAGAAATGACATTTAACTGAATGGTTAAAATATTTGAGAGGCAAGGAAGCTGCGATATATTCAGAGTCTCTCTTAGATTTTGAATAATTCCACGAGTGGCTTCTGGAAAGCCATTTCTTACGCATTTGAATTCTATATTTAGCGAACCTAGGATAGAAGAACGCAATTCTTCTATGAGTTTTTTGTAAAGAAGAATCGAGAATTTATTGGGATCAACACCGATAGCAAGAATATTAATATCATTGGAAATTTTTCCCTTTTCTTTTAAGATGAGTATGGCCTCTATAACAGCAGCAGTGCCAGCTCCTGCGCCACATCCGATGTCTAAAATACAAAATTTTTGGTTGTGTCTGAGCCAGCTTGCTAATCTATCTTCATTGATAATATTTTCTAGAATATGCGCTGCTTTAAAATAATGAGTAGGGAAAAGATTATAGTACTGAAAAGCTGAGTTTTTTAGATCTTCATTTCGCAATATTTTTTGCCATTTCCCACGAGGATCTATTGATTTGTATCCTTTGGCTTGTTCAATAGTATCCAGCCACTGATGAACAGCAGTATAAGCTTTTGCAACAGAAGGATGAAAGCAGCGGTATTTAGGTTGTGTTTCGTTCACTGAATGTATTCCTCAGGTATTTCATTAATAAATGGACTGCGAGATTTTGAGTAGCCCCTGAAATCCCTTGAATAAGCCGATATAAACAATCTTTGCTTTGCTCTTGTCATGGCAACGTAAAACAATCGCTTTTCTTCTTCTAATTTGTTGTCTCGAACACTAAAAAAACTAGGGAATTCACCCTCCGTAGCACCTGTAATAAAAATACTGTCAAACTCCAATCCCTTGGATTGATGGACTGTGACGATAGGAACTTGATTGTCATCTTGAGAAACTTGATCTAAGTTCTTGGCAAGAGCAGTAAATTCAAGGATGCCGCGCAAAGCAGTATTGGGATGTAAAGCTGAGTCGTCTCGTTCTTGAAAAATATGTACAAGATGTCGGAGATTTTGTAGGCGTTTCCCGTCTTTTTGATAATAACTATATAGTCCAGATTCCACTAGAAACTTATCCAACAGATCTGGGGGTCGTAGTGATTGGCTAGCATCGCGCCAATCATCCACCTGCTCAGCGAGTCTTTTAAACTCATCTCCATAGCGATACACCAGAGCTTGACGGTAATCGGCTCTACGCTCAACTAAAGGTGCTAAAACTCCTAACAAATCAATTGTGGTTCTCACATCATCCATTGCCTTATGGCTAGGTAGATGGGCAAGATTTAGATGCTTTGCTAATACTTCCAAACTGTAACGATCAGACTCAACAAAGCGATTCGCCAGTTCTAATGTGTCTCCCCATTTCAGTTTCGGAACAGTAATACCAGCTTTTTGAGCTTGGGCAGTTACCATTTTGATGTCAAAGCCCACATTATGACCGACCAGAATTGAATTTCCGGCGAACTCAAAAAACTCATTAAAAACATCTTTCGCAGCTCGACCGTGTTTTGACAGGAAGTGATCGCTATGTCCATGTATTCGTTCTGAGTCACCAACATTAACTGTATTTTCAATATAAGCGTGGAATTCAGCCTGTAATTCGCCTTTTATCAGACAAATCGCCGCAATTTCAACAACCTCATCTTGACTAACTGAGAACCCTGTTGTTTCCACATCAAAGACTGTGACGACTCCGGATGAGTAAGCTCTTAACAGTTCGCTGAAGGGATCTCCATCGGCAAAAGTTCGGCTTGATCCCATGTCTGTCAAGCTGAATCCACAATTCCTTCCTTCCTTAATTACGGCTTTAATAGTCGCATCGCCAATCCCACGACTCGGACGAAGCAGCATCCGACGCATAGCTCCAGCATCAAAAGGATTGAGAATAAGACGCAGGTAAGCAAGCGCATCTTTTACTTCCTGGCGCATGAAAAACTGGAATCGCTCAACCGTGATGCAAGGGATGCCCATACGCTCCAATGTTTGGCTTACTACTTCTGTACGTCTATGGCTGCGGGCAAGCACAGCCACTCGGCTATAGGCAAACCATTCTTGATTGCTGGCTAGTCGCTGGATCTGCTTGCCAATCCATTCTGCTTCCGCTCGTTCATTACTTGCCGAATAGATTTGAATCAACTCACCCGCATCACACTCAGGTGCAGGTGTGATTTTTGTTTGTCGATGTTCAAATGAGTCGGCAAATCCTGAAGCCGCATTTAGAAGAGTTTTGGTGGCTCGATAGTTCCAGTTTAAAGAATACGCTGTAGGGTTAAAATCAAAATTGAATTGCTTAATGACCTCATCTGGCTCAGACCCTCTCCACTCATAAATAGTCTGATCCAGATCTCCAATCATTGCCAGGTTGCCGCTGTTAGCAGCCAAGTGCTTAACAATGCCGTATTCCGACAGATGAGTGTCCTGAACTTCATCAACTTGAACGAAATCAAACTTATCTGCCCAACGTTGGTTTATCTTCGGGTCATGCTGCAGCATGACCCGAAGATAAAAAACAAGGTCAGCAAAATCTAAAGCATGACGCTTTTGAAGAAGAGCTTGATACTGAGCAGCGCATTGAGCATTTGTACTGCCTAATGGCGCATATAGATTTTCGGCTAGATTATTCAGAGATAACTGGAAATCTTCAGCTTTGACTTTACAGTTTGCTAAGTTAAAGAATAATTGCTGGGCATCACGATCATTCGATAAACTGAAAGCCTCTTTAACTAGTTCAATAGAGTCAAAGTCGTCATAAATTACAAAGTCTGTGGGCAACCCAAACTGACGAGCTTCAATCCGTAGTATGGAAGCACATAAACCATGAAAAGTATTGATCGTCAAATACTGCAATTGATCCGGGCAGTATTTCGATAACCGCGCTCTCATTTCCTCGGCGGCTCGATTCGTAAATGTCAAACAGAGAATCCGCTTAGGGGAGATGCCTTTGTGAATCGCACGTAGAACTCGCTCCGCTAGTACGCGAGTCTTGCCTGTGCCAACCGGAGCAAGCACCAAAATTGCACCTTTTACGTGGTTAGCGATCGCGTTTTGCTCAAGGTTAAGCTCGTTACTAAACATGGAGGGCTGATACTTTAGAAATGAATCCTAGCTTTTGTCACTTAGCAATGTCGTCAGTAATGGTTAAAATTTCATGAACTTCACTGTTTTTCTAATAGCAAGCTTCAATTGAAAGTTTATGATTATTTAGCTTATCGCATCCAAACAAGTAGCATCTCAGCCACTGCCCCAGCTGATAATTTAGAGGGTTAACGATTGAGTCCAGCGGCGGTAGATAAACTCGGCATCACCACCTACTACCGATGGTTCGCTGCTGTGATAGTGAGCAAAACTTTGGGATGCGTCTTCTCACCAATACTTCCGCTCATTTGACAAAGCCTTTTCTCAAATAGCTGCTCAAGCTATCGACCATCGTCACCATGACTAAAACCACAATTAGCAGCGCCGAAACCTGCTGATACTGCAAAATTCTGAGGGCGCTAATGATCTCCAGGCCAATCCCCCCGGCCCCCACTGCGCCCAAGACCATAGACGCCCGAAAGTTGTATTCCCAACGGTAAAAGGTGACATCGGCCATCTGCGGAAACACCTGGGGCAGCACGCTGTGGACACTCACCTGCGGTTCGGTGGCACCGACGGAACGGGCCGCTTCGACCGGGGCCGGATCGCTGAGCTCAATGGTCTCCGCAAAAAATTTTCCCACCATGCCCACCGAATGTAGACCTAATGCCAGCGTCCCCGGCAGTTTGCCAAACCCCACAGCGGCCACTAAAATCATCCCGAGAATCAGTTCAGGAATGGCCCGAGCGATATTCAAGAGTGTCCGCGTCAGGTGAAACAGCACCGGGTGCGGGGTCGTATTGCGGGCTGCCAAAAAGCACAGCGGCAAGGAGAGACCGACGGCGATCGTGGTTCCCGCCACGCTCATGGCCAGCGTATCGACAATGGGCCTAATCCACTGGGGAAAGCGGCTAAAATCCGGGGGCCACATTTCACCCAGGAGCTGCACAATCGCGGGAATGCCTTCGACTAACCGCTCGCCATCGAACAGCTCCACCCCGACAAAGCTGATAACGACCACGCCCGCCAGCAGGAGAGCCCGCACCAGTTGCTGTGTCCATCCCCGCTGGTATTGGCGGAGCAGGCGATGGATGGATTCATCCGATACATCAGAAATGGGCTCGGTGGGGCTGTTCATGAGGGGTTGATGGACTACTGAACAAATTCGCCCAGGTCGAGGCCTAACATCTCGCCAGCTTTACGGATGCTGTCGTAGTCCCCATCGGTCATTTCGGCAAAGCCATCGGCCTTAAAGGGAGCGAGTATGGCCTCATCATCCAGATTGAGAAAGGCGGCACGAATATTGTCTTGGAGCGCGGGATCTAAATCGGAACGCAGGGTCCAAGGATACTGGGGAATCGGCTCAGACTCAGCAATCACCACGACCTGGCTTGGGTCGATGGTGCCCGCTTCGACCAGTGAATCGAAAATAGGACGGCTGAGGCCGCCCGCCTGGGCATTCCCGTTTTGTACCGCCAGAGCGACTGCATCATGGGCACCCAGGAAAACCGCTTCGTAGTCTTCACCGGCGGTGAGGTCGGCTTGGGCCAGGGTCAGTTCGGGAAACAGGCGGCTGGAGGTGGAGGCTGGATCGCCAAAGGCCACGGTTGTGCCTGCGATATCGGCAAACTCATCGATGCCCGCTTCGACGTTGCCAATAATGACCGAAGTGTAGGTGGTTGAGCCGTCTTCGAGGCGGGCGGCGAAGGGCTCGATGTCGCTCTTGGTCTTGGCCAGCACGTAGGAGAGGGGGCCAAAGTAGGCGAGGTCGATGCGCCCGTTGCGGGCCGCTTCGATCATCGAAGAGTAGTCGGTGGTGACCACCAGCTCGATTTCTTTATCGAGGGTTTCTGCGAGATAGCTGGATAACCCTTCGTTGTCCTGGATAATAGTGGCGGCGTTTTCGTCGGGCAGTAAGGCCACGATCAGCTTGGCCGGATTGCCGTTAGCGGCGGCTTGATCCGAGGCACCGTCGGCGGGGGCGTCTACGGTAGACGAACCGCTACAGCCCGCGATCGCCACTAAGCCCATTAAAACGACGCCAGAGAAACCTTGTTTCACCCTAAGTTCAATCATGATGGTCTAATGCTTTGGTTCTAATACTTTGAAAGGTGCTTTTCTGCTAGGTGTGATCTAGCCTGAATCAATCTAACCTGAAAACCGGTTTGTCTAGCCTGACGTGCCCGGTGGGTTGAGGCGAGACGACCTCCCGGCCGCACTCAAATCCGGCGGTCAGGATTAATGGGGTAGATGAGCTGGCTTTTCTGCAGGCCGTACCATCGGTGGCCGTCCTGACGCAGGATGATAGATCTGCGCTAAATCACGATCGCTGACCTGAGCAGGGGGCGCATCAAAAACAACACACCCCTGGGCTAGGCCGATGATGCGATCGCCATATTCCATGGCGAATTCCACCTGGTGTAGGCTCAAGAGCGCCGCAATGCCATCGGTTTTGCAGACGGTGCGCAGCAGCGCCAGCACTCCATGAGCACTGGCGGGATCGAGGCTGGCAATGGGTTCATCAGCCAGCATGAGCCGGGGCTGGTGGGCGAGGGCTCGGGCAATCCCCACCCGCTGTTTTTGACCGCCGCTGAGATTTTTGACCGGGGTGAGGGCCTTATCAATCAGGCCCACCCGCCGCAGACAGTCGAGGGCGAGCTGCTGGTCTGACTGAGACAAGGGCAGCAGGCTGCGCCAGAAAGAATAGTAGGCGAGCCTGCCCATGAGCACATTTTGCAGGGCTGACTGACGCTCAATCAGCTGATGCTGTTGAAAGATCATGCCGGTTTGCTTACGGTGCGATCGCACCGCTTCGGTATTCGTTAAGGGAGACAGGCTCTTACCCGTTTTGTCTCCCAGTCCACTTACCCATACAGTTCCCTGGCTCGGTGGGTTGAGGTAATTAATCGTTCGCAGCAGAGTAGACTTACCAGCTCCCGACGCTCCTAAAACAACCGCAAACTCCCCCCGATTGAGCTGTAGCGAGATCGATTTGAGCGCCACATTGCCGTCTGGATAGGTCACGCCAATATTGTTGAGGCGGACAATCGCCGGGTTGTCTGTGACGGACCTAGAGCTCATAAAGACACCATCGGAGAGAGACCCAACGAACTTACCCCGCAATCTTTAGCTCAACATCTTTACTCTCAATTTGAGTCCGCCTCAGTTGGTGATGACGATGGAGAACCTTCAGCAATCCTACAGGGAAAATATTCGTCCCTCGTTAAATGTCAAAGCAGCAACGCCATGCTTTTGTTGAAAGTTATAGATAACGTCTGAGACAAGCCGCCGCAAATACCCTAGAACATTCAACACGTAACCTTTCGACGGTCGACCCTATCAATACCACGCTCGACACACGTTCATCACGGAAGCGCTGCAGGCCGGTATGGACGTCGCTGAGGTGGCCTACCTGTGCCGGGTCAGCATCGCGGTGATTCACAAGCATTATTTGGGCCGCACCCGCACGATCACTGTCCCAGAATTTTAGAAACTACTTGGGGGAACGGCATTTGTCTGAAACTGCATTAGGCTCTTGAGGCTTCTGGCAGCGATTGTTTTTCTTGAGACCGATAGGAATTGAGCCATGTAGCAATCACTGTTCGAGCCATGTTTGGCAATGTGAGTGGCCAGATTAAGGCAGCAAATATGATGAAAGACCATGCCCCCAGATCATCTTTGCGAGCATCTTTGTCCTTAATAAAGTCATGAGAGACAAAGCTGAAAACTAGAGCTGCGATTGTTAAATAACCAATCATATTTTTCCAAAGGGATGAGGTTTACAAACGTCAGTTGACTGACAGCTACACCTGAAAACAACCTGAAAGTGATATCAAGGAGGTCACTCATTTACAGTTTGCAGCTATCTCTCTATAAACCCCCAAAAAATCAGCACGGTTCATGGAATACTTGATGACTGCGACGAAATATGAATATCCGACAAAGAGAAGTTGGTTTCTATAGAACGACCCACCCGAAGAAGAAGGGAGGAGGGGGGGAATGGGAGAGGTAGCGAAAGTGGAGGCACCGGGAAAGAGATGAAGGGGGATGAGAAAAGGAGAGAGAGGAAGGGGACGAAAAAAAAAGAG
>JBHJJI010000348.1:0-2492 GCA_050042805.1 Leptolyngbyaceae cyanobacterium
TCGAGGTGACGGTTGAGGTGCTACCTCCAGCTGACGACGACCGTTAGCCTTTGTCAGCATTCTTGTCTACAGCGATGAATCAACCCTCTCCATGAGTCCAGTGGGCCGATTTGACTACCGTCCGGTCCCAGGGATAGTGCGGGATCTCCACTGCGAAGCCAGAGAAATCTTCAAACTGAAAATTACTGTACTCTAATGGCCTTAGTGGACCCCTTAGAAAGTGTAATTTTTAGACTATGTCAGCAGCGATCGCCCATCTTGGCCCTCAGGGAACGTACTCAGAACAGGCCGCTTTGACCTATCAGTCGTGGTTGGGCAACGATAGCCAGCTACAGGCCTATCCCAGCATTTTGCAGACCATTCAAGCCGCTGATGACCAGACCACGACGTTAGCCATCGTGCCCGTCGAAAATTCGATCGAAGGCAGTGTTGCCATCACGCTCGATACCCTGTGGCAGCTCGATACCTTGCAAATTCAACAGGCTTTGATCTTGCCGATTCGCCATGCGCTGATTAGCCATGCCGAGCAGGTTGAAACCATTCAGACGATTTATTCTCACCCTCAGGCATTAGGCCAGTGTCAGCAGTGGATTAGCCACCACTGTCCCCTGGCAACGCTCGTTCCCACTCGCTCCACCACAGAGTCGCTGCAGCATCTCGAAGACTCGCCCACCACAGCGGCGATCGCCTCGGCCTGGGCCGCCAGTCTTTATCAAGTGCCCGTACTGGCCCAGGGCATTAACGACCGGCCCGACAATTGCACCAAGTTTTGGGTGCTGAGTCAGTCAGACTCACGGCAGGGCAATTACACTTCACTGGCATTTAGCCTGCCGACAAATGAGCCGGGCGCCCTGCTACGTCCCCTGGAGATTTTTGCGAAGGCCAACATCAACTTAAGCCGCATTGAGTCGCGACCGACCAAGCGTTCCCTGGGGGAATATCTCTTCTTCTTAGATCTAGAGGCTAGCCTCGCTTCAGAACACACTCAAGAAACACTGGCAGCTGTGCAAGACTGCGTCGAAACTTTGAATCTTTTTGGCAGCTACGTCTACATTCCTGCTGAGGCCGTGGCTGACAGTTGCCAAACTGGCCAAGCCTAAGGTAACTGGGGCTTGGCAAAAAACTTTCTCAAAACCCTCCGGAGACTCGCCCAAGACTTTGTAAAGAAAAGACAAAGCGACTTCACGCGGCATCAACTCACTGAAAAGGCAGGATGAGCTAAGCTGGGCCAGAAGCCGCACCGTGTCTGTTATTGCTGCAGGATTGGATCTAAAATTATGCCAGCCTCACAACTGTCACAAGGTGTCCGTGCTTTCTACGAGATCGCTCAAGTGGTGGATGTAGACCATAGGGAGACCACGGGATGCCTGCCGGTTCTAAAGCCTATGCTAGTTCAAGAAATTGATTCGCTGACGTCATCAGTATGGCCCGCCGCTCGGGTGCCCCAGGCAGCGCCAGCACAGCCATGGCGCTGTTTGCCCATCAAGGCACTCAATAATTTTGAATGGGTCGATCGCCAGTTTGCCGCTTATCAGGTGTGGTTTGAATCCGCGATCGCGGTGCGGCCTTCTAATCCTCAGTTTCACGCATCAGATCGATCGATCGCTCTGATGCCCGCCTCCCATGAACATAGCCTCAAGATCAGTGTGGGCGAGGCCGTGACCGAAATCGATATTGGGTTGATCAGCAGTCGCCCCGTCACCCTGTCTTTGTTAGATGATCAAGGACATTGCCGAGCCCTGGTCAATACGATCACGCTGCCTTCGACACCGGTTGAGCAGAGCGCCACCGACCCCAAATATCCCATCCAGGGCATTACCCTCAACACGCACAATGCCACCACCCTGAGGATTGATGCCAAAGAGCCCTTCATCATGACTCACTTTTTACTGAAGTAGGTCCGCCATCGGCGTGATGGGTGCCTAGCCCGTCCGACTCAGGATTTCGGCTTCTCAATATTTTTTTGACCATCAGCACGGGAGCGTCGCCCCGCTGCTCCACGGTGCTGCCAAGGTGACAGAGGGAATCCGCTCGCTGAGCAGGGGCATTATCTCGATTCGCTGAGGCCAGGCGACAAACCTGGTTCCCCTGCCCCTCGGCTCCCCGGCGTTTCCAGAATTGCATCGGAAGTCCGATCTCTCAAAATGGATATTATCTAACGGTCAATCGGTCGGATGCACCACCGCTGCAACCTCGGTTGTAAATTTTCGCGCAGCCGAAAAATGAGGTCAGCGCTTTTCGCTAATCTTAATAAAGTTGGTCGATGAGGGTTCGCTAAACCCAACAGGAGTCACCGCATCGCCATCCAATCAACCTTTGGGTTCACCGTTTGGTGCCACTAGCCAGCGGGAATCGAGAGCGGAGCAACAAAACCAGCATCCGGGTTACTGACTAGATGAGCGATCGTGACAATCTAGCGCTGCCCAGTAATTTTGTCGGGGATCCAGTGTTAAAATCAGCATGATTCACCCAAATCCCGACCGGGTTACCGG
>JBHJJI010000349.1:0-11755 GCA_050042805.1 Leptolyngbyaceae cyanobacterium
GGATTGAGACACTGACATCGAAGATGCCTCCGTAGACTCTTTGCCCTGAAACCTACACAGATAAAGGGACTGAAGCAACTTCTGAGACCAGGCTCCACATTTATTCCAATCGATTGGCAAAAATCAGCGAACCGACAGTTAAGCAAAACGAACACTTCATTTCCTGACACTTCCACTCATCTACCGTCTCCTAACGGAACTTCATTCTCCCGGCGATTTCTTGGCTCTCCGATACTTGTCGGCTGCGCCGAAAGTCCGATCTTTGGAACGGCAATCAGCCCCAGCCCAGCACGTCATCTAGCTCGGCGTAATCGGGTAGAGTCGTGTCGATCGCGCGACCTTGACGCAACACGGCGCGATCGCTTTGGGGCCGGGCAAATAACTCATTGAATGACCGCGCTTTGAACAGCACCAAATCGGCGGACAGTCCCAGACCTAAGCGGCCCACATCGGCCAGTCCCATCAGCTCAGCGGGCGTTTGGGTGATGGCTCGCGGCCAGTCGCCAATGGGGCGATCGAGGTGAGCAATGCGGGCGCTTTGGGTCAGCACCTCTAAGCCATCGTGGTCGCCATAGGCATAAAAGGGATCGCGACAGTTATCGCTGGAGATAGCGACGGGAATGCCCTGAGCCTGCAGTTCGTGCAGCAGGGTAACGCCCCGGTAGCGCGGTGTGCGGTCGGGCTGTCGGTCTTGCAAAAAGAGATTGCACATGGGCAAACTGACTACCCCGATCACCGCCGCTTTCACCAGCGCTAAGGTTTCGGCGACATCAGCCGCGCTCTGCACCGAGAGCGAACAGCAGTGACCACACACCACCGGCGGCGCGAAGTCGTGCCGGAGCTTGGCCTGGGCCACGTGGCGCAGCCCCTGATCAGCTGGGTTGAGACTCTCATCGACATGCAGATCGATCGCCAAGTTGCGCTCAGCAGCCAGGGTAAACAGACGATCAAGTTGGGTGTCTAAATCTTCACTCGCATAAGCCACCCCGCCCAAAATGCCCCCTGCGTCGGCAACCAGATCCGCCAATGCTTCCCCCGCTGGCGTCAGGTAATAGTCCAAAGAGACGAGGCAAGCGGTTTGTAGGGTGATCCGCGTGTGCCACTCTTGACGCAGTTGGGTGGCCACCTCAAACACCGTTTTTGCCATGTCGTCAAAGGCATCGCAGTGGGTGCGAAGTGCTTGTGTGCCATGGGCATAGGCGCACTTGAGCCCAAAGGACATGCGGCGATACAGATCGTCAGCAGTCCAATGAGCAGCATCTGCCATAACTGCTTTGAGCGCACCGTGGAACGTGCCGTCTAAGTTCGCCTGACGCGGCCAGG
The DNA here is from genome assembly GCA_050042805.1 of Leptolyngbyaceae cyanobacterium. Lineage (GTDB taxonomy): Bacteria > Cyanobacteriota > Cyanobacteriia > Phormidesmidales > Phormidesmidaceae > Halomicronema. The sequence goes on from JBHJJI010000349.1 coordinate 1,324, forward strand.
TCTGCCCCTTATCCAAATGGGTGTGCAGATCAACAAAGCAAGGAAAGACTAACCCCTGGGCTAGATCGACAATGGGCTGGTTGGCAGGGGCGGCACCGAGGGGCGCGATCGCGGCAATCTTGCCTGCTTCAATGGCAATATCAGCGGCGACCAGATTTTCTGACCAGAGGGATGCAGCCAGCGCTGCAATCACGTCGCGGTGCTGAATTGTCGCATCTAAAAAGGTGAGCGGAACGCGGGCATTGACGAGCCAGAACCGATCAGCGTTAGGTGGCGTGATAAAGGGCGAGATCGTCATAACCAGCAACCGGACGGCGTAAACCGCGCTGCTAGATTCACATGCTCTTCCTGGAGCAAGGACGCCAGAAGACTCAGAGACCAAAGGGTAGGGCTGGGTGCTGACAAGGACTGGTGAATCCAAAGACTGCTGCGGTCACTGTAGCAAACTGCGGTTCATCAGCCGCTCAATTTTCTCGTCGCACGGCGCTCTCATGCCAATGTCGCAACAGGCGATTTGAGAGCCAAGTTAGCCCCACAAAGATCAGCACGCCGAGGACGGTCGTCATCGCTAGCGCCGCGAACATGCGGGGAATTTGGAGGTTGTAGCTCGACATCAAAATTTGATAGGCAATGCCCGATCGCGTGCCCCCGGTACCCGCCACAAATTCCGCCACTACCGCCCCGATCAATGCCAGGCCACCACTAATCCGCAACCCACCCAAGAAGTAAGGCATGGCGCTGGGCAGACGCAGGTGCCAGAGGGTCTGCCAACGGGAAGCCCCGTAGAGGTGAAACAGATTTTGCAAGGGGTGGTCAGCACTGTTGAGCCCCAAGGTCGTATTGGCGACGATGGGAAAAAAGGCGACAATCCAGGCGCAAATTACCAGAGCGACAAACGTGCTGTCTTGAAACCAAATAATGATCAGAGGGGCGATCGCCACAATTGGCGTTGTCTGCAAAATCACCGCATAGGGAAAGAAGCTGCGCTCAATCCACTTGCTTTGGGTGAACAAAACGGCCAGCAATAGCCCCGACACTGTGGCGAGCAAAAAGGCAACAACGGTAATTTGCAGCGTCACCATCAACGATCCAAACAGGTCAGGCCATTCTGCCAGCAGGGTTTGAAATACCAATATCGGCCCCGGCAAGAGATAATGCGGCACGTCAAACAGCCGCACCGCGCCTTCCCACAGGGCCAGCGCCAGCACCCCCACGATGACCGGCGCAATGATGTCGGGATGCCACAGGGCTCGCAGGCGGTTTTGGGTTGGTGGAGCGATCTCGCCCTCAGAACGCGGGTCGTTGGTACCCAAGGATGGCGGCGGGCTTTTTAAGATCATGGCAGTGGGGCCGAAGAGGTCGGGGCCGGTGCGGGGCTGGGCGTCGTCTCACCGACGGCTAGATGGTGAGCAATTTCGCGGCAATAGTGGTTAAACAAGGGGGAGGTACGAAACGCATCATCACGAGGGTGCGGGGCGTCGATCGCCACCTCAGCCACCAAGCGTCCCGGCTGCGCCGCCATCACCAGCACTCGATTCGACAGATAGACGGCCTCATAGATATTGTGGGTGACAAAAACCACCGTCCAGTGATACTGCTCCCACAGGTTCAGCAGATCATGGTTGAGGCGACTGCGAGTCATTTCATCCAACGCGCCAAAGGGTTCATCCATCAGCAGCAGTTGGGGATTTGTCACCAGGGCGCGCGCGATCGACACGCGCATTTTCATGCCGCCTGAGAGCTGACGAGGATAGCTTTGCTCAACCCCCTGCAGCGCCACTCGATTCAGTGCGGATTGAATCTGGCTACGACTGGCCCGCAATGACTGGCCCTGCAGTTTCAAGGGCAAATGAACGTTCTCTACCACGGTGGCCCAGGGCATGAGCGCCGCCTCTTGGAACACAAAGGCCAGCGATTGATCGCCCGCTGCTGGCCCCTCAATGGTGCCACTGCTGACGTCACCTAAGCCCGCCATCAGCCGTAATACCGTACTTTTGCCACAGCCCGACGGCCCCACCAGGCTGACAAACTCGCCCGGCTGCACCGCTAAGGTCAGCCCCTGCAGCGCCACCATGCCGTTGGCGTAGACTTTATCGACTTGGTGTAGGGCGATCGCGGGCGAAGCCATAGGCGTATTCAAACCAGATTTTCAGAAAACAATGGCCGATTGAGACATTCCACCCTTAGGACTGGTAGTAGTCGGCTCCTCGATTCACAAAATCTAGCGTAAACGCCTGCGTGTAGTCGATGTCCGCCGCGATCACCTCAGCCTGCACCAGCGTGTCGTAAAACGACTGCCAGCGCGCTTCTGTCATCGCGCCAATACCCATTTCTTCGGCATCGCCTGACACCACAATGCCGTACTCCTGCATTTTATCAATGCCGTAGGCGATTTGTTCATCCGTCATTTCGGGATTGTCTTGCTTGATGAGTTCGTTGCCAGGGGTGGGGTCGTCGTTCAGATAGCTGTACCAGCCCCTGATGGAGGCATCGACAAAGCGCTGCACCAAATCGGGGTCGCTATCGACGATTTCTTGTCGCGTTTCAATCGTGGCAGCATAGGGATCATAGCCATAGTCGGCCAGCAGCAGCACGACCGGCTCAAAGCCCCCTTCTTGGGCGATCGACAGGGGTTCAGAACTGAGATAACCCTGCTGCGCCGAGGTTTTGTCGGCCAAAAACGGGCCAGGATTAAAGTTATAGGGCCGCTTCATGTCCTCAGTGAAGCCGTATTTAGCCGCCAACAGCGGCCAGTAGGTCACGTTCGCCGCTGAGGAAATGTAAACCGGTTTACCCTGCAAATCTTCTAAGGACTCCACACCCTGATCGGGATGGGCAATGAGAATCTGCGGGTCTTTTTGAAAGATGGAGGCAACGGTAACCTTGGGAATGCCCTCTTGAACTGCCTGCAGGGCGTCTGACCCATAGCCCATAAAAAAGTCGACCGCGCCGCCCATCAGCAACTGCGTGCCGTTCACCTGGGGGCCACCCATTTTAATGGTGACGTCCAGCCCCGCGTCGGCATACAGGCCGGTGGCGATCGCCTGATAAAAGCCGCCATGTTCGGCTTGGGCATACCAGTTGGTGCCAAAGCTAATCGGCTGCAGTTCATCGCTATTCGCATCCGCAGTCGGCTCGGTCGTGTCAGGCGTCGCATTATCGTTAGCGCAGGCGGCGAGCACGCTCGCACCCACCAACAGCGACCCATATTTAACAAACCGTCGTCGCCCGAACCGACCAGACTTGAGCTTTTCAAACTGATTCAAGACTGTCCTCCTTTGATACCGATGCTCACTCCAATTTTGCAATCCAGAGTAGCGTTTATCCCTGACGCTTCCTACTATTTATATATAACGGCTCGTCTTGATCAAACAGCGACTGTAGAAACCGTTTCCCGCTGACTCTTTTGACACTGCTGCTGAGAGCGAGGTGCTGTGAGCCCGATAAGTAGAAAGTCCTCATTAACCAATCCAGGCGGTGCTTCACGCCAAGCGATGACGCACCCTACGATAATTAGGGCTGCCCACTTATTCTTGAGTGAATGAGAACAGACCCGAAGCAAGCGGTTCTCTATAGCGCCTTTTTTTGCTGAATCCAGGTCATCACCTGCTGTCCCAAATTCACGCTTTCGAGACGATCGATTTCGCGGACGCCGGTCGGGCTGGTGACGTTGACTTCGGTGAGGTAGCCGCCAATGATGTCAATGCCAACAAAGGTCAAACCATCTCGGCGCAGCGTGGGAGCCAACTGACTGGAAATTTCACGATCGCGATCGGTGATCGGCACAGAGGCCACCCGTCCGCCCACGGCCATATTGCCGCGAAACTCATTGCCGGTGGGAATCCGGTTCACCGCCCCGATCGGTTCACCATCTAGCAGAATAATGCGCTTGTCGCCATCCTTCGCCTCTGGTAAATAGGTCTGAATCATCACCGGTTCACGACCGCGCTGGGTGCTGATCTCAATCATCGAGTTGAGGTTGCGATCGCCCTTTTCTAAAAACAAAATGCCTTCACCGGCCTTGCCGCCTAGCGGCTTGAGCACTGCTCGGCCCCAGCGTTCTACCGTTTGCAAAATGACAGCTTTGTCGCCGCTGACAATCGTTTCGGGAATCGCCTCGGTAAACTTCAGCGCATACATTTTTTCGTTCGCCGCGCGGAGGCCCTGAGGCGAGTTCATCACCAGTGTCTTAGCCGGATCCACATAATCCAACACGTAGGTGGTGTAGAGATAGGGAATGGTGACCGGCGGGTCGGTGCGCATCATCACCACGTCCATCATGTCTAGCGACTGGTAGACTTGCTCACCCAAGCGATACCAGTCGGGTACGGCGACCCAGCGATCGTCGCCCAGCGTGACGGGCTGCAGGGTGACGGGCTGCATTCGCGCCATCGCCTTGCCCGCTTCGACCCCCAGCCACTCGGCTTGAGTGATCCACACTTCGTGACCGGCGGCTTGGGCCGCTTCCATGAGGGCGACGCTGGTATCGTGCCCGGCGTCGAGCCGATGAATGGGATCGATAATGAATGCGACTTTCACTGCTTATGTCCTGCCAAAACCCAAGGTTGATTGTGGCATGTTTCTTGGTCGAGGGCAGGCAGTTACACCGATTTTCAGTGGTCGGACTCCCAGGTAACACTGGGGGAGCTGAGGGGCAGGGCGGCAGGTTTGTCGTCTTTTGACAGAGAATTCAATATTGGGTCGCGATCGCCGCGACAGCCCAACAGCGGGCAAGTCCCGCTCTGGAATGGAGTAAAGGTGTCCAACAATTCTCACAGCGACTCATCAGCCTTGCCTGAGTCAGGCCCAGTAGACGGGGCGAGGAGATCGCCCTAAAGTCCAGCAACAGCCGCCGCCAAAAAGACTGATGCTAATTCCCAATTCGCCGAGGCAGCACGCACAGGCCGTGGAATCCGATCGCGGCCAATATCGCGCTTTGCAGCGCCCAAACGCCCTCAGCAAAAAGATTGATCCGATGAATATTCTGCTCTGCCTCAGCTACGAAGACGTTCGCAAACTCCGGCGAGCTTTGCGCCACGGTTGAAAAATTTGCATAGCTTTTCTCTAAAGCGTCCCAATCAACGAGAGCATAGTATCCAAAGATAATAATGCCGGCAATTCCGGCAGCAATAATTGCCAATAAAGGAATAATTCGGATCATAGTTTCATGACACTCAACGACTTTGGTAGTCAAGCATGAAACTTTTGGTAGAGCAACTGCAATTCTTTTGTCTCCACTCAATTTGCCTAGAGTCTTTTGGCCTGCTTAGGAGTTGTCAATCAGGCCCTTTGGCGCTTTGAACTTTATCGATTCAGAAAAATTAAGGGTGAAGTATGCCAACAAGAAGCATGGCTGAAATCAAGAAAGACCTTGATCTGCTGCTGCCTTTGTTTTGAGCCAAGACAATGCGCCGTGAATCGTCTTATTCTGACTGATTTGGCATCAAGGATTCTAAATCAATTACCGCGCCAGAACGGCCAGCTTTGATATCATCCAGCGAATATTTGTACAAAATTCCCTCACGCGAATAGACGAGGTTGCCAAGACTGTCCCAACAGGCAGAGTCGACCCTGTCATCTAGTAGCTCGGGAAAGCGATCGAGGCTAAACCGAAACGTGCAGCCGTGGGCTAAATAACCGATGTATTGAGCGATTAATGCCGGATGTTGGCGTGACGGTTGACTGATCCAGCCATCATCGCCAATACACTCAACGGTGTACTTGGCCAAAGTCTTGATTTCATTGGTGCCATAGTTATCGCTGCGACGCCGCCAACCGTCCCGCTCCCATTTGGGATAAAGCACGCCCAAATCTTCGCCGCCGAATTCTGCTTTAAGTTGGTCAATTTTGAACGGAATTGAACCTTTCGTGGGTTGCCATTGATTGAGCAATAAAGTTTGGCGATCGCGCCAATAGCCGCCGCCAAACCAGGTGCCCATGTTCGGTCCTTCGACAACGGTGCGCAGATAGGGCAAGCGACAGACGCCGTTCCAAGTATTGCCCGAGTCTCCCATCGCCAGATAGATCATCCACTGTCCATTAAAGGAAATGTCGCAGCGTTTGGGATACAGCTTGCCGTTAAACCACGAGCCGTGTTCCAGCCGGTCAGATTTTGTGTTCCAGCGGATGATATGGAAGCACTTAGAAGGCTTGCGGCGGATCACCAGCACATAGGGCGATCGCTTTGCCGGGAGCAAATGAATACGTGCGGGTTGAGCCGGTTTCATCGTGAGAGGTAAGGAGATTTCTAGCAAAAACGATACCCGTAGGGGCCGGTTTTGTGGATGCCCTGTTGCCATGAAATCAAGGCTGCTAGCTAAACCTGCCCTTACAGCATTGGTATAGCAGAATGCGGAATGAAGAAGTCGGCAGTCAGAATTGAAAAGCCGATCAAGTAAGGATTTCAGGCATTGGAGGTGGCCTAATCAAACTGCGGCTTGCTCTGAAAATAGCGCCAAGAACCCCAGTTTCTGTCGGAGAAAATCTGTGATGGACTGGTCATACCCGAGAAACCGGGGTTCTGATAGCCTCTTTTCAGCATTTTGAGTGGCGCTCCCGCGTCATGAACTGTTGCTATATATCTGCCTAAGCAGCACCCCGATCAAGTTGAGTGAGCCCGGAGCAATACCGTTCGGATTCGATACTAGCTGGAACGGAACGGTTCTAGCGATCGCTAGCGCTTGTGCTCTGGATTCTTAAAGTCGGTCTTACACCCAGCTTCCCAGGCGTCGGGTTGATTGCCGTGGGCGGGAATGCCCCCGTTGTCCTTCAGCATGCGCGCCAGATGCAAACAGTTCCACACTAAGAAGGTGGTGTTGCGATTGGTGAAATCATTCTCTGGCCCGCCAGACCCTTCATCCAGATAGGATGGCCCCGGCCCGACTTCACCCAACCATCCCGCATCGGCCTGAGGCGGAATTGTGTAGCCAATATGAGACAGGGAGAACAAGATATTCATGGCGCAATGCTTGACGCCATCTTCATTGCCCGTGATTAAGGTGGCCCCCACTTTGCCATAGTCCCGGTACTGACCTTTTGCATTCAAAAGGTGAGTGTAGCCATACATGCGCTCCAGCACGCGGTTGCAGACAGAGCTTTTCTCTCCCAGCCAAACGGAGGTGCACAGCACCAAAATGTCTGTGGCATCAATCTTGGCTTGAATTTGCGGCCAATCGTCTTTGTCCCATTCTGGCGTTTGCGACATGTCCAACCCCAAGCCCGCCGGGATGTCATAATCAACCGGACGAATCACCTCGGTTTGCACGCCATTGGCTTCAAAAATTGCTTTGGCAATATCAATAACGCCTCGGGTGTGAGATAAAACCGGCGTGCGGTTGAGCGTGCAATTTAGAAAGAGTGCCTTCAAATCGCGATAATTGGCCGGGGCATTTTCGCACTGCTGCTCGGTGATTTGAGTCAGTTGTGCCGACATTGGGGTGGAAGGTTGATTCGATGACATGGGTGTTCTCTAGGGGCTAACAAATAGGATTCACAGGTCAAGAGATCGGGATGTCTGAAGACGGATACTCAACGCCTCAGAGCATCAAGATTAAGACCGTGTAGAGGGCGGCACCGCCGACAAAAGACCCGAAGCAGCTTTTTTGCTCGTCGGGTAATTCCCGTTTCAGAATGTTGAGGATGATGCTGCCAGCCAGAAAAGACCAGAACAGAGAAATGGCCGCTTCGTTCAGCTCAATCGTTTGTCCCGCGATCGCCCCCACCATAATCGCCGCCGTCAATAGCCAACGTCCTTGGCGGTCATAGGGAGTTTGGTGATGCTCTCGCAAGTTGTGGTCAATGATAAAAAAGTGCAGCGCCACCGCGACGAAAAACAAGATGCACTCAAAGATGCTATGGGCGGCTAAATCCTGGAGCAGGTAGCCAAAAATCCCGTTTAATACGGCAAAAGCTGTGATGTGAATCCAAAACACTGCTGTGCCAGTACTGTCATCTTGGTGAGTCTGACGATTCCAGCGGCGAGAGGTGAGCGCCAAAATATCGAGACCATAAAAGACGAGTAATCCCAGCAGCGCCAGGATGTACACATGATTTTCTAGATACGCCACCATCGAAATGGCCGAATGTGCCAATTCTTCTTGGGCGTGGCTGAGTTCTGGAAAGATCTCTAGAAAGACATAGCCAATCGAAACGCCTCCGGCAAAGGAAATCCATCGATGCTCAGGGACAAACGACAAAACATTCAGTTTTGAGGCGAAAGCATGAATCGAGGCTAAGCCAATGGCTAAAACCAGACCTGGCCCTTGCATGATGAGTTGCCTCTTGAAGTTTGAACCGACGAGCCAGCGCTCATGGCGGCGGCTGTCTTGGCCTTAGAGTAGTTAATTTTGATACTCAAACAGGGCTTTTTCACAAAAATAAATTTTCCCGTAAAAATAAATTCAACCGGCTTAAGCCCCTAAATTGACTGGTTCTCCGGCAAAAAGACAGTACCTCAATCTTTGCTCTTTTAATTAAACTCACTCAAACAAATGATTATTAATGACTATTCATGACTTTAGGGCTGAATTTTCTGATGTCAGTTCAACTGCGAATGAGACGCGATCGCCCACTCAAGTGAGAAAACTGCCGGGTCAGAACATCCTGGGGTGCTGAGACGAGATGCTGTTCAGTCCCATAGCGATTTAGCAGGTTGACTGCATGCTTATTTGTTAGGCCTCAGAAACTCATTCTGCCTCTTCAAGAGCTACCCAAATTCAGCATCTCATCCTCTGCTTCAGAAGATGCATGAGCATCGAGTTTAATGGGCACCTCGATTAATTCAGTTTTATTGCAAAAAAGACCTCGTTATTGAGAACAGTTAACGAGATTTCAGGGGTTTCAGGCGTCGCTTTTTGGGGACAAATCAATTTTTCGAGGTGCCCTAATCAATTCATTGCATAGGTATTAATAAAAGTAGCTTCGACGTTGTTAAAACTTAGTTGCAAATCCTATTACTAATATTTTTTAATGAGTATATGGACTCTGTTAGGCACTATAAATGATTCCTGAAGGTCATCATCTTGAGACACGCTTAAAAAAAGATAAATCTTCTGCGCCAAAACGCGACCCAGGCATAATCGTCTTACGCACAATCGTTGTGAGTATTTCTGTGCCTTTGACTTTTACACTCTTTGATACACTCTTGGGTTTTGATGCCGAAATCAATCCTGACATCAATATAGACGTTCAAGGTAGATCGCCAGAAGGTGTACCAAGCAGGCCAGACTTATCTCCTAGAGATGAATCTGGAAAGATTGAAGATCCTGTTCCGAACTCTAGTGGGGCAGCTGGAGTGTCTGGAAATAACGGTTCTGATTTTGGCGAAAATCCAGAAACATCTGACAATCCCGATGCTGGCTCAGATTCTGGATCAGAGCCAGGAAGGTCTTCTGAGGAGTCTGACTTAGGCGATAGATCACCAGAAGATTCAAATAAGCATTGGGTGCAAATTCCTCGATACTGCAATGGACTCTATGCCGGAAGCGCGAATTTTCGAGCTGCTCCGTCACTATCACCGTCCGAGATTAAGGGGGTTGTTGTGGTGGGTCAATGGGTATCGCTCACCGGACAGACTGCCTATGGTGATGGCATACTTTGGCATGAATCCGTCAATCAAAAGGCCTTAAGTTCTTCTATTGAGCTTGAGGCTCAAAATCAGCTCAATGCTGGTCAACTTGGCTGGATAGCAGCTTGCTTTGTGGATTAAGGAGATTTTCAGTAAAGACGATACCCGTAGGGGCGGGTTTTGTGAATGCTTGATGGCGATGGCATCAAGGTTTCTCGCTAAACCCGCCCTGACAGTACCGGTATATTCTTGCTCGGAAATCTCCTAAGCCTTTGAATCCAGATGAAAATGATTTCCATCTCAATTCTCTAAATCAACACTCCAGACAGTTTTTTGAGGGCAACGGTGGGATGCGGGTTTCGGGCCTCTTTCGTAGTTGTTCAGCTCACGAGAAATCAAGGGTTTCAGAGCTTGTTTGGAAAAGTGTTCGGAAAAGTGTCCGGACTATTGCTAAATCATTCAGCACTGAGGAGTTCCCTGAAAATAGCGTTGTGATCGCAGAGATTTGGCACGGCTAAATCCTGACCGAAAATGGTGCCGTTCTGGGGATGTTGTTTGAGCGTAGAGTCTTTTTAGTGGACGACAGCCATCCGGGTCAGCTAACGGTTTTGAAAGATCCCGAGATGCTCTTCACCTTGGCGAGAGGCCACTGAGTGGGGTGAATGATTGCTTCTCAGGGCTCAAACGACCAATACCAATGCAAGTGGCGGAAAAACTAAGACGACTCCTCCAGCGGTAGGCGTTGGTGGCAAGTCCAGGAGCGATCGGGGTGTTGCTGATAAAACCGCAATTCCCACGTGACGGTTGCTTGAGCGTCAATCAGATCCGCCGCCAGTGATTTGAGACATTCAGCCTGCTCTGGCGAAA
>JBHJJI010000350.1:0-12098 GCA_050042805.1 Leptolyngbyaceae cyanobacterium
TCCTCAAGAAGTTTTGGCTTGCTTCTTGCATGAGTTGGCAGAGATTCGTCCCGTACTGACAGCACTGGGGATTGAAGTCGCCGTCGCTCGGGTTCCTGTCGCAGCATGAGACAAGGTTGGGACTGGTGCAAGATGTCAGTTGAACAAGTCGGGAGCTTCTGGAGTGAACTTAATCAACCCCGCATATTTTTCCAGCAACGTCCGCAGGTTGTGCCCCGTCAATTGAGCAACCTCGACCGGATTCATACCAGCGGCTAAGCAGTGCGAGATAAACGTATGGCGCGTGTTGTAAGGAATTCGATAGTCAATTCCGCACTGCTCTAAGATCCGCTTCCAGGCCCGCTTGGCGAAATTGCGCTCGTTCATCGGCCCTCCCTCAGGAGCTGGAAAAACCAGAGCATCCTCATCTAGCGGTTCAGGACGACGCGACAGCAACATTTGCTGGCTCGATGGCGACAACTTGACTTCTCGTGCTTTGCTGGTTTTCGTATCTTTGAATTGGCCATGGGTGTGGGTCTCTCCCAGCCACACTACCGAACAGTCGTCATTCAAATGTCGCCATCGTAAACCGTTTACTTCCCCGGTTCGGCAACCAGTCTGGAACTTGAACTCGACATATTGGGCATAGTGCCGAAAGCGAGAATGTTTGTGAAAGGCCTGAATGATCGCCTTTACCTCGTCCTTTGTGAAGGGCTTGGGTTTCTGCTTTGGAGGGTTTCTAACGGATAAATCGGCCCAAGGATTCTCACTAACCAGTGCTTTTTGAATGCCCCATGTCCAGGCCGCACTGAGCAGCCCTAACCGTTCCTTTGCGGTCACTGGTTCCAGATTCTCCAACAGCCACTGGATAAAGTCCTCCACATCACCAGTATTTGCAGGTCTTCCGCCATAGAACTCCTCCAGCCAGGTAACCAGACCGTAATACTTTTCGAGGGTGCGGGGCTGCACTCGTTTCTTCTTGAAAGTAATGAATTTCTGAAACACCCCGACCGCAGAATGATTGCGCACCTGTTGGTTCTCAGGTTTGTAACTGGCCAGAGTGATATCGAAGTGACCGGCCAGCATATCGAGCTGAATCTGATTGGCTTTTTGCTGGGCAACTCGACAATTTACTGGGTCGTAGGGCAGGCCTAGGCTGAGATAGTATCGCTTACCCTGGTATCGCCAGCGGAGTTGAGCCCAACCATCTTTATCGACAAGGCTAACGCTTCCTTTAGGGGTTCTAGGCATCTCCCGTACCTATTACGCACCCATTTATTATGGGAGATCCGCATGGTACCGTCAAATTCCGGCAAGTAGCAAGGCCCCAAAACTCGCATCAAAAGCGCTGAAACCCTTGATATGCTTGATGGACGTAACTGGACTCGAACCAGTGACCCCCACGATGTCAACGTGGTGCTCTAACCAACTGAGCTATACGTCCTTGCAGAAGACTAAGCTATCACAGCCCCGGAGCCGACGCAATCCACCCCTAGAGAAATCAGGGATCGCCGTTAGGATGTCAAATCTGCGGACTTTACGTAACACTGAGAAAGGAAATTGCAGGAGCGATCGCGATGGAATGGCGTGAGGTATCGGGCAACTGGCTATGGATTCCGCCTCAGCCCACAGCCATCATTCACTTTTTGGGCGGGGCCTTTGTGGCAGCGGCCCCCAACCTTACCTACAAGCGGCTGTTAGAAGCGCTGGGTCGGCGCGGCTACCTGATTGTAGCGACGCCCTTTATCAACACCTTTGATCATCGCGCGATCGCCCAAGAGGTGCTGACGACCTTTGATCAGGCGTTGTACTACATCGAAAATCGCGTCACCTTCAAGCGCTTACCGATTTATGGCTTGGGTCACAGCATGGGCTGCAAAGTCCACTTGTTGATCAATAGCCTGTACGACGTCGATCGCCAGGGCAACATTTTGATGGCCTTTAACAACTATTCAGCCCGGCGATCGGTACCCTTTTTAGACCAAGTGTTGGCCTTTTCGCCCCAACTCGGCGCGATGAATACGATGGAATTCACGCCGTCCCCTGAGGAAACCTTCGACCTGATTGACCGTTACTATCCCGTCGATCGCAACTTGCTGATCAAGTTCCGCAAAGACGACATCGATCAAACTCGACCGCTACACAACGTACTGATGCGCCACTTTCCTGACCTCACCAGCGTACAGATTTTGCCGGGAACTCACACCACCCCCATGGCCCAAGACATTCCCTGGCAGCCGGGCACCAACTTCAGCCCCTTTGACGCGATCGGGCAGTTCGTCAAACAAGAATTCACCCGTGATCTAGGGCCGCTAGAGGACGTCATTTTGATGTGGTTGAATCCACTCCGAGCCCTGCGATCGCCGCGTCGATAATGCTTTGATATCGCAACAGCTGACACTCTTTTGTACGGACTATCAAAATCCTGACGTTGGCGACTCCCTCTACCCTCCACGCCTCTACCCTCTACCTCCAACACCTATGCGCGATTGTGCAGAATGGCGATCAGTCATCCACCCCCTCAATCGGGGCAAAGCCCTGCCGCTGCACATTTTCGCTGACGTGACGCGGCTCCAAAAACTGCAGCAGATAGTCCGGCCCGCCCGCTTTCGAGCCCACCCCCGACATCTTGAACCCGCCAAACGGTTGACGGGCCACGATCGCGCCGGTGATGCTGCGATTGATATAGAGATTGCCGACGGCAAACTCCGCCTGCGCTCGCTCGATATGAGACGGCGTGCGGGAATACAGGCCCCCCGTCAAGCCGTAGTCGGTGTTGTTGGCGATCGTGATCGCCTCGTCAAAGCTGTCTGCCTTGATGACTGCCAGCACGGGGCCAAAGATTTCTTCCTGAGCGATATCCGCGTCAGGCACCACATCTGTAAACAGCGTCGGCCCGACAAAATAGCCCGATTCTGGAGCAGGGACGGCGATCGCTAAGGTCGCGTTTTGTTGGCCGCTCTCGATATAGCCCTGAATCTTGGCCTGGGCGGCGGCATCGATGACCGGCCCTACCTGCGTCCCCGGCTGGGCGGCATCGCCCACATTCAGCGAGCGGATGGCCTCGATTAGGCGCTGCACAAAGGTGTCGTACATCGCCGCCAACACGATGACGCGGGAGCAGGCCGAGCACTTTTGGCCGCTGTAGCCAAAAGCTGAATACACCACCCCCTGCACCGCCTGATCGAGGTCGGCGCTGGCGTCAATAATCAGGCTATTTTTGCCCCCCATTTCCGCCACGACGCGCTTCAGATGCTTTTGGCCCGGTTGCCATTGGGCAGCTTCGGCGTAGATGCGGCAGCCGACGGCGTGGGAGCCGGTAAAGGTGATCATCTGCACGTCGGGATGCTGCACCAGATGCGCCCCCACCGTGGCACCGATCGCCGGGAGAAAGTGCAGCACGTCTCGGGGAATACCGGCTTCGTAGAGAATTTCCACCAGTTTGGCCGCAATCACCGAAGCGTTTTCTGCCGGTTTGAGCAGGGTGCAGTTGCCCGCCACGAGGGACGCCACCGTCATCCCCGCCGTAATGGCGAGGGGAAAATTCCACGGCGAAATCACCACCCCAATCCCGCGAGGAAAGTAGCGATAGCGGTTGGTCTCGCCGGGATAGTCATAGTCGTAGCCCGCGTCTAGCCGTTCCATTTCGTCCGCATAGAAACGGCAAAAATCGATCGCCTCTGACACTTCGGGGTCGGCCTGTCCAAGGGGCTTGCCTACCTCTAGCACAATCCAGGCGTTGAGTTCGGGGCGACGGGATTCCATCAGGTCAGCGGCGCGACGCAAAATCGCTGCCCGCTCTGAGGCCGGGGTTGCCGCCCAGGTGGGAAAGGCGGCGTTGGCAGCGGCCAGCGCCTGATCGGCCTGAGCTTCACTGGCGAGTCCCACTTTGCCCACTAACTCTGATGGATTAGAGGGATTCACCGAGTCGAGGCTGGCCTCGGTACTCACCGCCTCGCCGTTGATGATGGGCGTATAGCGCTGGCCGAGCTGCTGTCGCACGGTTTGCAGCGCCGTGGCGGCGGCAGTGCGCTGATCGGCGATCGCATAATCAGTATCGGGCGCATTGGCAAACGGCGGCTGCCAATCGCCTAGATCCGCCGACTCGCCTGCCTGATCAACGGCGGCGAAGGTGGGAGGGACGAGCAACTCTTCCCCGGCTGTATCAGCCAAGTTCTGCCGGATAAAAGAGCTGTTGGCGGTATTTTCCAGCAGGCGGCGAATCAGGTACGACATGCCGGGAATCAACTCCCCAAAGGGCGTGTACACCCGCACCCGGTAGCCCTGATCGGCCAGCGTTTTGGCCAGCTTGTCGGCCATGCCGTAGAGCACCTGCAGTTCGATTTGACGCTGGGGAATCGCCAGCGCTTCGGCGATCGCCATGGCATGGGCCTGCGATCGCACGTTGTGACTACCAATCGCGGCATAGAGATGATCGTGGTGCTCCAGCAGCAGCTGAGTCATCCGTTCAAAGTTGGCATCGGTAGAAACCTTCTCGCGATAAACCGGGCTGGGCCAGCCGTTTTGGCGAGCCGTAATTGTTTCCTGATCCCAATAGGCCCCTTTCACCAAGCGCACGGTGACTGGTGTCCCGCGCTCTTTCGCCCAGGCCACTAACGCTTGTAAATCTTCGTAGCTATCCCGCAGATACGCCTGCAAGGTGACACCGACATCATCCCGTTGGCGAAATTCCGCTTCCATCAACAGGTCTTTGAGAATCGCCAGCGTCAGATCTTTGTAGATGTATTGCTCCATATCAAAGTGCACCATCACCCCCAGTTCACCCGCGCGGCGCAGCAGCGTGCGAATAGGCTGACTCACCGCTTGGCGACTGCCCTCGGCATCCAACGGGTCAAACTGTGAATAGAAGGCGGTCAGCTTCACCGTCACCTGCACTTTCGACAGGTCTTCACCATCCGCCTGATCGATCGCGGGGAGGGTCTTCCACTGCTGGGCGGCGGTCGATAGCTGCGTCATCAAGTCTAAATAGCGATCTAGATAGGCCTGCGCTTCTGCCTCCGTGATCACCGCCTCGCCCAGCAGATCCATCGTGAAGGTCAGTTTGTCCTGCCGCAGCCGTTCGATGGCCTTAATCGCTTTGGCCATATTGGCCCCAGAAATGTAGCGGTAAGCCAGGGTTTCCACGGCGGGAGCCACTGTCGTCGCGGCCAGTTGACCCGGCACCGAATCAGGATGCGTAAAGTTCAGCAGGCCCTTCAGAGCACTCGGCAGTTCCACCGCCTCTGCCGATAGATACTCCTGCAGGTGACGGGCGATCGCGGGTTTGCTGCGTAGAGCGGGGAGCGTATCAATGAAGCGAAATAGCTGAACTTTGAGACCGGGATTAGCCATGGCAAAGTCCATGATTTTGTCGTCCCACCGCATTTGATCGCGCATCTGAGCCAGAAAGTTTTTGGGCTCGCGGGTGGCTTTGAGCAGCTTTTTGGCGATCGCTAGGGTTTGGGGTTCGTAGTCGGTCTTTTGGAGGTGAGCAACCATGATTTTTGAGGCCGTTATGAATGTCGGGGGGGAGACTGCGACTCGGGCAAAGGGCAAATACTGTTGCTACCGGCACGGATTGGCAACGGGCGGATCGACGGCAACAGGGATGTTGGCGACTCTATCAAAGTTGTCAGGGGGCAACTGTTACTCAGCAGCAACTTAAGCGGTATGCGATCGCTCAACACCAAACGCTGGTAAAGGTTTCTTGGGATCAGGGAATTTAATCATGGGCCAGTTCTTCCTCTCCTGGGCTAACCTTGTAGGGGTCTCCGGCAAACCTGATGCGGCCATGCTTCTAGCCTTTCTAATGGCGATAGTGACGTCGGCTCAAGCCGGCTAGAAAACCGGTCGGGTAGGCTTCGTAGCCTGCCTCCATCACCCGCCTGCTCAAAGGTGATGAACGGTTTAGGACGGCCAGGATGGCCATCGAACAAGAGCACATTTGCCCTATCGATACCAGAGTAGAATTCAAAACCCTTACAGGATTAGCCCAGGAGGGGAAATGTGATCCCGCTTTGCCTAAGGCTAAATTGCGGAATTTATATACTCCTTGTTCCTTAGCGAGGTTGACCTTTGTTCTGAGATGCCTAGACGATTGTCAGCCCTAACTGTAAGACTGTGGGCACTGTTGCCCTGACGGAGTCCAGAGATTTTCGAGATCTCCAACCTCAACAGGAACAAGCCAAGGCCCGAAGAGCATCTGAAATTAGGACAAGACAGCCGTGTCAGCCTCCTCCCAGGTTTTGATTGAGTCAGGTATTCGGGGAGCGGGCGATCGCTGATTTTCAGTTCCCCTCGGAGTCGCACACCAGCGGCGCGATCGATGATGCCTTCATCGCTACTATCTCTATTTTACGGCAGCTGATTGCCAGCGGTTTGAGTCCCTAAGCTTTGCGGCGATCGGACGTGGCCGCTTTAGTTTTGTGGACCTGAGGAGTCGTGGCTGCCGTGTCTAAAAAGGGCGGAATCGGGCAGTCAAGGGTAATGACGATCGCCCGCAGCAGTTCGGCTTCGCGAATCGTCACTGCCTGATCGACGAGGACGGCATGGGCCGCCGCATCGACAATCGCCTGCTTGAGTTTGGGTACGGCGGGCTGCAGGCGCTTTAAGCTCGGCCCCAAATGGGCCAGGGTAAAGGTGGGTAGGGCCTGAGGCAGGGGCTGTTTGCTGGCTCCCGGCAGGCTGGATAAGGCTGACTTAAACGCATAGAAGGCATCATCGGCGTTGGTATGGCCAACTTTTGCTAAGAGCGTGAGCACGACTTGGCAATCTTCCCAAAGGGGCACCAGGTTGGTCACTGCTTTGGGTTGCTCTAGCTGTTTTTGAAAGTGGGGTCGCAGCCGCTTTTGCACAATCAGCTGCAGCACATATTCTGACAGGCTCAGTTTGCCATCGGCCTTAGCCAGCGCCTGAATTTGCTTGAAGAAATCGGCGCATTGCTGCGGGGTGATGGTGCGCAGCGCCGGTATCGACAGATCGAGCAGGGGCAGATATTTACGAGCATCGAGACCGCTCAGCAGATCAGCGATTTGTTCAACCTGGGCGGCCTCGATCGCTAATGGTGAGGCTTGCACGAGTGCTAACTGCCGCGATCGCACCGCCGGACGCGCATCTAATAACAAGCTGCAGACCAAAGCCATGGCCCCCGTGGGCGATCGCAGTGCCTCATTCAGTTCCGGCGGCAGCGACTGCAGCCAGGCATGGGCTTTAGCCAAATGCTGGGGACTGGCGGTGCCCACGCTGGCCATAAACTGTTCGACTTGGGGAATGGCGACCGTTGAGCCCGCGGAAGTTGAGCCCGTCGGGGGAGCACTTTGGCCAGCTAATCCCATCGCGCCCGCATTAGCCAGTCCGCTCAGGGCGGCGATCGCCGGTGACGATACCGATGGCACTGACCGGCCCGTAATGCGGCGAATGCGCTCATTCAGCGGCGGATGAGTAGCCATCCAATCCGACAGAAAGGTCGGTTGAAAAACGGCCCCAAAAAACATGTGGCTGGCGGATTCAGCTTTGGGCGATCGCAGTTTTGAGCCCGTTCCATGCCCGCCAATGCGGCGCAATGCCCCCGCCAACCCCAGCGGATTGCGAGTAAATTGCACTGCCGAAGCATCGGCCAAAAACTCCCGCTGACGCGAAACGCTGCTCTTAATCAGCCGACCAAAGGTCAGGCCGACGCCCCCCACCGCCATAATCGCGATGCCGACGCAAGCCAGGCGAATATCTCGCACATCGGTAATATCTCTTTGGGAGTGCGACGAATCGCTATAGAGCAACATCCGCCCCATGATGTAGATATAAAGCAGCCCCTGCAACACCCCCATGAGTTTGAGATTGAGTCGCATGTCGCCGTTGAGAATGTGACTAAACTCATGGGCAATGACCCCCTGCAATTCTTCGCGGCTCAGCTGCTCAAGACAGCCACGAGTCACGCCGATGACCGCATCATCGGGAGTGTAGCCTGCCGCAAAGGCGTTGATGCCCGTTTCACGCCTCAATACATACACCGTGGGCAGGGGAGTGCCTGAGGCCAAGGCCATCTCAGCCACAACGTCTAAGAGCTGTCTCTCTTTAAAGTCTGTTGCTTGCGGCTTGATCGGGACGCCGCCCAGGCTTTCGGCCACGGCCAAGCCTCCCCGCTGCAGTTCGGCCATTTTGGCCAGGCTACCGGCGGCAATCAGGCTCAGCGTGGTCACACTCACGATCAGCAAAAGCTGGGGCTGCCAAAACGAAGTTCGCGCTCCCGAAAGGAAGATCAAGCCGAGCAGCGGTATGGCATACAGACTCGCAATCATGGCAATGATGGCCAGAGCAAACAGCCCAATCAACTGTTGGGTATTGCGTCGAGCTTGATCCTGATGTTCAAAAAAATCCATCACGTGACGTCTATAACACTAACCAGAGCTGGGATTGAGGACATGAGCGATCGCCACAAGCCGTCTTTAACACAGCAGCGATGCCTGACAGCAAGGGGCCGTCATCATTAAAAGGAAACCTGGGGAGTCGCGCGCATTTCGGGCGCATCGATCGCCTCTAGCAATTCTGCTGGTTGAAAGTTGAAGCTGCCCGCAACCACACTGTTCGGAAACACTTCGCGAGTGGTGTTATAGCGGGTGACGGCGTCGTTAAAAGCCTGTCGGGCAAAGGCCACCTGGTTTTCGGTCGTTTGCAGTGCCTCAGTCAGTTGCGCCATATTTTGACTGGCTTTGAGATCAGGGTAATCCTCGGAGAGGGCAAACAGGCGGCCTAAGGTGCCGGTCAGGGCCGCTTCGGCTCCAGCCAACTGCTGCATGGCGGCGGGGTCGCCGGGGGCTTGAGCCGCTTGCTGACTCGCGTTGACCGCGCTGTTGCGGGCGTTGATGACGGCTTCTAAGGTTTCTCGCTCGTGCTTCATATAGCCTTTGACCGTTTCCACCAGATTGGGAATCAGGTCATAGCGGCGGCGCAGCTGAATATCGATTTGCGAAAAGGCGTTTTGGTAGCGGTTACGCAGGGTGACGAGCCGGTTGTAGATGTTGACGGTAATGATGGCCAACACCACCGCAATCATCACTAAAAAAATGAACAGGCCGATGAAAGCGCCCATAAAGTCGTTGTCTCCTTGAGGATAATGAGAGGCTAAGGGTTAGCTACACTGCAGCCCCGCCAATTCTCTGAAATGGCTGCTGTGGCCGTAGAATGCCCGATCGGTTTTCCTAAACAAACACAGCCGTTACTGAAGATGAAGCGGGAGCGATGCTTGGGGCGGTATTGAGTTGGAGTGGGCGATCGCTGGGGGGAATACCCGATCGCAGTGAGCGAACTTCCGATGCCAGCTTGGCAACGCCGGGGAGTTGAAGGGTAGGGGAGCCAGATCGGTGGCCTGGCTGCAGAGAATCGGTATAACCGGCTGAAATTTTCAGGAAAATGGCCGAAATGGGTGGTTTGGGGCTTGAAGGCAGAGGCTAGGATTGGGATGCATCCAGCGGGTGTCGGAATCATGCTGTTTCCTCCGCGATTTCACTGATCGAGGGTGACCTGATAAGGGACTGCTGTGAAAGATTTTTTTGTTAGCTACAACAGTGCTGATAAAACCTGGGCGGAATGGATCGCCTGGGTGCTCGAAGAAAACGGCTACACCGTCGTCATTCAAGCCTGGGACTTTCGCCCTGGCGGTAACTTCATTCTGGATATGCAGCGGGCGGCGGATGAGTCGCATCGCACGATTATGGTGCTGTCGGCAGCCTACCTAAAAGCTGCCTATACCCAGCCCGAGTGGGCCGCCGCCTTTAAACAAGACCCCACGTCAGAAGATCGTCGCTTAATCCCGATGCGGGTAGCAGAGTGCAAACCTACGGGCATGTTAGCGCCGCTGGTGTATGTGGATCTGGTGGGTAAGGATGAGGCCGAAGCGGAGCAGTTAGTGCTGGCTGCTCTATCAGACCGAGCCAAGCCCAAAACTCGCCCTGGGTTTCCGAGCAGTCCCCCCTCAGCAGAACGAAGCATCGCTGAGAAAATCGAGTTTCCGGGCCATCCTGCAGCTCCCAACAACCTGCCCCGCAGTGGGGCCGTCGCCTTTGTGGGGCGAGAGCAGGAATTGGCCGACCTGCATCGCCAACTGCATCAGGCGGATCGTTTGGCGATTACTGCTATTCAGGGCATGGGGGGCATTGGCAAAACGGAACTAGCGCTGCAATATGCCCAGCACCACCGCGACCAGAATACCTATCCGGGGGGGATCTGCTGGCTGCAGGCGAAAGAACAAAACGTGGGCACCGAGATCGTCAACTTCGCCACCGACCACTTGCAGCTAACAGTGCCGACGGATATCGACTTGCCCCGTCAGGCACAGTTTTGCTGGAGCCACTGGCCAGGGGAAGGGGAGGTGCTGGTGGTGATGGATGACGTGGGTGGCCCCGACGACATCGCTGCCTACAATGCCATTCAACCCTACCTGCCGCCGCAAAACAGCCGCTTTTGGGTATTGCTGACCACCCGCCTGCAGCTAGGCGCTTCGATTCGATCGTTGCAAATTGAGGTGCTGAGTCAGGCCGCCGCTGTGGAGCTGCTGGAGTCGCTGATGGGTGCAGACCGGGTAAACCGGGAACCCGATAGCGCGAAAGCCCTCTGCCATTGGTTGGGCTACCTGCCCCTGGGGCTGGAACTGGTGGGGCGCTTTTTGCAGCGCAAGCCGGGGTGGTCGCTGGTGAAACTGCTGGAGCGGCTAGAGGCAAAGCGCCTAGACGCGAAAGCCCTCTGCCAAGGGCGACCCGACATGACCGCCGCCCACGAAAGCATTGCTGCTGCCTTTGAGTTGAGCTGGCAAGACCTGGATGACCCAGTGCAGGAGCTGGCCTATCGCCTGAGCCTGTTTGCCCTGGCTCCCATTGCCTGGGAGTGGATTGAAAACTGGTACGACGGCACCGACCCCGATGACCTGGAAGACTGGCGGGATGAGGGGCTGATTAACCGCAGTCTGCTGACCCGAGTAGGCGATAACACGGTGCAGCTACATCAGCTGATTCGCGAATTCTTTCGCCACAAGCTGGAGGATTGGGCTGAGGCTGAGGTGCTGAAGCAGCACTACGGCCAGGCCATGGTGCAGATGGCTCAAGCGATTCCCCAAACCCCCACCCGCGACCAGATTTTGGCGGTGACCCCGGCCATCCCCCACATCGCCGAGGCCGCCACTACCTGGCAACGGTGGATCGAAGACGACTCTTTAATCTGGCCCTTTCTGGGGATCGCGCGATTTCATGAAGGGCAGGGAGCCTATGGACAGGCGGAACCCTGGTATCAAGACTGTCTGACGGTGACGCGCGATCGCCTGGATGAAATTCATCCCGCTGTCGCCAGCAGCCTCAACAATCTCGCGTTACTCTATTGGTCGCAGGGTCGCTACGAGGCCGCGGAACCGCTCTACCAAGAGGCACTGACGATGAGTAAAGCGCTGTTGGGCGAGTCCCATCCCGATGTCGCCGCCAGCCTCAACAATCTCGCGGGACTGTATCGGTCGCAGGGTTGCTACGAGGCGGCGGAACCGCTCTTGCAAGAGGCGCTGACGATGAGTAAAGCGCGGTTGGGCGACGCCCATCCCACTGTCGCCATCAGCCTCAACAATCTCGCGGAACTCTATCGGTCGCAGGGTCGCTACGAGGCGGCGGAACCGCTCTTGCAAGAGGCACTGACGATGAGTAAAGCGCTGTTGGGCGACGCCCATCCCACTGTCGCCACCAGCCTCAACAATCTCGCGTTGCTGTATAAATTGCAGGGTCGCTATGAGGCGGCGGAACCGCTCTATCAAGCGGCGCTGACGATGCGCAAAGCGCTGTTGGGCGATGCCCATCCCGATGTGGCCGTCAGCCTCAACAATCTCGCGTTGCTGTATAGAACCCATTTGAGATCTTTTGAATTTTGAGCGAATCTGTGAGGAGTGTCGCCAATTGCAATCATCATGGCCTATTCCAGTAGTCTGACCGATGCCGAATGGCAAATACTCGAACCCCTGTTGCCCGAAGTGCTGCCAGCGAAACAGAAAACGCGCCCTCTAGAGTGGAGCTATCGAGCGATTATCGATGGCATTCTTTATCGCCTCAAGAATGGCTGTAATTGGGCTGACTTGCCCAAAGACTTGCCGCCCT
>JBHJJI010000351.1:0-25565 GCA_050042805.1 Leptolyngbyaceae cyanobacterium
TGTGACCTCGTCGAGAATTGAGGTCACCGATGATATCCCCAAGGAAATCCTCAGGGGCTTCGACCTCAACTTTCATTGTAGGTTCGAGGAGTACAGGAGAAGCCTTTAAGACCCCCTCACGCATAGCCATCGATCCGGCGATCTTAAAGGCTATTTCTGAGGAGTCAACGTCGTGGTAAGAGCCGTCTACCAGAGTGACCTTCAGGTCGATGACAGGATACCCGGCTAGGATACCAGATTCGCAAGCCTCTTTCATACCCTGTTCGGCAGGAGCAATAAACTCCCTTGGAATCGTGCCGCCCACAATTTTAGAAACAAACTCAAAACCAGATCCTGCTTCCGCCGGTTCGACTTCAATGACAACATGTCCATATTGGCCTTTGCCGCCACTCTGACGAATAAACTTACCTTCAACTCTAGAAGACTGCCGAATGGTCTCACGATAAGCCACCTGGGGAGTGCCGACGTTGGCCTCCACTTTGAATTCTCGAAGCATCCGATCCACCAAGATATCTAGGTGAAGTTCGCCCATTCCCGCAATAACGGTCTGATTGGTCTCTGGATCAACGCTGACGCGGAAGGTCGGATCCTCTTCAGACAAGGACTGCAGTGCTTTCGAAAGCTTTTCCATCGCCTGAGTAGTCCTGGGTTCAACCGCCACCGAGATCACCGGTTCTGGAATGTACAGCGATTCCAGAATAACGGGCTGGCTAGGATCACAGATCGTATCTCCCGTAAACGTATCCTTAAGCCCAAGAACCGCCCCTAAATCGCCAGCTCGCAGCTCATCAACTTCAATTCGCTCATCCGCTTTCATGATAATCAAGCGAGAAATTCGCTCTTTTTTATCTTTGGTAGCGTTGAGAACATAACTGCCTTTAGCCAGGACGCCGGAATAAACCCGAATAAAAGTCAGGCGACCATAGGGATCAGCCATGATTTTGAAAGCTAGCGCCGCAAAGGGCTCGCTGTCATCAGCCTGTCTTTTAACTTCCCCACCACTCGGCAAAAGACCTTGAATGGGGGGGACATCAATCGGGGCGGGTAAGTAATCAACGACAGCATCGAGCAATAGTTGAACACCCTTGTTCTTGAATGCTGAGCCGCAGAGCATTGGTACCATGGCCCCGGTTAAAACCGCTCGACGAATCCCCGCCACGATTTCAGCTTCGGAAAGGACTTCTCCTTCTAGATACTTTTCCATCAGGATGTCATCGCTGTCAGCGATCGCCTCTAGCAGTTCAACCCGATACTTTTGAGCGATCGCTTGAACAGACTCCGGAATCTCCGTATCCGTCATGTCCACGCCAAGGTCATCGTTATAAATACGCGCCCGCATTCTGACCAAATCGACCACGCCGCCAAAATCCTCTTCAGCGCCAATGGGAATCTGGATGGGCACTGCAGGTGACTTGAGGCGATCGCGAATCTGCTCATGAACCTTGAAAAAGTTAGCCCCGGTGCGATCCATTTTGTTGACGAAAGCAATTCGTGGCACCGTATAGCGATTCGCTTGACGCCAGACCGTTTCTGACTGAGGTTGAACTCCTTCCACCGAGGAAAAGACCGCAATCACGCCATCTAACACCCGCATTGAACGCTCCACCTCAATGGTGAAATCGACATGTCCCGGCGTATCGATAATATTGACTCGATGATCGCGCCATTCCGTACTGATCGCCGCCGCCGTGATCGTAATGCCGCGCTCACGCTCTTGTTCCATCCAATCGGTTACCGCAGTTCCCTCGTGGACTTCACCAATTTTATGAACCACTCCTGAGTAGAACAACATACGCTCAGTCGTGGTGGTCTTACCCGCATCAATATGCGCGGCAATCCCAATATTTCTAACGCGTTCTAACGGAGTCGTACGTGCCACGGTGGTCTCCTTGGCAATAGCGAGACTAGTCCACGATGCCTAGTCTATCGTTTTGAAAATCAAACGTCTGAGGCGACAAACGTCAGGCTGAGATACCTAATATCGATAATGGGCAAAGGCCTTGTTAGCTTCTGCCATACGGTGAGTTTCTTCACGCTTGCGCACTGCACTCCCCGTTTCATTGGCAGCATCCATCAGCTCATTAGCCAACTTCATCGCCATGGTCTTGCCGCCCCGGCTTCGTGAGAATTGGGTGATCCACCGTAAAGCGAGCGCTGTCCCTCGATCTTGGCGAACTTCCATCGGGACTTGGTAGGTCGCCCCCCCGACTCGACGCGCTTTCACTTCAACCAACGGAGTCACATTGCGAACGGCTTCTTCGAATACCTCAAGGGCATCGGCTCCCGTCCGTTCCGCGACGATGGTAAACGCGTCGTAGACGATATTGCTAGCCACAGATTTTTTGCCATCTAGCATGATGCGACGAATCATCATACTGACAAGACGGCTGTTATAAACCGAATCGGGGGGGACGACACGCTTTTGGGCAGAAGTACGGCGAGACATGGTTATCCTTTCAATGCTTTAGCTAGATAATTACGAGGATCAATTGCTTGAGGAACAAGGAGGGAATCATTTCGATTTAAGCAATGCCCCTCCGATGTGAAGGAGGTCAAAAATTCATTCCCAAAGAATCATCATTAGGACTTACTCTTTGGGTCTTTTAGCACCATACTTGGAGCGCCCTTGTCGACGGTCTTTAACCCCAGCGGTGTCTAGCGTGCCACGAATAATGTGGTACCGAACGCCCGGCAGATCTATGACCCGACCGCCCCGAATCATCACGACAGAGTGCTCTTGCAAGTTGTGGCCAATACCAGGAATGTATGCAGTGACTTCAAACCCAGATGTCAAGCGAACCCTAGCCACCTTCCGCAATGCCGAGTTAGGCTTCTTAGGTGTCGTTGTATAGACACGAGTGCAGACCCCACGGCGTTGAGGACAGCTCTTTAGCGCCGGGGACTTTGTTTTATCGGTTAGTTTTGTGCGTTCGCTTCGAACTAGCTGCTGAATTGTTGGCATTGGGTCGTCAAGTTAACTTTAATGAGTAGTGTTTTGTCGATTTCACAAGCTCTAATCATACCGAAGAATTTCGTGAAGTGTCAACGAAAACATTTCAAGCGGCTTCAGCCGGCACAACAAAGTCAGCCCATCCTTGAGCGAATCGGTCAGCCAAACTGGCATGTCCTTGTCACTGTAGAGCAGGCCCTCGGCTGACTTCAGCTGCTAAGGAGAGTATTGATTTGACTGATCAGTTGCTGAACTTCAAAGGTGTCAGGCGCGTCAGGATGATTCAGTAAGTAGTATTTGAGGTCGTCGCGGGCTTCCAGCAGTTTGCCCTCGCGATAATAAATGAGGCCGCGATCGCGGCGTTCTGCCAAGGAGTTGGGAATCAGCAGCAGGATACGGTCAATCGCAGCTAAGGCTCGAGGAATATCTAGCCGCTGCAGATAAATCTTCTTGAGGTTAGTGAGGATTCGCGCCAGGAAGGGTTTAGCACCAATGGCTTCTAGATGCTGGGGCAGGATTCTGGCTTCCGCGCCATACATCGTTCTGACGCGATCGCGACAGTCCTCCTCGAACATGACTTCCCCCTGATGGAAAACATCCACAAAGATGGCCATGTCGGCCAATGTGGGCCGTACTAAAAAATGTCCCGGCATCCCCACACCGGCCATCGGAAAGTCAATGCGTTTGGCGAGCTCCAGATAGACCAGGGATAGCGTGATGGGAATCCCCGTCCGGCGGTCTAGTACCTGATTCAGAAAGCTATTTTGAGGATCGTAATAGTCTTGCTCATTGCCGACGAAGCCCTGGGTCTCAAAAAAATAGTCATTGAGGGCACGAATCATTTTGAGCGGGTAGGCCTCTGCCGGTAACTCTTCCCGCAGTTCGTCGGCCATCGCATCCAACCGTCGCAAATAAGCACCGCAATCGAGTTCTGGATATTCCTCTTGAGCGATGTAGAGGGCAGCCAGCCCCAAGTTAATCGCTTCGTCAGGGCGCTGAACTTCTTGAGTGAAGCGATCGCGGGCGAGAGATGGACTCATGGCATTCCCTTATAGTCGCTACCGGTACCGTACTGCAGTGCATCTAACCACCGATGGTACCGATATTGCTGCTCAGCCGAAAGGGCAGCAGTCAACGGCTTGGCGGCTTTAAACAGAGGTTGTAGCGCAGCATACCCGGCTAGGGCACCGTAATGGGGCCGCCAGCGGGCGATCGCGCCCATCCCCACCTGGGGCAAAATTTGCGCCACTAAAGCCGGATGCTTGACCGAGGTGCTTAACAGCGTTTTGGCCAATGCCGGAAACTGAACAACGTCGCGCAAAAATGGCTTGAGAGTGGCATCGCCCAAAGCCGCCATATCGCCAAAAATGGTGCCGAGCAACCGATTGATTTGCTCAGGGGCAAGGGTCTGATTCATCCCCACTCGCATCGATTCTTGAAACAGCCAGGTGACCGACAAGTTCGGCTGATAGGGCTGCAACCAACTCAACGCCTCGGCACTCAGACAATCCCCTCGCAGTGCTTCATCAAGGCCAGTGGTGAGCCTTGCCAAGTGTCGAATCATCGCGCCAAATCCACCAAAACTGAGGGGCGACTGGCTACCGCTGCTGTCGCCGACCGGCAACATGCGCCCCCAAGGATAGTGCAGCGGGCTCTGGCGATAGCAGGGAAAGAACCCGAACAGCGCTCGCTTGATGTCCAAATCGGCCAAGGCAATTTGTTGGTAATCGGGGAGAAGTTCCCAATACTCATCAAACAGCGCCTCTAAACCAATACGGTCAGGATGGACATCGAGGTAAGTAAACAGATAGGTGGTGCGGCCGTCACGAGCGGGAAATGCCTCCCAAAAGTACTGGCACTGGTGGCGAATTGGGGTAAAAGAATAGATCAAATCACCAGTGTCATTCGCAGCATAGCCATCTGCACAAGTGCCGACCACGAGACAAACTCCATCCGGCGTCTGTCCTTGGCGGGCCTGCTGAACCAGGGGTGAAAAATGTCCCATGGCATCGATCAGCAAGCGCGCATAATACGTTGCAGTAATCGTTTCGATCGCGACGCCGGTCGGGTGGACGATCGCCTGTTTAAAGGCAGTTTGCTCAATCAGGGTGCCACCGGCAGCCAGAAACTTCTGCTTCAGCACTTCGAGTAGATAGACCGGATCAACCCCGATATTGAGCACGCCGTCGACCCAGACTGGCTTACTTTCACCGAACTGGATGCGCGCTGGGCGATATTCTGTGGCGATCGCGGTCTCCAATTCCGCTGCGCTCAGTAAATCCAATTCGACCAGTTCCTGCAGTTCCTGACGAGAAATATTCCATTCTTGGTCGCGGCCTCGGAGCGTACCCCGCTCTAAAACGGCGACACGCCAGCCCCGTTGAGCCAGCGTCGCGCCGATCATAATGCCAAGCGTGCCACCGCTGACAACAACATCCCAGTCAACCGAGGGCAAGGCATCGGCGGCGATGCTGGCGACCTGAGGTGCCGGGTTTTCGCCGTGGCGATACTGTCGCCAGCGCTCATCAACGGCCCTTAACCCCGCTAGCGTTTGCGGCAGATGTGACAGCCAATAGGCCGTGTTTTGGGAATTTACCGAGACCATAGTCGAGAAAGTGCCGCTGAAGTTCAGTAATTTGTCGCAGGCTCGCCTGCGGTTAAAGGGGAACAATTGAAGAAATCAATAGTCCCAGGACTATTGGGACAGCGGGCTTGTCTTCGACTGGGAACCATGACAGATTCATCGCTCAGACCAGAACCACGCAATAATCCGTTTTGGGCTTATCGTGACCCGCACTCAGGCCGTTGGATCACCCTGATGACCGCGACTCAATGTTGTCAGCTAGCCAAGCAGGTGTTTGCGCCTCGTCGTCACCAACCGTCAGTCATGGAAGACACCGATGGCTTTCCGTCGCCCGACAGTCAGCCCCTTGATTAACCTAGACGCCTTGTTAGATCCTAGACTTTTGTTAAACGTTTAGGAATCTCTTCGCAAATGGTACTTTCTCGTCGCCAGTGGTTGATTCACCTGTGTGTCTGCACCTGGGCATTGTTAACCTGGGGCCTCGTGATGCCCGCAGCACTGGCGTTAGGTGGCCCACAGCCGCCCCTTGGGGAGATGGCTCCAGCTTTTACCCTGCCCACCAATTCAGGGGAGGGCGAAATTTCCCTCGCTGACTACCGGGGGCGTTGGGTCGTCCTCTATTTTTATCCTCAAGATGGTACGTCGGGCTGCACCTTAGAGGCACGTCGTTTTCAAGAGAATCGACCGGCATTTCAAGCACTGAATGCTGAAATCATTGGCGTCAGTGTGGATGATGTCAGCTCTCACGAGAGTTTTTGTACCGCTGAGGGGATTGAGTTTCCGCTGCTGTCAGATGAGGATGGCCGCGTCAGTAAAGCGTATGGCTCGTGGCTCACCGGGCGATCGCTGCGGCATACCTACCTGATTGACCCCGATGGCACGATGCGAGAGCGGTTTCTGGGGGTGCGTCCGGCGATTCACAGTCAAGAGGTGTTGACTACGCTGGAATCTTTGTTGATGCCGTCTGCGACAGTTTCTAGCCAAACCATTGAAAATTTGTAGGGTAAATGCGATCGCCCCAATCCCCCACTCTATTCGTAGAATGGGGATATCCGCTTACAAACAATGGATGGCAGACAACTATGCAGACTTTGGCCCTGACTCAGGACAACGTTGAAAACGTTTTGGATGAATTGCGCCCGTATCTGATGGCCGACGGCGGCAATGTCGAACTGGTCGAAATCGATGGCCCCACCGTGCGTCTACGGCTCCAAGGAGCCTGTGGCTCTTGCCCAAGTTCGGCGATGACCCTCCGCATGGGCATTGAGCGTCGCCTGCGCGAGTTCATTCCGGAAATTGCCGAGGTTGAGCAGGTGGTCTAACGCCGCCAAATACTGGGTTACAGTCTGGGAGGTGAACCCTTGTCTCACCTCCCAGACTGCTTTTAAAGCCTAATTTTTGACGGTGCTCGCTCGCGACAGATGGCAGGCGAGTGAGACCGCTAGGCGATCGCCGGTAATCACGATGTGACCGTGGGGTGTTTCGACCATTACCTGCTGGTCTGATACCTGGGAAATATAGCTCAAGGCTCGCAATGTCTCATCAGTTGAAACTTCTAAGGATTGATTTAGCTGATTCGGGGTAGACAATTCCAACTCAAGGCCAGGACGAATTGCGGCCATCGGAATTGACGCAGAGAGTTCTGGCACTGGGGGAAGGGAGGGAGCGAGCCTCTTCGTCATATCCTCAAATACTTGCTCTGTCTTTTCAGATGCTTGCTCTGAGCTACAGGTGGGTTGGCTCCAGACCAAGCGATCCTGATTTTGTAACGCCGCGTCCCCTTCAGCTGTCGTGATAAACAGCGTCTCTGCGTGAAACGCGACATCTTGCACCCGCTGCCATTGCCGGTTCATGAAAGCCATGATTTCAGTGTCTTTGTGGGGGCCGACGAGTCGGCGACGGTGACACCACCAATACTTCCAAAAGTCTCGGGCTGGGGTGTAGCGAATCTCATCTTCGTGGGGAGCCGGATGATATTCATAGGTCATATATCGTCCCGTGGTGTCAGGCCCCACTGGGATGAATTGATCAGCCATCAGCAGCTTACCGATCAGCTTGGCATAATCGTTGACAGCTGAGACGCCAATGCGAGCAGGGCAAGCCGTATGCTGTGCCCAAGCAATGAGCTGCCCACTCCGGCTTAATAGTTGAAACATGTCTTGGGCGGGCTGTAAACGCAACCGATAGTTGGCCGCTAGGACGGTATCGCCCTCGATAAAATGCTTGATTAGAGTAACGTCGTCAATTTGAGTTGCCATGGCACCGGAAGTCTGAAGCAGTGATGATGAGGTGCAGGGTCAACCCGATAGGCCAGTCGCCTCTGAGGTGAAACGTAACGCTGACGATGTGACGGCTTTGTCTAATGTCAATTGCAAAGATATTGGCAAACGTCTAGCCAGGGTCGGTACGGACACAGGGGGGAACCGTGAAACCTCTCGTATTACTGATTCTCCCTTAGGTAAGAAAAATCCGGAACTTGCAGGCAAACATCGTCAATTTTACGGAACCGCCGCGATCGGGGCGGTTCCTCAGGTTCTGAAAATAGCAAATCGATCCGCGACTGGCCGACTCAAACGTCAAAAGGGCTGAGAGCATCGCCCTCAACCCTTTTGACATCCTGACTGAATCGGTGAGCGAACTCAGCGGCTAGCCTTAACCAAAGCGGCCCGAAACGTAATCGCGGGTGTACTCTTCTTTGGGATTGCCAAAGATCACTTCGGTATCGTCGTACTCGACTAAGTACCCCACCTTGCCCCCAGCGTCAGTCGCTTCCGCATTATAGAAAGCGGTGCGATCGGACACGCGCGAGGCCTGTTGCATGTTGTGGGTCACGATCACAATGGTGAACTTTTCCTTGAGCTGCGACATCAACTCCTCAATCTTGAGGGTTGAGATCGGGTCCAGGGCGGCACAGGGTTCATCCATCAGAATGACTTCGGGTTCGATCGCGATCGCCCGAGCAATACACAGACGCTGTTGCTGTCCGCCCGAGAGGGCGAGACCACTTTCCTTCAGCTTGTCCTTGACTTCATCCCAAATGGCGGCCCCGCGCAAAGAGCGCTCCACCAGCTCATCCATATCGCCGCGATAGCCGTTGATGCGGGCTCCCCAGGCAATGTTTTCGTAGATTGACTTGGGAAACGGGTTGGGCTTTTGAAAAACCATGCCGATGCGACGGCGTAGTTCGACCGGATCGAAATTCTTAGCGGCTTCGCCAGTCGGGTAGATGTCCATCCCTTCAAACCGAATGGTGCCTTCAACGCGAGCGCTCGCGATCAGGTCATTCCTCCGGTTAAAGCATCGCAGCACCGTGCTTTTACCGCAGCCAGAAGGCCCAATGAAGGCCGCAATTTGATTGCGAGGGATGTCTAGATAAACATCACGAACAGCCAGATTAGAGCCGTAATAAACGTTGAGTTTTTCAACCGAAATAGCAGCTTTAGAAACCACAGGGGATGAAGTGTCTTGCAACATAATTAGATCGCAAACAACAGCAAGAGAGTACACCAACTTTGCAACGAAAAGGTTAAGAGAGCTTTAGCGAGCTTTCTGAAATCGGCTCCGCAGAAAAATCGCCAAGGAATTCATCACCAGCAAAACCACAAGCAGCACGATAATGCCAGAGGCGGCTAAGTCGTGAAAGTCTTTTTGGGGGCGGCTTACCCAGTTATAAATTTGAATCGGCAGCACCGTGAAGGGATCAAGTGGCCCCTCTGGTAGGAAGGGAATAAAGGTTAAGGCCCCAATGGTAATCAGGGGCGCTGTTTCTCCGATCGCCCGCGACAGCGCCAGAATCACCCCAGTCAAAATACCGGGAAACGCCGTGGGCAGTGTATGGCTCCAAATCACCTGCCAACTATTGGCACCCAAGGCATAGCCTGCCTGACGAATGCTGTCGGGCACCGCTCGCAGCGCTTCGCGGGTGGCCACGATGATGATGGGCAGGATCAACAAGGTTAAGGTTAAGGCCCCGGTCAAAATGCTGCGGCCCCCAGTCCAGTCACCCAGGATGATGACAAAGGCCGTCAGCCCTAGCAGGCCGTAAATAATGGAAGGCACTCCGGCCAGATTGCTGATGTTGATTTCGATGAATCGAGCAAACCAGTTGTCGCCCGAAAATTCTTCGAGAAACAGACCCGAACCGACCCCAATCGGAAAGGAAAAGACCGCCACCAAAAACATTACCCAGCCGGTGCCCACCAGCGCCGACAGAATACCGGCTTGCTCGGGCCGACGGGACGGAAAACTGGTGAGGAAATTCCAGTCAAGGCTACCGACGCCGTTGATCAGCACATCTAAAATCAGCCAGGCTAATACGGCGAGCGCGATCGTGGTCGCCGCGATCGTGGCCCCCTTAAAGACCACATCTAATCGATAGCGCCCCGCTAAGTTGGGCTGAAATTTCGCCTCCGCTGCCACCAAATGGGGCGTTGCCTGAGCGTCTGTGACGCTTTTAAATGCCATCACTCATACCTCTCGCGGAACCGGCGAACAAACCAAAAACTGAAAATATTGAGCGTGAGCGTCATCAAAAACAGCGTCATGCCGACGGCAAAGATGGTCTTGTAGGGCAGCGTACCCACCGCTGTATCACCCAGACTGACCTGCACAATGTACGCCGTCATCGTCATCACCGGCACAAAGGGATTGAAGCCCAGGTTGGGATTTTGCCCCGCCGCCAACGTCACAATCATCGTTTCGCCCACGGCGCGAGAAATGGCCAGGATGATCGAGGCGACGATACCTGACAGCGCCGCCGGAATCACCACCGCCAAGATCGTTTCGCGCTTAGTTGCGCCTAGAGCGTAGGCCCCATCGCGCAGGCTCTGGGGCACCGAATAAATCGCATCTTCGCTCAGCGAAGCCACTAGCGGTGTAATGCTGATGCCTAAGACGAGCCCGGCACTCAAGGCATTGAATCCCTCCAGGTAGGGAAACGGCAGCTCTAGGAAAAAATCAGGCTCATAGTATTGAGTGAACGGCAAGAAATCGAGCCACGCCGGAATCGGAATCGGCGTTCGGATGAAGTCAAAGATTTCTTGCAGAAAGGGCGTCACCGTCAACAACGCAAAGTAGCCAAACACCACGGAAGGAATCCCAGCCAGCACCTCTAACAAAGGCTTCAGGGTTTTACGCGTACCGGGTGAAGCGTATTCGCTGAGAAAGATCGCCGAGAGCAACCCCAGCGGCACCGCCACCGAAATAGCAATCGTTGAGGTCAACAGGGTGGCGCTCATCAGCACAAAGATGCCAAATTGCTTGCTGGCAAACAACGGGGTCCAGCGAGTATCGGTCAGAAATTGCCAGAGGGGAACTTCCTGAAAAAACTCAAGGGTTTCAAAAATCAGGGTGCCAATAATCCCAGCGGTAGTGGCGATGGAAATCACCGCAAAAAAACCGCAAAGGATTCGGATAATGGTTTCCAGCGTTTTGGCGCTTTTGTAGTTGGCTTGCCAAAGGTGGACGTTCTTTGACGAGGGCATTTCAGCGGACATTAGCAACTGTAGGAAGAGAACTTTTCGGTTGAGAATTGGCGGCGATAGACCACAACGAAACTCTCTGTCGCGAGCATCTAAACGGCTGCAGCAGGCAGCACTGACTGGATATTGCTCTAGCTAACAGCAAGATACAGGAAGCCTTGTTGGCATCGTATAGATAACGCGTAAAGGTCTGTTTAAGACTGGCTTAACCTTCTGTCTCGTTTCGCGATTGCGCTCCCTCGAAGGCTCGTTATTTCCCTTTTTGGCGACGAATCTTTTAGGCTATAAATGTCGCGATCGCGGTTTTGTCATGTACGCAGTCATTTATGACGGCACCTGTAATTTGTGTGTCACCCTAGTCCGCCTGCTAGAGCAGCTTGACCAGGGTAAACAGTTTCAATACGTACCCATGCAGCAAACCGCCACGCTCAAGCAGTGGCAGATTTCGCCCCAAGACTGTGAACAGGGCATGATCTTGCTGGATCAGACCGCTCCGGCCCAGCGCTGGCAGGGCAGCAACGCCGCTGAAGAAATTGGCCGGTTGCTACCGCTGGGAAATGTGTTTGTGCAAGCTTATCGATCGCTGCCAGGGGCCAAAGCCAGCGGCGATGGGTTTTATGCCTTCATTCGTGACCATCGCTATGCGCTCTTTGGCGGGCGCGAGGGCGTTTATGAGTCCCCCTATCCGGCTTGCGAGGGCGATCAGTGCGCCCAGTTCTGAAGCCTTAACGAACAGATTGAA
This sequence comes from Leptolyngbyaceae cyanobacterium, assembly GCA_050042805.1. GTDB lineage: Bacteria > Cyanobacteriota > Cyanobacteriia > Phormidesmidales > Phormidesmidaceae > Halomicronema. The sequence continues at coordinate 11,757 of JBHJJI010000351.1, forward strand.
CCGGCGGCGCCGCTCTGACAACCTCTCAGGAGCGATTACTCGTTGTCTTAGCAGGGGAGCAGTCTACACAAATTCAACTTTTCTGCCGCCTCGATAGGCGCGAGACAGTAGACTGGTAAGCATATATACACAAACCTTCTTTTGAGACCATGACAGGCAGCAAGTCTTCCGACGTTCAGGCTTACGGCACCCTCTCGGAACGAGAATTGCAGATTGTCGAGCGGGTCGCCGCAGGCCTGACCAATCAAGAAATTTCTGACGAGTTAGAAATTAGCAAGCGCACAGTGGATAATCACGTCAGCAATATTTTGACTAAAACCGCCACCGGCAACCGTGTCGCCCTGGTCAGATGGGCGCTGCAGTGGGGCAAGGTGTGTATCAACGACGTCAACTGCTGTACGTTGCCGAGTGGTGCTGACAATGGGGTGACTTCCTGAAATCATGGCTGATTCTTTAGACAAACCGGATATGACCGGCCAGCCCGAGGCGGCGACCGGCGACGCTGGGTTGAGTGGCCCAGCGATCCCTCAGCAGGTCGAGTATCGTCTGCACAGTCCGCGCTTGCCGCTAGCGGTTTATCGCGAGGTGGCTGCCCATCTTCGCCAAATTGAAGGGGTCAACACGGGCCTGCTCCCTCAGACGGCGAAAGAATTTGACTATTTACAAAGTCAGGTCGGCGGCATCTGGATTCGCTATGACGCCGATGCGGCGGATCGCTGTCAGCCCCAAACCGAAGCCATTTTGACCCATTATGGCGATCGCTACGGCCATTGGGAAACCCTCAGTAAGTAAGCAATCACCATTTTTTCCAGCGATAAATTTTATTCAGCTATCTAGGACAATCAGGGCCGCGTTGGGCAACGGCTGGCGCGATCGCCCCACCCGATTTTGCAAGAGATGATGACGTTATGACACCCATTCAGGCTTTGCGCGGCACGCGCGACATTTTACCCGACGAGACGCCCCTGTGGCAGTGGGTCGAGGCGACCGCTCGGGAGCTGCTCTATCGCGCTGCCTATCGCGAAATTCGCCCCCCCCTGTTGGAACAGACCGGCCTCTTTGAGCGGGGCATTGGCGAGGCAACCGACGTCGTCGGCAAGGAAATGTACACCTTTGAAGATCGCGGCGGGCGATCGATCACCCTGAGGCCAGAAATCACAGCGGGCTTAGCTCGAGCCGTCAACGAGCATTCACTGATGGCTCAGGGGAGTGTACTGCGGCTGTGGCATGTGGGGCCAGCGTTCCGCTACGAGCGGCCGCAAGCGGGTCGACAGCGCCAGTTTCACCAGTTGGATGTGGAACTGGTGGGGAGTGCCGATCCCCGAGCGGATGTGGAAGTGATTGCGATCGCCACTACGCTGCTGCAAACGCTGGGGTTGAAATCCCTCACCATGGATCTCAACTCAGTGGGCAATGGCGACGATCGCCAACGCTATCGCGATGCTCTGGTCGATTTTTTAACCCCCCACAAAGCCGATTTAGATAGCGATTCCCAAAGCCGGCTGGAGACCAATCCCCTGCGCATTTTAGACAGCAAGGATAAGCAAACCCAGGAGATCGTTCAAGCAGCTCCCAACCTGTTGGACTACCTGGCCGCTGACTCCCAGCGACACTTTGAGCAGGTACAGCAGGGCCTGACCGATTTAGGCATCCCCTACCAGCTCAATCCGCGCCTAGTACGCGGGCTCGATTATTACACCCACACCGCATTTGAGATTCAGTCGGCGGATTTAGGAGCGCAGGCCACCGTTTGCGGCGGCGGTCGCTATGACGGATTAATGGCGCAGCTGGGCGGCCCGAGCACGCCCGCGATCGGGTGGGCCATTGGGTTAGAACGACTGACGTTGCTGCTCAAACAGCTCAACGTCGAGCCGTCTACCGCCATGGATGTCTATGTGGTTTCGCGCAGCAAAGCCGCTGAGGGCAAAGCGTTGAACATTGCCCAAACGCTACGACAGGCGGGGTTAGCCGTCGAAATGGATCTCAGTGGCTCCGCCTTTGGCAAACAGTTTAAGCGCGCCGATCGCAGCGGCGCGGCGCTGTGCGTGATTGTCGGTGAAACCGAAGCCGAACAGGGCACCGTTCAGCTCAAGTGGTTGGGCTCAGGCGAACAGGTGGAGCTGAGTCAAGCCTCTCTCGGCGATGCCGCAGCGGAGCTGAAGCAAAAGATCCAAGCAGTCCGACAGGCGTCGTGACATCGAGGGAACAAGGCTCCGTAGCCGCATTCTCAGCGCTAAACAGCGAATAAAGACAAACATTTGCCGGAATTTCTGTAAGTCGCTAGGATGACCGCTATACTGCTGAAACCTTGGACTTGCTGGCGCAGGGTTGACTATGGCGTATTGGGAGTTTTTGCTACAAAAAGAGGGCGATCGCGACTGGCTCCCGTTGGAGACTGCCCACGTTGAGATCTCTGAAGGGCGATACCGAGTTATCGCCCACACCAGCTATTGCGACACGCCGATCACAATTCGGTTAAGCCAGCTATTGACCGCGCAACTGCAACCCCAAACTAAAACTCGCCAGCGGGTGGGGCGCACGAATCAAAACGGACTGATGGTGGTGATGCCCTTCACCCATCTCTCGCCGGGACGTTGGACCGTGCACTGCAGCGCCGACCTGCCAGCTGAGACGGCCGCAGAACAGCCGCGAGAATATGGCGTCCAGCTAGAGGTACTGGCCATCGAGTCGGGGGTGGAATATTGGGATATTGAGCTGGATGAAGCGGCCATTGCTGAACAGCTAACCGCAGAGCCCTCCTCGATCGCCAGTCAACGATCCACCGCTGCAGCTGAACCGGCTGCGAATGGGGTGCCATCGGCCCCCGCCCCCATCACCAATGCTGCGATGGCGGAAGCGGCAAAGCTGGCCGGAACCACCACACCCCTAGAAGATTTACCGCTACGCCTGCAGCTGCAGCATCAAGCCCTAGTCGCCCAAGCCCAAACAGCCCTGACCTTGCAGGGACAGATCACCACGTTTTCTCAGGTCGAAGGGCTGGCCAGCGAAGGGACTCTATGGGTGCAGATGCGCAACCCCGAGACGGGAGTCGTGGTGCATCAAGCCACACAGGCGCAATCGATGGCCGCCCTGCCCAGTCGCTTTGAAATGCCCTTGCAGCTGCCCGACCAGCTCTCGACCCGACTGCTGGTCGGTGAACTCAGCCTGTGGCTGGCCTCCGAACCGCCGCAAATTTTAGCCATCCAGGGATTTACGGTGACGTTGAATCTCGATGCGCTGCTTGAGGTGGTGGCCAACCAAGCGGAGCGATCGCCAGAAACAACCTTTGACGACGCCGTGAGCGACGCTGATGAGCGATCCCCTGACACCGACGGCTCAACGACTCTAACGGACGACGGTACGGATACCGACGGCCCTCGCAAATCCAGCATTGCCTCCCCAGCACCTCGGGAAATCCCCTTTCGACTGGTTTATTTACCCTCCACCGGGCTCACCCTGCCCCCCGTCATCTACCGGCCCCTAGACAAGAAAGTCATCGGGGAGCCTAGTTTGCCGCCACTGTCTGGCGATCGCCACAAATCCGCCAGCCCCACCCCAGTCCCAGCGCCACCCGCACCGGCGACGGCCGACCCCATCGCACCACCCGCCGATCCCGAGGTCATCAGCGCCCCCACGCCCTCTACGCCCAGCCCTTCGGTCGAACTGCCTTCCTTTGGGCGATCGCGGCGACCGGAGCCATCACCCCCCGCCGCCCAGCCATCGGCAACGGTGCCCACTCCCCAAGAGACGTTACCGACATTTCAACCGGACTATCAAAGTCGCTTTTGGACCCGGCTGAGTGCCCTAGCGGAAGAAGCGCAAAAAGCCGCCGCGGACCACAAGGCCCAACTCGAAGCCGCCGGTCTCGAACTCCCCAGCGCCCCCACTCCCCCATCCTTGTTAGACAAGCCGTCCCAGATCAACTCTGGTCCGCCCAACTACGAAGTAGTCGTTTACGAATCCGAGGAAACCGATTCCTCACCTCCTGATACGGAAGCCGCAACCGAAGTTTCGTTCGTTGAAGTGTTGCGCCCTGAAGACCCTGATCTTGAAGATCTGGGGACGGTGCCCATTCCCACGCTGGTTTTGCCGCAAAGTGAATTGGTAGCGGGCGCACCGTTACCCATCACGATCCGACTACCGGCCTATCCCCGGCGATTGGCGGTCAAAGTGTGGGTCACGGACATTCAAAGTCGCACGCTGGTGGACCGGCCCCGCTGGCTCATGAACTGGACCCCGGCTGACGCCGGTGAGCAAACGGCATTTTTAAAGTTGCAGGTGCCCTTAGGCAGCATTGAGGCCACCTTTGAAGCGATCGCGAGCGACTTGGCGACCCAACAAGAAAGCTATAAAACCACCCTGGTGCGCGCGATCGCTCCGGCCAACCTGCCTGAAATGAGTAACGACGACATCATTTAAGACAAGCTCGATCAGGGCTCATGAGTCTTCAACATAGAGGAGCGTGAGTGAATGGCCATGATGCCTCTGTGTCAACAATGCAGCGATCAGGGCTTTTTATTTTGCCAAAGTTTTCAAAACGTTAAGAAATGCCATGGGGGCATTGAAAAACCGCAGTATCTCCGACCGTTTCGCAGTAGGCTAATCGGGAAGTCGTTCAGTGCTGACTCAGTACTATCAGGCTTCTCGCACTGTTTTGAGTGATAGGAATATTTATATGGCAGCTTCTTTTCTTCCTTCCATTTTGGTGCCTCTAGTTGGTATCGTTTTTCCCGCCGCTGCGATGGCATTTTTGTTTCTTTACATCGAGCGCGACGAAGCACCCGGTGCTAACTAAGTAAGACAACTCAAACCCTAATCTTTGGCTACACCAAACGATCCTCCATCTGACTTCTATTCGTCAGCATGGGGGATTTTTTTGATCTTGGATTCAGCATCAAAGTGTACCGTGGCCGTTGTCCCAATTGGCTAAAAGGACCACGACTCTGGCTCCCCTGCCCCTCGGCTCCCCTGCATTTCCAGGATGGCATCGGGAGTCCGATCATTGAGAAGGGGATAAGGGGCAGAGAGCCCGATGTGCAGCCTGGTCTCAGAGAATTGGCATTAGCTCCCAGACATGATCGAGATTGTATGGGGAGAGCGATCGCTGAGAATGGTTATTCGCAACACGGTTCAAGCTGGAATCTTTAAGCACAAAAAAACACCAAGCTTTGCTAAGAACAGCAAAACTTGGTGGCAAGGCGTTTTTAATGCCGAGAGACGAATGTCTCAACGGCTAGCAGAACGCTAGAGCCTTAACGGAAGGGTGGCGAGTACATCAAGCCGCCGTCAGTCCAGAGGGCATTTTGACCGCGCTCAAGACCAAATTGTGAGTCTTGACCCAGGTTGCGCTCGTAGATTTCGCCGTAGTTACCGACGTTGGTGATGACCCGAGCCATAAAGTCGTTCGGAATTCCCATGTCATCGCCGAGAGTCCCTTCTTCACCCAAGAAACGGGCAATGTTGGGATCATCACTCCCCGCAAAGTCACCAATGTTTGCCGAAGTGATGCCAAACTCCTCAGCTTGGAATAGACCATAGGTCACCCACTTCACCACGTCAAACCAGGCAGAGTCGTTGTTCACAGTCAACGGCCCCAAGGGCTCTTTAGACATCGTGACTTCTAACAGCGTATGGTCATCAGGACTGGGTAGAGTGCTTCGACGAGCAATGAGCTGTGACTTATCTGAGGTCATGCCTTCGCATCGACCTTCATCATAGGCGGCATAAGCGGCATCGGCATCCTGAAACACGACTGGCTCAAAATCGACACCCAATTTCCGCATTTGGTCAGTCAAGTTCAGCTCAGTTGTGGTGCCCGTTTCAACACAAACGGCTTTGCCGCCAAAATCTTCGAGGGTAGCAATGCCGGCGTCAGTACGCACCATCATGCCTTGGCCGTCATAGAAGGTAGTGGGAGCAAACTCCATGCCAACTTGAGTGTCACGGCTCACCGTCCAGGTGGTATTGCGGGAGAGCATATCAACCTCACCCCCAGACAAAGCAGTGAATCGCTCGGTCGAGTCGAGACGACGATACTCAACTGCGTCCGGATCATCAAACAGGGCCGCAGCCACGGCGCGACAAACGTCGACGTCTAGACCCGAGTAGGTACCCCCTTCATCAACAAAACTAAATCCAGGAATCCCGCCGTCAACGCCACAGACCAGTTGACCCCGCGCAATAACCGCATCCAGGCGACTACCGCCGTCACCCGCAACGGCCTCAGTGCCATCTGCAGCATCACCACCCTCAGCGGCGGTATCAGTCGTTCCTCCGCCACAGGCTGCGGTCAGGGTAAGGGCAAGTGCCAGTCCCAAAAAACCCCATCTTTTCATTGTTCACACACCTTACTAACTCATCACAAACACATTCTCGGCCAGGCTACTTTAATGAAAGCAACCCCTTGCTATTGGCAAGCAGGCTAATCTCGCTTAACATTCCAATGCATGACGAAATGTTTTTGTATCGTAGAACACGTTTTGAAGTTTGTGTGAGCGACCTTAGGGGAATGTGGGTAGCTTTAGGGATCGTTCGAAATTTATCACCGTCTCTGACAAACTCTACAGACGAAAGCCAATAAGGTCTCAGAGTCGCATCAAGTGATCCCGTCAAAGACGCGCGATCGCCGAGGTTAATTTTTCCACAACGGGCAACAGGGAAGGGCTACAGCCGCCAATTGATTGAGTGCTCCCAACGTTGCCAACCACGCTCAAATCGATCATTGGCTGCCGCCAACCAGATATTACAAATAGATCTGAAGCCATTCAGCCTTGATCGAGCCCGGTACTAGGGCACATCATCAATGCACGACCAGAGCTTTATCAATGAACAACCGAAAGCTTTGAGGCTAAGCATGACCACACTTGCATCAAGGGCCTTGGTAGGGTGAGGAACGAGACGCGGCGAGCCATACACTGATACACAACCTCAATGACGACAGCCCCTAGCTTTGGGCGATATCTCGAATGAGGGGAATGCGGCTGCGGATATAGCAGTTCAAACTATCCGCCTCTATGGAGTCAAGGGAGCGTTCACCAGAGATTTGGTCGGTCAGCCAGTGCACCAAGCTGTTGTCATCTAGGCTCAAGATCCCATGACTTTGAGAGCTTTCGATCAAAGCCCACAGCTGACGTAGCAGATGAGGATTCATACGCTCTACTCTCTTAAGATTTGCTTTAGATTTCAACCTAGATTTAGGTTACTGCATCTAGCCCACACTTTTCAGAAGTGCGAAGTGTTTGTTCATGTTTAGGGAAGAAGCGTAACTTTTAGTGATCTGCCCTGCCAAGAGTAGAGGGATGTAAGCGACGCCCACATCCCTCTAAAAGAATAAATTCAAGCAAACTCTGTTTAAGATTCAGGAACCAACTGCACGATCAGGGATTTCGTATCGAGGGATTGTACCTTGGCGACTTTGTCCAAATCTTGAACGATCCGTTCGAGTAACTCGCGGGCGCGATCGCGGTGCTGGTGCTCACGACCTCGCAACCGAATCTGAAATTTTACGTGATTGCCTTTGTCTAGCCATTCGGTCGCTCGCTCAATGCGAATGCCATAGTCCGCATCATCGACATTGGGGCGGAGCTTGACCTCTTTCATGGTCGGCTTAGCGCTTTGTTTCTGCCGCTTTTTCTGCTGATACTGGTGCTTACCGTAGTCAAGAATCTTTGCGACAGGCGTCTCTTTACCTTCAGAAACCACCACCAGATCAAGACCGACTTCCTCTGCCATGCTGATGGCATCTCGAGTGTCAGTCACACCACGATTTTCGTTTTCGTGATCGATGAGCAATACCTGTTGAGCCCTGATATTGCGATTGATGTTAGGTTGCTCTGGGCGAACGCGGCGATTGTCTAGTCTTCTTCTAACGATAGCGATTGCCTCCAAAAACTCAGTAGCTATGTAATAAGTAGAGTTCTACTAGGATAACCTAACCTTTTCAACCAAGCCATCGGGCTAGGAGCATACTTTGCAACCGATTATCCTCCGGCCACCAGCCCCTTATATCGATGGCCCTTTGCTCCGCGCCTGAATCAGCCTTCAGCGTCCCTGACCTGGCAGCCAAACCGCCCTGATAGCAGGGCTCAATCTACTGTTTAGGCGACGGTACAATTTTGCAGCTCGTGGGCAAACCCATGCACCCGGACACACCAGAAGCCATCATGGCTTATTTGGAAAGATTTGTAACTCCCGAGCGGCGAGCCAAGATGGATGCCGTGCTCGCTCACCGCACTCGCCAGATTACGGTTGTGGCTGAAGATTTTCACGATCCGCACAATGCCAGCGCGCTACTGCGGACTTGTGAGAGTCTGGGCATTCAAGACGTGCATGTGGTCGAAAATTTCAACACCTTCAAGACTCGCCGAGGGGCGGCCTCAGGAGCCAAGAAGTGGATAACGCTGCATCAGCACCACGAACCCCAGGCGAACAATACAGCCCGCTGCTTGCACCAGTTGCGATCTCAGGGCTATGTACTGGTAGCCACCACGCCCCACGATGATGCGTACATTCCAGAAACGCTGCCGCTGGATCAAAAACTGGCGATTTGCTTTGGCAGCGAATGCTATGGTCTGTCGGATCAGGTGTTGCAGATGGCTGACCGGCAACTCAAAATTCCGATGGTGGGGTTTGTAGAAAGCCTCAATGTCTCGGTTAGCGCGGCGCTCTGCCTGTATACGTTGACGCGACGCCTGCGAGAGCAAGGGCAGACTTGGCAGCTCAGCGATCGCGAACGGCTCGACCTGCGATTGCAGTGGCTACGACAGTCGGCGCAGCATGGTCAAGCCTTAGAACAGTATTTTTTATCCCAGCATCGTGAACCGGCTACCGATGCCTATTAGCCGATGCATATGATGAGCCTCATCCCTTTTATCGCCACTGCATCATGGCCATCATTCGCGTCCAGTTAGAACAGTTAGCAGCCGTGGCTCGATTGTTTGATGACTATCGGGTGTTTTACGGTCCGCCGACCGCTCCTGATGCGGCAGTTAATTTTCTGCGAGCGCGGCTACAGCAGCAAGACTCGGTAATTTTTGCCGCGATCGCGGCGGAACAGATCGTGGGGTTTACACAGCTTTATCCCAGCTTTTCGTCCGTTAGCCTGCAGCGCCTTTGGATTTTGAATGATTTGTATGTGGCAACCCGAGATCGTCGCCAGGGCTGGGCTCGACAATTGCGGCAGGCGGCGGCCACCTTTGCCCAATCCACTGGTGCCATCAGACTTGTGCTCGCGACCCAGGCTGAGAACACCGCCGCCAAAGCCCTGTATGCATCATTGGGTTATCAGCAGGATACGGAATTTCACCACTATGCGCTGTCGTTAACACCGCAGGTGTGACCTGGTCGGGAGACATTATCTCTTGATTGTCCCGTTTGGGAACTGTCGGGTTGGTCAAACTCAGCGAAGGGACGACGACGCAACATGGCACAATGAGAGCGCTTATTGGTGAGTTAGCAGTGCGATGCGCGGAAACTCGAACAACCTAGCAATCATGATTGTGCTCAACATCGTCGGTGTGATGCTGGTGTTGGGGGCGGCAATCTTGATCTTGCGCGGCCTCGGCTGGGTCAAGCAAATCCCTGAGTATGTAGTGTGGGCACTCTTGCTCCTATCCCTAGGCGTCGGCATTTTAGGCGGCATTCGCTCCGCTCGATAAGGAATCAGCTTCCGATGAGACAGCTATCCATTCCGACTCAAATATTTTTAGGCTTGCTGGTGTTGACCCTATTGGTCTGGATCTTGCGCGGCTTAACTCTATTTTCCTTTCTGCCAGGAATCGTGATTTGGGTGCTGCTGCTATGCACTATTGGCGCGGGGGTCATCACCAGTTTGCAGCGTATCCGCTAAGGGAGTGGCGATCGCGTACAATTTCCAGCACCATCCCCATCAGGCTGGGTTTTGACTCCACTCAACTGACTAGCATCAAGCATTGTTGTAGAGTTGCTGCATGAGCCCGTGGCAGCTGATATCAAGCCTCGGCGATCGGACTCCCGATGCCATTCGAGCAACGCTGGGGAGTTAAGGGGCCAAATTTTGAGTCTGTTTCCAGAAAATTTGAGGCTTAGGGAACTGCTCAAAAGTAGCACCCTCGACAGTTAGGATTTAGCATTGCCAAACCCTGGCAGAGTAAGGATTCCGCCCTGAGGATGTAACTTAGGCGCAGAGCCCTAACGCTGCTAGCAACTAGTGAGCTGAGGCCGCTGCATCGGCAACGACGGGCGCATCGGGGGCAAACAGCACGACAAAGCTCGCGTTAGGGGTTTTCTCACACAAAAACTTAGCGCGCGCATCGGCATCTTGATAGTGACGAAAGCGATCGATGATGACGCGCTTCATCTCAGGAAGCTGTTGCACAATGCACCAAGGGCGCAGTTTATTTTGATAAGTCATAGGGTTCCAAGGGTAAAGGTTATCGAGCTAGCACCGCAGAGAGCGGCCCAGAGCCATCAACATAGATGGATCGGCTACTCCCATCAGCTGAAGTCCTGTAGAACTGATTGAAGACTTTTGAAGTGATGCCGAACCCCAACATTACCAACCAAGGCAATGCTTAGCGAGTACAAATTTCGTACGGGATCGATGAGTTCGACGCGATTGAGCGTAGGGAACACAGGGGTGCAGCAGCTTAGCCACGAGCGCCCGATGCTACAGGGCCTGCGAAATCAAAATGAGTAACTGAGTTAAATGCCTCTGGTGAATAAAATCGCCGTTCTCGGTGCATAGGGGCATTTGCCTAGACAGTAGCACCGAAACACTACATAGCGCCATCGGTTCGCATATGTACACAAAATGTAGCGTTTACTTGAGGAGTTGGGCGTTAGCCGTTGCGAACCCCAAAAGATTTTTTATGATTGCCACAGGCGATCGCACTTACCCCCCTGAACACCGTGGAAGACGACCTCGAACAAGATTCATCTGAGCTAGCGGAAAAGCCTAAGCGCAAACCCCGAGCAAAGCGAAGCAAAAAATCGTCTTCGCCACTACCAGCCCTGCCTCCAGCAGCCTCCTCAGCGGTTGCGGGAATCTATAAGGTGCAAATCTTTTATTTGGCAGCTCGCAGCACTAACCCCAAAGCACCGGTCAAAGATGCCTTGTGGTTCGCGACTTACCCCATCATCCCACGAGTTGGCGACTGCTTATTTCACGATGGAGTTTACTATCAGGTTGAGCGAGTATTTCTTTACGAAAATATGGGGCCGGGCTGGTACGCAGATATTGAAGTTTCCTACTACGGACGACGCTAAAGTGCCTCAAGCAACGCAGCGCCAATCCACCAAAGTCGGCATCGGGTGGCAATGTTAAGGGGCGAGATCGCCGCCCTCGCAGCGGCTTTTTTATGGGCGTTATCGACGGTTATTTTTGGGCGCTTGGGCAAGGCAATTAGTCCACCCGTCTTAAATTTGGCCAAGGGCAGCATTGCGATCGCCCTCATCCTCTTAACGCTGCTGATTCGCCCGAGCATCGAGGCGGAGTTGCCGCCGACCGCGATTTTTTGGCTGCTGCTCAGTGGGGCGGTGGGTATCGGCTTGGGCGATACGGCCTATTTCAACGCCATCAACTGTTTAGGGGCACGGCGAGCGCTGTTGATGGAATCCCTCGCGCCTCCCTTGACGGCACTGATGGCGCTGCTGTTTTTAGGCGAGCAGTTGAGCGCGATCGCCTGGGGCGGCATTTTCCTCACGGTTTTGGGGGTCGCCTGGGTGATTGCGGAGCGGGTGCCCGGCAGCGACACGACCTACGGTTCGACGCGGGCGGGCATTATCTGGGGTATTTTGGCGGCGATCGGTCAGGCCAGCGGCGCGGTGATGTCGCGCGGTGCTCTGGCCGACAGCCTGGTCGATCCGCTTTGGAGTGGACTGCTGCGCATTGCCGCTGGGGGCGTCGTCCTAGTGGGATTGATCAGCTGGCGCGGACAAGTGGCGGTGCAGCTACAGCCACTCAGGTCACGACAGTTGTTGCCCTACCTGGTGCTCGCGGCCTTTTTAGGCACGTATTTAGCGATTTGGCTGCAGCAAATTTCGCTCAAATATACTCTGGCGGGCATTGCCCAAGCGCTCTTGGCCACCAGCCCACTGTTTGTATTGCCCTTGGCAGCAGCGTTGGGCGATCGCATTACCGGACGTGCTGTTTTGGGCGTCCTAATAGCGATCGGGGGCATCTGGCTTTTGATCAGCACCACCGCGTCCTAGCCGGTGAAAGAAGACTGTTGCCCTTGCTATCTACAACAGAGTTCGGAAGTCGGAAGTCGGAGTGCAGAATATTCTGCGGGAGAGGTAGAGCCCTGTGGCCATGCAAGCATTGATAGGGACAAATTTCGTCAATTTGAACTGTCCTGAAGAGTTCTTCATGGTCATCAATCGCGATCGCCCGAGTAGCTGATTGGCAAGCCGTCACAGGCCAACGAAAAACCGATACGCTGCCCCATCCTGACAAATCGCTAAGCTCTCCTCATGCTGAGGAGACGGCAGGGATATCATGATGCACAAAGCCTTGATTGGTTTGGACGGTTGGATTTTGAGTTTCGATGATGTGCTCTACTCAACGCTCGAACCCAATTCCCTTCCGGTAGACAGCAAGAGGGTACCCGCCCATGACTGATTCCGCTTCCCATTTCACGCCAGACGAACTGCGGCAGTGGCAGTTTGGTTTGCAGCAGGCCGACGACAACAACGTGTTTTGCCATTGTCGAGTCTGCGATCTCGAGTGGGTGGCATCGGCCCATGAGGTGCAATGTACCTGCGGCAGCAAAAATGTCGAAACGCTCTCCTGCTGGCAGTTTCCTGATGGCTAGGGCATCGGCGAAACCAGAGCACGGATCAGGCAACTGGCCCATCCGCTATCGCAAAACGCAGTTGGGTCAAGTCACGCAAGCTGGCTGAAATCATACTTTGATCAGCCTCTCAATTCCGACTGCCGACGTCTGACTGCCGAACTCGGCCATAGCCGTAATTTTTCGCTGAATTTGTGCGCTAAGGATCTTGGCAATTGCTCAACACAATGGCTAGAGTGCAGAGGACATGTGCGCCACCTCGCTATGGGATTCTTACTCGATCCGCCGATTTCACAAAAGATTCAAAAAATGCGATCGCGAGTGCGCTTGGATACGCGAGCGATGCGCGAACGAGCGATTGATCAGACTCGATTAGAGATAGCAGATGGGCTGGCGACAACGTCAGCCTTTTCTTTTTTAGTCATTGGCGACAGTGGCTTTGGGCCTCAGCCCTTTGGCCATCCCCAGCAGGTCGTGGCCGATTATCTGGCGACGCAGCAAGCCGACTGTCGGTTTTTGCTGCATACCGGCGACGTGGTGTATCAGATGGGATCGCCTGATCTGTATCCCGCCAACTTCATCGAGCCTTATCGGCAGTGGCTGGTGACAGGCGATCGCGACCTACTACCGAGCTACTGTCGGCTCACGTTTAACAAGCCATTTTTGGCCGTACCGGGCAATCATGATTACTACAACCTGCCGACGTTGTACGGCTTTTTAGTGGCGGCATTGCGGCCCCTCCGCAAGTATTTCAAAGTGCCGGTGACTCAGAACGTGAGTCTGCGCGGTTCGGCCACCGGCGACACCTATGCCCGCGTGTTTTTAGCCTATTTGCGAGAGCTATCGCCCGAACAGCTGACGGCGCACCTGCAGCAGCATTACACCACCGCCACCGAACCGGGCCAGGCCCTCACCTACCAGCCAGGGAGCTTTACCCGGCTACCCAACCGCTACTACCAGTTTCGCTACGGTGATATTGATTTCTTTGGCCTCGATTCCAGCACGTTTAACCGTCCGGTAGAGATTGACGGCGCGCCGG
>JBHJJI010000352.1:0-28753 GCA_050042805.1 Leptolyngbyaceae cyanobacterium
CAGGGCCAGGTACTCGAAGGGGCACAGCTATACGACATCCTGCCAACAATGCTGTCTCGCTATCAAGTAGAAGCACCCAAAGGTTTAAGGGGCAAGGTGTTGGACGTCTAATCCCCAAAGGGTGACAGCCCCCGCACGAGGCATCCAATTAAACAGCGGTGCTAGATACACCGATTCTCTGAAACAAGGCTACAGATCTGGCTCCCTTGCCCCTCAGCTCCGCTGCGTTTCCAAGCTTGCATCGGGCTGAGAAATGGTATTACAGGTCATTGCCGAGGGCTGAAGAGTACGGGACAAAGGCGCAGAAAAACTGGAAGGGTCGCGTGATTCCCAGGCTTTGAAACAAGACTACAAATCTTGCTCCCCCGCACCTTGGCTCCCCTGCATTGCCAAGATTGTCTTTGGAGTCCGATCAATGAGCATGGGGATCAGCGGTGTAAACCCGTACCGTGAGCGCGTAAAAACCGGCTTGTTTCATCGATAGCTGACATTTACAGTTCTTAATAGTGCTATCAGTAGTTAAGAACAATGGCCGAGAAGGAAACGATCAAACCTGCCGTTCGCTGGCGCAAGTTTTTAGTTAAGGGAACGTTTTGGCTGTCGTCAGAGCTGATGTTGGGACTCATGGGCTTAGACACTGTGGCTGACTACAGCGAGTTTTTGACCCGTAGTCAAGTGGCCAACCACATCGGCGATGCGATCGCCACGGTTACCACATTGATGTAAGGCTCGGTAACCCCTTGATGATTTATGGGCTAGGCGATCGCTGAGGCGATTACCCAGAGTTTTGTCAATTATTTAACATAGGGCGGTAATCTAACCTTTGACCGCCCCGGCAAATCGGTAGAATCATAAAAAGCATGTTGATGGAATAAACGTCGATGATCCCAACCGTTATTGAACAGTCTGGCCGTGGTGAACGTGCCTTTGACATTTATTCTCGTCTTTTGCGAGAGCGCATTGTTTTTCTGGGGCAAGAGGTCACCGCTGACTCGGCCAATCTAATCGTGGCTCAAATGCTCTTCCTCGAAGCTGAAGATCCTGAAAAAGATATCTACCTCTACATCAACTCCCCAGGTGGTTCTGTGTCAGCGGGCCTCGGCATTTTTGACACGATGAATCATATTCGCCCTGATGTGTGTACGATTTGCGTCGGGCTTGCCGCGAGTATGGGAGCTTTCTTGCTAACTGCAGGTAAAAAGGGTAAGCGCATGAGCTTGCCGAACTCTCGGGTGATGATTCACCAGCCTTTGGGCGGTGCCCAAGGTCAGGCGACTGATATTGAAATTCAAGCCAAAGAGATTCTCTATTTAAAAGATCTGCTCAACAAGGCTCTGGCTGAGAATACCGGCCAGCCTTTGGACAAAATTGCGGCAGATACTGAGCGTGACTTCTTTATGTCGCCCCACGAAGCGATGGAATATGGCCTGATCGATCAGGTCATTGATCGCCACTCTGTCGGTAGCCGTCCGACACCAGTCGCCTAAGTCAAATTTGCCTACAAAGTTTGTAAAATCCTGGGTTACGAACTGACTTGCACAGCAGTTTATAGCCCAGGATTTTGCAGTTTAAATCGTCAGACTCTTGACCCTCAACGGATGCTCGCGAAAGCTAATCCGCTGAAGCGTTCACATCAAAGCAGAAACATCCTTGAACTTGGCGAAGTTCCGGTAACAACTGCCGACAAAGGCCAACCAAGCTTTTACAAAAACTTGCTCGCCATACCAATGAGTCCAGCCATCTGACCCAAATCGACTTCTCCTGAGAGAACTTTTTGTAACAGGCCTTCGCCCTGAGAATTTGAGCCTTTGACTAAGAACTGAGCAATCAGCGGCGTGACACTCTTGACCATGGCGGGATCTGCCCCCACCCGTTGGGCAAGCGCATTCACCTGTTCAGAGTCGAGCAGCTGTTCGACCGCCCCAGTTGCCGCGACCGTCTGCAGCATGCCCATCAAAGAGCTGGCATCACCTTTTTGCTGCAGCTCCTTTTGCAGGCCACTGGCCACATCGCCAATCTGGTTGTTATCAACCGGAGCCTTGTTCAAAGCGCCCAAAACTGAACCCACCAAATCGTTGCTAGCTTCCGTGTCAGAGCGCTCGATCGCCTGACCCACCATGCTCATCAAATCCATAATTCCACCAATTTTTCTACACAAACAGTCATTTACAGATAGCACGGAGCCAGAGATTTTGTGAAAATCCCCCTATCCCTTAGGAGTTTTAACATCGACGCCACCCTGGAACAACGTAAGCCCCTTAACCTCTGCGAAGGAATTTCTTCGGGCATCACAGTTAACTGAACCAAGCAGATGGCCGCTGGCTTAATCCAGGTGTCCCCTTGCGGGACGGCCTCAATAGCCGAAGTCGGCAGACCCTGCGGGAAGGGCACTAGACGCACAGCAGCTTCTGGAGAGTAGCTCTACGACAATAGAAGTATTGCTGTGGAGGAGCTTCACCAATTTGGACTGTCCTGAATGTCCCTTCATCTGCAATACCTTTTCAAAACACCGAGAGTCTTGTACGAATGGAGCACAATACTTGAACCGACCTGAGAGCAGACCAGTGATCCATAGCGGCCAGCCTGTCACGGAGGCCACAAAGAGATCATTGAAGCGATGGCGTCAGCCATGATTTGTTGCCGCCGAGCCTTTACAAACGTCACCTTGTTCCACAGCATAGATAAGGTTATCCGCATGTTAGGAGCTGATATTTGTGGAACGCACGTTTATTATGATCAAGCCCGACGGAGTTCAGCGGGGGCTAGTGGGCGAAGTGATTAACCGCTTTGAGCGCAAGGGCTTTACTTTAGTCGGCATGAAGCTCATGGCCGTTTCTCGAGAATTAGCCGAAAAGCACTATGGCGTTCACAAAGACAGACCCTTCTTTGCCGGTCTAGTCGAATTTATTATCTCTAGCCCTGTCGTTGCCATGGTGTGGGAAGGCGACAATGTTGTCGCCTCTGGCCGCACCCTTATCGGCGCAACTAACCCCATTGATTCAGCTCCTGGCACCATTAGAGGCGACTTCGGCGTCACGATTGGTCGCAACTTGATTCACGGCTCTGACGCCGTTGAGACCGCACAGCAAGAAATTGCACTCTGGTTCGACGAAGCCGAGCTAACCAGTTGGGAACCGGCAACCAAAGGCTGGCTGTACGAATAAGCTTTTGCATCTCTGAGCGAGGACGGAGAGCAGATGATTAACCAAAATCGCCGCTGAGTGATTCATTCAACTCAGCGGCGGTTTTTTGTCTGGCTTAACGCTCGATCGCGAAACTCGCATCAGCTCAACATCAGGATCGGGTTCCGCAGCGGTAAAACAGCTGAGCGATCGCCACTTGCCGACAAGACTGATGTCTAAATTTCCCAAAGGATTGAGAACGCAACAGGCCAGTTATTGACGCCAACTAACGGCTGAGCATGAGAACGGAGAGAGAGGGATTCGAACCCTCGTTAAAGTTGCCTCTAAACAGCATTTCCAGTGCTGCGCCTTCAACCACTCGGCCATCTCTCCAAGGTCTAGACCGTCCATAAAGAACGAATCGTAGATGAATATAGTATCAAACAATTGAATTGGCGGCAGGGCGATCGCCCTGGGAATTTGCGCGTGAGGATTTTATTCAGAGGGGAAGCGTCCCGATCTTGGCAAACACGCTCAAACTCAAACTCCTATGAGAGCATAGACAGGTAGCGGGATGGTTTCACGCGTCCCAACCGTTGTTATCGAGTTTCCCCCAGGCATGACTTGCTCCCATCGCATCACGATTCATCATCGGCAGCATGACACTGACTACACCGCTGAGGTGCCAGAAGATCGCTATATCTTGCAGTCCGCTGAAAACCAAGGCGCTAAGCTGCCGTTTGCCTGCCGCAACGGCGCTTGTACCACCTGTGCCGTGCGGATTCTATCGGGCGAGGTGGAGCAACCAGAAGCCGTCGGCTTATCGCCTGACCTGCGATCGCAGGGTTACGCGCTGCTCTGTGTGAGCTATCCCCGCACCGATTTAGAAGTCGAGACTCAAGACGAAGACGAAGTCTATGAACTGCAGTTTGGTCGCTACTTTGGCAAGGGTAAAGTCCGCTTTGGACTGCCCATCGAAGACGATTAAGCCCTGGCTGCAAATGGGGAACACTGAATCGGGTTTGGTTCTGACCCAGTGTTTTTAGGCGTGGGACAATGCTTGTCCGACTGAAGCTGCTGACCAAGGCGCACACACGAGAGTTGAGCGATCGCGCTGGTCTCAGCAGGCAGACCTACCCCCACAGCGATTGCACCGGAAAAAGCATGTTTGGGATGATTCAGCGTATCTGTCGGCCAATCTGGCATCGCTTAGTCCATACGCATTGGGCGGTGGCTGGCGTGATCGCGCTGCTCATCTTAGGGCTCATGAGTGGCAGTCACGGGGCCGATGCAACCCTGACCGCAACCGTTGACTATGCCAAGAGCGGCAACACTTTAGAACTCCTGACCGAGTTGAGTCCAGAGCTGCCCATCACCACGGTTCGTCTGACCGGCATTCAGGCCC
This sequence comes from Leptolyngbyaceae cyanobacterium, assembly GCA_050042805.1. Taxonomy (GTDB): domain Bacteria; phylum Cyanobacteriota; class Cyanobacteriia; order Phormidesmidales; family Phormidesmidaceae; genus Halomicronema. The sequence goes on from JBHJJI010000352.1 coordinate 4,528, forward strand.
CTGATTTGGATCAAGAACCCTGGGGGCCAGCGGCCCGTGACTGTTTAACCGACCTTAGAAACCAGGTCATTCGCCTCGAAACTGACGACTGGACGCCCGATGCCTACAATCGCCTATGGGCTTACGGCTGGCGGGGACGCGAGCTGATCAATGCAGCGGCTTTAGAACAGGGCTGTGCCTATTTGGCGGCAGCAGAATTGCCCCACCTGCAGCATGGGCTCGACTTGCTCTACGCCCAGGAATCGGCCCGGCTATTGGGGCAGGGCATCTGGAATCCCAACAATCCGTTGCGAGAAACGCCCGAGACCTTTCGCCAGAGATCGTCCGTTCCTTAAACTAAAGCGATCGCCCGCCCCTTAGACTAAACACTATTGCTGCACAAAAAGGCCGCTATGACTGATGTGAGTAAACAGGATCTGAGCCGCTACTTGGAGGTCGCTACCGAGGCGGCGCTGGCAGGGGGCACAGTACTGCAAAATTACTGGGGCAAGCTAGAACATATCGAGCAAAAAGGCCGACCCGGCGACCTCGTCACCGAAGCGGATAAAGCCGCCGAAGCGGTAGTTTTGGACGTGCTGCACCGTCACTTGCCAGACCATCCCATCCTGGCAGAAGAGTCTGGCGCGATTGGCACCACTGCAGACAGTCCCTTTTTATGGGCCATCGATCCGCTCGATGGCACGACGAACTACACCCATCAATATCCTTTTTCAGCCGTATCGATTGGCCTGTTGATTGATGGCTATCCTGCCGTTGGGGCCATCTTTGACCCCTTTCGTGAGGATCTGTTTCGGGCGGCTAAAGGGCAGGGGGCGACGTTGAATCGGCGATCGATTCGCGTCTCCAATACCCCAAAGTTGGCCGACAGTCTACTCGTCACAGGATTTGCCTACGATCGCCACGAGCGAGTCGACAACAACTACGCTGAGTTTTGCCACCTGACCCATCTGACTCAAGGCGTCAGACGTGGCGGCGCAGCCTCAATGGATCTCGCCTACGTCGCCTGTGGTCGCCTCGATGGCTATTGGGAGCGGGGCCTCTCACCGTGGGATTTGGCCGCTGGCGTCGTCTTAGTCGAAGAGGCAGGTGGATGCGTGACCGCCTATGACGAAACGACCTTTGATCTGCAGTCAGGCAGAATTTTGGCCACAAATGGTCGCATCCACACTATCCTTAGCCAAGTGTTAAAACGAATAAAACCTTTAGAAAATTTTCATCCGATCGCGATCGCCGAATCAGAGTGAATCGCTGATCGTGATTGAGACGACTATCGATAAGATCTATAAAAGTAAAGTCGCTAGCCAATTTCCAGCAAATTGCTGAAGACTTGGGTAACGCATCGCATGTAGACAGCCAGCCAATGCCTCATTAGGCGGGGGAGAGAACAACCAGCTATGAATATTGAACAGGGTTTGTTTCAATTTGACTTAACTGACTATCATGCGATTTTGGGTGTCTCGCTAGACGCTGATGCCAAACAGATTCGGAAACGGTATCTCAAGATTGCTCGCAAACTACACCCCGACAGCTTGCGCAGCAGCACCGATACCGAAAAGCAGCAAGCCAACGAACTGCTATCGAAGCTAGTCAACCCCGCCTACGAAACGCTGACGCAAGAAAAAGCCATGACGGAGCATCTAGTCGTGCTGCGACTGCGGGGAAAACAGCTGAGTCAGCAGTCATCGGTCAATCTCACCTCGGAACCAGCGAAAGCCCTGGTGGGCCACCAAAATGCAGGGCCGCTGTATGCGAACAGCTTGAGACAACTGGCCGAAACGCAGTACGAGTCGTTGGATCAGGTATTGGCGGTGACGGGACAGATCAGCGAGCTGAATTTGGCTTATCTGGTCAGCACGGCGGGTAGCGCTAACGGGGCCTCGCCAACGGTAACCTCGGCGAATAATGATGCCGCTGACGCGGCGACCGGAGAGACCTCAACCGCGACCCAGAAAAAAACCACCGCGCCCCTCTCTCCGAGACGGCAGCGAGAATCCATTATCGACAGCTATCTCAATCGCGCCAGCGAGTTTGCCCGCCGCAAGGAATATTCCCGAGCCATTATGGAAATGCGGGAGGCGGTCAAATCTCACCCGACCAATGGGCGCTGCCATAGCCATTTAGCGGAATACTACTTAGCCGCCGGCCAGGCCAAGATGGCCAAGATTCACCTGAAGCGGGCGATCGCCATTGACCCCAGCAATGCCTTAGCCCAACAGTTAGATGCGAAGCTCAACGTCACGTCAGAGTCATCTAGTTCGGCAACCGCTTCGAATGCTTCGTCAAAATCCCAGTCAAAGTCCAAGGCATCGCAGCCAAAGTCCTCAAAGTCAAAGGGTGGACTCTTTGGGCTGTTTGGAGGCAAGCAAAAGTAAATGAGTTACCAACCGCCATCGGGCACCCGCGATTTGTTACCGCTCGATGTGGCCCAAAAATATTGGATTGAAGGCAGACTAGAGCAGATGTTTCAGCGGTGGGGCTATCACCGCATCATCACCTCAACGGTAGAAAGCCTAGATACCCTGATGGCGGGGGGCGCGATCGCCCAATCGTCAGTTATTCAGCTGCAGGGAGACGGCCAAGAGCGGCTGGGCCTACGGCCAGAACTTACAGCCTCGATCGCAAGAGCCGCTGTCACCCGCATGGCGCAAGTCACCTATCCCCAGCGCCTTTACTACACCGCCAATGTTTTTAGCCGCGCTAAAACGGGTACCCAGGCCGGTCAAAAAGAATACTATCAGGCTGGAGTTGAGCTACTTGGCACGCGGGGGCTGTTATCCGATGCGGAGACGATTCGACTGCTCCTGAGCTGCGTTAACACGCTGCAACTCACCGACTGGCAGCTGATCTTAGGCAACGCGGGGCTTACGCGTTCACTGCTGGAAGCCTTTCCTCCACCGCTGCGGAAAACGGTGCGTGATGCGATCGCCCATTTAGATCGCATCACGCTAGAAACCTTGGATCTAACCGCTGATCTGCGGCAGCAAGCCCTACAAATGCTAGATCTCAGGGGCCGGCCGCAGGACGTGTTGCAAACCGTGAGCCAGTTCAATCTAACTCCAGACCAGCAGGCGATCGTCCATGAACTGAAGTCTTTAGTCGAACTGCTGCAAAGTGCCGATCCAGACCAGTCGTTCATCCTGGATCTCAGCCTGATCCAATCCTTTGACTACTACACCGGCATGGTATTTGAGGTCGTGGCCAACACGCCTCAGGGCCGACAGGTGGTCGGCAAAGGCGGACGCTACGACAATCTCCTAGGAGTGTTCGACCCGAAGGGCCGCAGCTACCCTGGCATCGGCTTCATGTTTAATGTGGAAAATCTACATCAAGCACTGTTGGGGACAGGGCATTTGCCGGACGCTACACCGGCTAGCGACTGGCTCGTTGTCCCCCAAACCCCCCAGGCTGCCTTAGCCGCGTTTCAATACGCCCAGACGATTCGTGAGGGCAATGCCCTGATCAGAGTCGAGCTGTATTTAGAACCGGAGGACGACGCAGAAGTTATTCGGACTCGCGCCCGTGATCGCAGCATCAGCCGCATCGCTTGGATTACCGAAGACAGCCCCCCCGCGATTGAAACGGTAAACTAAAGCAACTGCAATTTCTCTGCGGAAAGTTAATTCCCAGGAAATAGGCTGGTGGTATTGCCACCCTTGTCTTAAGCCGCGAATAAAGGAGTGTTATGTCTCACACGATTGTGACCAATGTGTGCGAGGGCGTCGCCGATTGCGTCGATGCCTGCCCCGTCGCCTGTATCCACGAAGGGCCGGGTAAAAACAAAAAAGGCACCGATTGGTATTGGATCGACTTTTCCACCTGCATCGACTGCGGCATCTGCCTACAGGTCTGCCCGGTCGAAGGAGCAATTTTGCCGGAAGAGCAGCCCGATCTACAAGAGACGCCGGAGTGACCGGCAACTTAGGCACAGGCATACGGAGCCGTTAGTGTCGTCATGAGCAGAGCTGGGGAGCTAGGGGGGCAAACCGGTCATTACGACCCAGCTTCAGTACCCGTATTGTCCTCGTACAGATTGGCTCGATAGCCCAACTCAATAACTCAAACGCTGTAGTCGGTCAGCCCAATCGTCTTGAGCTAGAGAGGAATCTCGCTAATCGCCTCCCAGGCGGGCAGTGCCAACACCTCGGCAGTGCGGGCCATGCCGCGCTGACAGCGCACCGCAAAGGGACAGTCTGCGCATTTCTTGCTATCAACGGGCAGTTGAGGAAACGGCATTCCTACCTCTAGTAGGGTGGTGAGCTGCTGGGTCAGCTGGGCTAGCTGCTGATGCGTGGCTTGATGTGCTTGGTCAGAATAGGGCAAACAAACTTTTTGAGGCGTGGGCTGGGGAGCTTCAGGATCAGTTACTCGCACGAACCAGTAGGTCATCGAGACTTGCGCAGGGCGATAGTCCGTCGGCTCGACCAAGCTGTAGAGGTAATGGCGCGTCTGCCATTCTCGCCGCAGAAACTTTGCGGTTTGGGGCTTGAGATAGGTTTTCCAGTCAATGATTTCGGCCCGATAACCGGTGGATGAGGCGGTGCTCCACTGACGCAGCAGGTCATACACCACGGTAAACCAGTAGCCGTTTAACACAAACGATCGCTCATGCTCGCTTTGCCGAAAGCTTTCATCCGTCGAGTTGAACAGGTCAGGCGCTGCCGCTTGCAGGCGACTCACACAAGTTTGCAGTTCGTCGTCATGGGCCAGCACCGGATCAATGGGCAACCCCATCTCGCGCTGCTGCATCAGCAAGTGAAAGCGATCGCCCCACTGTTGAGCCGCTAGCAACGTCGGCGACGGGGGCACCGACAGCGACTCTAAAATCGAGTGCTGGAACCGCCGGGGACAATACTCCAATAGGGTGAGCTGCCCCTGGGATAAACGCATCACCGAGGTTACGCTTCCCCTCCCACAACCACATTGCGAATGCGCAAACTCGGCCCGCCACAGCCCACCGGCAAGCCGCTCTGACCGCCTTTGCCACAGCCACCGGACTCATCCCAATAAAAGTCGTCGCCGATGCCCTCAATGTCGGCTAGCGTGCGAAACACATTGCCCGAGAGGGTGACATCGCGCACCGGTTCCGCCAATTCGCCACCGCGAATCATCCCGGCTTCGCCCGCCGTAAAGGTAAACATTTCGCCATTGGTCATGCCGCCCAACCAGTTTTTGGCATAAACCCCTTCCTGAATATCCGTCAACAAATCAGCGGCGGGAGTCTCGCCCCGGCCAATCCATGTATTGGTCATACGCACTAGGGGCGGATAGTGATAGCTCAAACAGCGGGCATTGCCCGTGGGCGTTTCGTCGAGCTTGCCCGCCGTCTCGCGGGAATGCAGCCGACCCACCAGGACGCCATCTTCGATCAGTTGCGTGGTTGTCGCCGGGCAACCCTCGTCATCGTACTGATAGCTGCCGCGATGCCCGGCTAACGCGGCCCCATCATAAATTTGTAGATTCTTCGGGCCGAACCGCCGTCCGAGCGTCATCACCTCCAGCAGATCCGGATTTTCATAGGCCATATCGGCCTCAGAGAGATGCCCAAAGGCTTCATGCACAAACAACCCGGTCAGGATGGGATCGATCACCACCTCATAGGTGTTGCCTTTGACCGGCGGCAGATCGAGGGCCGCGATCGCCCGTTCGGCCGCGCTACGGACCTGCCCATCCAAATTTTCCAGATCTTCAAAGGCTTGGCGTGAACCATTGGTTTCGCGGCCCGTTTGCACCGTTTCACCGTTGCGGGCAGTAGCGGCTAAGCGAATTTCCATATCCGACCAGCTCTGCTCAATCTGAGTGCCCTCAGACGTGACGAGCAAAATACGCTGAGTAGCATCGTTGTAGCGCACCGAGGTCGTGGCAATGCGATCATCAACGCTTTGTAAGATTTCGTCGTAGTGGGTGCACAGCGCTTTTTTGCGCGTCAGCGAAATCTCGCGGGGACTGCTGCCAGTCATCGCAAAGCGGTGCTGAGTTTGGATGGGATTCAGCGCCGCCAGCAGCGTTTCGTCATCGCCCACCAGCCGCGCCGCTAAAATGGCCCCTTCAATATGCTCCACCAATCCCGCCAGATGGTTAAAGCTGGCAAACCCCCAGCCCCCGCGATGACAGGCCCGCACCTGACCGCCTAAATCAAGACCTTCGCTGAGGGTTTCGACTTTGCCGCCGCGCAGCAAAATATCGGTCTCCTCAGATTCTTCGAGGCGGATGGCCAAAAAATCGACGCGATCGCGATATCGCGCCACCAAATCAATCACCTGGTCAGTGTAGTCGTCAAAAGAGCGCGACATTAAGGCTGGCCTCCATACCGATGCGCATTTTAACTATTGTGCCGCTCTTTTCACAAATCTGAGGATCAGCGAGAGACTGGTCTAAGATCATCGTTAAAGTATGAGCCGCAGCGCCGATTAATGTAGCGCTGGCTCAGCCCCCCAAAGGTTACCCTCAAAGCCCATGACTGCAGAGCTGGAATACTCCTTGCCCCCCGCCATCCGTCGCATTTCTGGCGCGTTTCGCCGGTTTGGGTGGATTAGCTTTTGGGCGCAAATTGTGTTGGGTGTGATCGCCAGTTTGGCCCTGATTTTTGCGATCGCCAGCGTGTCGTCTCGCACGGGCAACACTGATCCCGGCGCGGGAGCGGGCCTGTTTTTTACCACCATTGGTCAGGTAGCCGTGTTTATCGGAGCCTTTTGGGCCTATCGCTATACGCGCATTGGGCGACTCCTCCGCAGTGCCGATGACGCCAAGCGGCCCAAACCCAAAGCCGCCATTCGGATTCTCAAGATCGGCCTATTCATTAGCCTCGGGGGGATGCTGCTCACCCTATTAGGTGCGGAGGCGACGGTCGGTTCGCTGCTGGCTAAGGCGCTCTCTCAACCCCAGGGCGCTGCTGTATTTGGCGCTGGCAGCAGTGTCAGCCAATACGTGCTACCGCTGTTTATTTTTATTATTCAGGCCAATTCCAACATTTTGCTGGCTCATTTTGTGGGCCTAGTGTTTACGCTGTGGACGCTGAACTCCTTAGACAACACCTGAGCCGCCCCCAGAGGTTGGAAGGAAACGACCAATGTCTTACCATACTGGGGAAGTGAGCTAACGGAAGATCGCACCGATGGATATACGAACCTTCCACGATTTTTTTGAATGCTGTGTCGGTCAGTGGGCCTCAGAGCGCACCTACCACTACCTATCGCATCAAGAAATCGAGCGATCGCGCACAGAATTCACCGTCGCCCCCATCACGCCTGACCTGAAGCAAAAGGAGCTGGACGACAATCAATACGGCAACGTGGATGGCATCGAGAATCTTCCGGGCTTCCGCCTCGGCTTTCACACCGTCTCGGAAACGGGTGAAGAAGTTAGCCAAGAACTACGGCTACTGTTTGTGCCCAAGCTAGAGGGCGATGGTTGGCTCGAAGGCGATTATTTGCGTGATCGCGCCTACGAAGAGGACAGACCGATCATTTCTCACTTTCACTATGGGTTGAGCGATCACAAACTACTCATGACCACCCGCTATACCAAAGTCGTCTCGGTGGATTCGATCACGTTGGTCAACCCCGATCTGCGCATGCGCTACATCTTGAACTATCAGCGCCCCCCGGTTGACCATGCGCCGCTAGAAACCGTGCTGCTCGCGGGCTTCGGCGTTGAGCAAAAGCAACCCTAGGACAAAAAGCAACATTGCCTGAAAATCAAGTTTGCACAATCAGAATCGGCGTGAAATAATAGGAGATTCTGTCTCCTAATTGTTTAAGGCTGATCTAATCTGTCATGGCTAAAGGCGTTCGTTTAGTAATTACCCTTGAGTGCACGGAGTGCCGCACCAATAACGACAAGCGGTCGAATGGCGTGTCTCGATACACCACTGAGAAAAACCGTCGCAACACTCCCAGCCGCATCGAACTCAAGAAGTTTTGCACCCACTGCAACAAGCACACCGTGCACAAAGAAATCAAGTAGTCCGTTCATTGTCAGTCATCCGCAAGTAAACAGTAGGTAACATTCCAATGGCATATTTCCGTCGTCGTCTCTCTCCGATCAAGCCCGGAGACCCCATTGACTATAAAGATGTCGATTTGCTCCGCAAATTTGTCACTGAGCGCGGCAAGATTTTGCCCCGGCGCATCTCTGGTCTCACCGCTAAGCAGCAACGTGACTTGACCACCGCGATTAAACGGGCACGCATGTTGGCATTGTTGCCCTATGTGAACCGCGAAGGCTAAGTCCATTACCAGATAAGCTAGGGATGTCATCAAGCTAGCAAGGGAAATTGAGACTGTGGAAAAGGGGACACTGGTCGAGTTCCAAGTCAAGGGCAGTCCTCGCTTAGGTGTTTTAGATCGGCCCGAAGGCAAAAAGAACTGGATTGTCCTCGATGGCTACGGCCAGTCTCACACGCTCCATCCCCGCTCCCTGACGTTTCAGTTTCCCGGCACGACCTTTGAGCCCGATGAGTTGCCCGCAATCGCGGCAGAGGCCGAGGGCTACATCGATCCCAGCAGTCTTCAGGTCGCCTGGGAGCTTTTAAGCGATAGTGAAGAATCTACCGACGCAGCAGCTTTAGCGCTGCTGTTGTTCTCTGACCAGGCAGCGGCGTTTTGTTACGCCGCCCATCGACTGCTATCAGCCGACAAGACTTTTTTCAAAAAAAAGGGCGATCGCTACGAGCCCCGTCCCGCTAGCCAAGTGCAAGAGCTGTTGCATCAAATTGAGAAAGAGGCGCAGCGGCAAGCGGAATGGGATGGATTTCTGGCACGGGTGCGCCAACGTCTGGCGGGCGAATCAGTAGAATGGCAGAAGACCGATCGCCCTCGCCTAGAAGCCATCGAAAAATTAGCGCTTTTGGGAGACGAATCGAACCAAAAGGCCCCAGCGCAAGAAGCCCTCTCGGCCTTAAACCGGGGAGCGAGTGCCGAGGCAGCGTTTGAGCTTCTGGTTGATCTAGGACGGTGGCAGGTTCATGAGAACCTGGAGCTACGTCGGCGGCAAATTCCCGTGGACTTTTCTGAGGCTGTTCTCACCATGGCGCAGCATCGCCTGAGCAATCCACCGCCGGACGCCGATACCAATCGGCTCGATTTAACTGCGCTCAAAACTTACACCATTGACGACGAGAGCACCCGCGAAATCGACGACGCCCTGAGTCTCGAAACCTTGCCAGACGGGCGACAGCGGCTGTGGGTTCACATTGCCGACCCGACCCGCTGGATGATTCCGGGCGATGAATTGGATTTAGAGGCCCGCCGTCGCTGCACCACGGTCTATTTGCCAACGGGCATGGTTTCCATGTTTCCCCTAGAATTGGCGACCGGGCCGATGAGCTTGATTCAGGGCGAGGTGCACTGCGGCCTCAGCTTTGGCGTCGTGCTGACCGAAGCCGGGGCGATCGCCGACTATTGCATTACCGCCAGTTGGGTGAAACCAACCTATCGCCTCACCTACGAAGATGTGGATGAAATGTTGGATTTAGGCATTGAAGCAGAACCCGAACTGCTGGCGATCGCCCATTGGGCGAAGGTGCGATCGCACTGGCGCGATCAGCAGGGGGCGATCAACATCCACATGCCTGAGTCTTCGATCAGAGTGCAGCAAGAAGCCGAGCAAGACTCCATTTCCATCAAGGTTTTGGACGATTCGGGTTCGCGGGAATTGGTCGCCGAAATGATGATTTTGGCCGGAGAGGTCGCGGCTCGCTATGGTCAAGATCATGCCCTGGCGATGCCCTTTCGCAGTCAGCCCCAACCGGAACTGCCTCCCGAAGAAGAGCTGATGCAGCTGCCGTCCGCCTTAGTGCGCTATTCCGCCATTCGTCGCTGCATGCCCCGCAGCGAAATGGGCATCACACCTGCTCGCCATGCCACCTTGGGCCTAGAAGGCTACAGCCAGGTGACATCCCCGATTCGCCGCTACACAGACTTACTGGCCCATTTTCAAATCAAAGCCCATCTGCGCGGCGAGCCCTTGCCCTTTTCCTCCGACGAGATTACCGAGCTGACCCAGGGGGCCAGTTCAGCAGCCTATGAAGCCGTACTCGTTGAACGTCAGACTAAGCGCTATTGGGCACTGGAATATTTGCGTCGCCAAGGCTCCGATCATCTTTGGTCAGTAATTCTATTGCGGTGGCTGCGAGAAGGCGATCGCTTAGGGTTAGTCATGTTTGAAGATCTCGGCTTGGAGCTGCCAATGCGCTTTGAACGCAATGTGGAGCTAGGAGAACGACTGCAGGTCAGCATTACCCACGCCAATCCTCGACAAGATATCATTCGCATGGCGGAAGTGACCGTCGCCGATGACGAGGCCGATGATCTTGTAGAAGCGTCTAGTCCGACAGCAAGTTAGTAAGTGGCTTAAAAATATCCTCCCGATTACAGCAGTTGCGCACTGCAAACACTTGCAGAAAGCGTTTCTGCATCGGGGAGATGATTTGAGCGAAATGCCCTGAGTTCGGCTTCACTAGATTTTCAAGGACTGTCGGATGTTGTGCCAGCGATCGCCATCAGTCTCAGGGCTGGATGTTGGCAATCTCGGAGAAGCTTTCCCGCCCTACGCTATTTGCAAATCGTGCCCCATCCACAACACCCGCACGGTTGATCCGGCATCGAGTTCAGTGACGCCAATGGGTACGACAGCGAGCCCTTGGGTACCGGTAATATTAATCAGATTGCCAGAGCTATGACTGCCCTGCGCCAGACCAAATTCCAAACCGGCTGAGGTGGCATAAAGCTGTCCCCAGAGATACGTTTCCCGCTTGCCCCCCGCTTTGAGCGGCTGCCGCGATCGCGCCGTCACAAAGGGGGCAGACCAAGGGCCACTGCGACCCGACAGCTTGCGGATAGCCGGAGCCACAAACCGCCAAAAGCTAACCAGTGCCGAGACCGGATTCCCCGGCAGGCCAAAATAGAGTCGGGGTGGTGTCCCTTGAGCCACAGTGGCAACGGTGAGCGGTTTACCGGGTTTGACAGCAACCGAGCGAATGTGGAGGGTCGCCCCCAAATCGGTCAAGATTTGATCCACATAGTCGTAATCGCCCACCGAAACGCCGCCTGAAGACAGCACCATGTCGGCTTCAGCCACCGCTGTTTCTACCACCTGCCGCAGTTTCGCGGGATCATCGGATACAATGCCCTGGCACAGCGGCACGGCGCCCAGTTGCTGCACCAAGGCCGCCAGGGCAAACTGATTAGAGTCAACAATCTGCCCCGGTTTCAGCGTGGCCTCTGGCTGCACCAGTTCGTTGCCGGTGGAGAGAATGGCGATGCGGGGGCGTCGATAAACCTGTACCGTTGAACGCTGTGCCGCTGCTAACACGGCGACTTCGGAGGCAGCAACCGGACTCCCTACGGACAGCAAGCGATCGCCCACCTGAGTAAACGCTCCCTGCTGACGCACAAAGGCCCTCGGGGCGGGAGCACTCAATATTTGGACGCGATCGCCTGTCCGCTGAGTATTTTCCTGCATCACGATAGTATCTGCCCCCGTCGGCACCATCGCCCCGGTCAAGATGCGAGCGCATTGCCCCGGCATCAGAGTTTGAGTGGGGGATTTTCCCGCCGGCATTTCTTCCACCACAGTCAATTCGACGGGCGTACTGGCAGCCGCAGTATTGACGTCCTCATACCGCACGGCGTAGCCATCCATTGCCGAGTTATCCCAGTGGGGGAAGTCGAGGGGGCTGACCACCGACTCCGACAAAATGCGTCCATTGGCTTCGAGCAAGGCCACCGTTTCACAGTCGCGCCGCGAATCAAGCGGTACGACCAGATCCAAAATCTGAGTCTCAGCAGTATCAGCAGGAATCATAAAAAGTCCCAGAATTTCCCCCTCGTCATCCTAGCAGCGGTGCTGAGTGCGCCAAGGACGGCTAGCACACATTAAGTCGCTGTCTGCTGCACCACCGGCAGCAAGGGAACGGCCAACTGCGTCACGCGGACACAGAGCTGAATGTGCTGAGGCCAGTCGGGCTGGCGAATCCAGGCGCGATCGCTCTCACAGGCCATCACGAGAAAATCGGGCACATGGCAGGGCTGCTTTTTCAACCGGACGGTCACCCCTGGACGCAGCAGCAAAGAAGGCATACCCCACCTCGACAAAAAACCATAGACGCATCCTAACATTCATATTAGTAATTTTGTACTATATCCTGGATCGTTAGACCACCCTTAAAGTGCTCCAAGAAAAAATCTATTCCCAGTACCGGTACGGGTTTAGCCCAATGTCTTGAAGGGTAATCCAGCCGACTTGAACAAAACCCGCTCCACAGCAGGACATTGATTGCGATGGCTTGCCCTAATTACTCTGATTGCGGTTTCCTCCGGTGCACTTTGGATGCTGAACCCGCCGACCCCGCATTGGCTCAATCAGCGATTTGTCTTTTACGCTGTCATTAACCTTGTTCTTTGACTGGTGTTCTTATGACGGTCACACCGACGATCGCGTCTCATTCCCTGGCTGACACCTTACGGCAGCGACGGCAGCGGCTAGCCAAACAGGTTGATTTTCCCGTGGTGTTGTGGTCAGGGCAGCCGAGCGCCAGAAATTTCCCGGCCAACACCTACCCCTTTCGGGCCAATAGCCATTTTCTGTACTTTGCCGGTTTGCCACTCATGCGAACGGCCATTCACTTAGAGGGGGGACGGCTGACACTGCTGATGGATGACACCACGCCCGAGTCGACCCTATGGCATGGGCCATCGCCCTCACGGGAACAGATCGCTGAGCAAATTGGGGCCGATGCAGCCTTGCCCTTTGACTACCTAGCTGAGCTAGCACAGGATGCCGCCACCCTCATGGTGCAGGATGCCGCCACCGCCGCTGAGCAGTTAATTTTTATTTAATAGATTGATACGTCCGTTTATTACACCTTAGCGAAGGCCATCATCGCACTACGACTCACCCACGATGAAGCGGCGATCGCCGCCATGCGCCAAGCCGCCGCCGTATCAGTGCAGGCCCACCAAGCCGGCATGGCGGCGACGGCAGTGGGCAAGACCGAAGCCGCCGTGCGGGCAGCCATGGAAGCCGTGATCATGGGCGAAAACATGACCTGTGCCTACAACAGCATCGTGACCACTCACGGGGAAGTACTGCACAACGAACATTACGGGCATCGTTTGCAGCCGGGGGATCTGCTACTGGTCGATGTCGGTGCTGAGTCGCCGCTGGGCTGGGCCTCGGATATTACGCGCACTTGGCCAGTAACCGGTGAGTTTTCGGCCACACAGCGCGCGGTGTATGACATCGTTTTAGCTGCCCATGATGCCGCGATTGCCGCCGCTCGCCCCGGAGTTGAATATCGCGAACTGCACCTGCTGGCCTGTCAGGTGCTGGCCGAGGGGCTAGTTGACTTGGGGATTTTGAAAGGCCAGCCCCAGTCGCTCGTTGAGCAAGACGCCCACGCGCTGTTCTTTCCCCACGGGATTGGGCATCTATTGGGACTCGACGTCCACGATATGGAAGACTTGGGCGATTTAGCAGGCTATGCCACTGGACGCCACCGCAGCGATCGCTTTGGCTTGAAATTTCTCCGCCTTGATCGCCCTTTACAGGCCGGGATGGTCGTCACCATTGAGCCGGGTTTTTATCAGGTGCCCGGCATTTTGCAAGACCCAGCCCGACAAGCCCAGTACCAGACCTTAGTGAACTGGGAACGACTTGAGCAATTTCAAGACGTCCGGGGTATCCGCATCGAAGATGACGTTTTGATTACGGCTGAGGGCAGTGAAATCTTGACCGCAGCGTTACCCAGCTCCGCAAAAGCGATTGAAACCCAAGTGCATGGCGGTTGAAGCCTGGGTGAATTCTCAACGCTCTTTGTAAAGGGACGACCAGGAATGTGTCTGTAGATCTTCAGATCAAATCAACATCACCTGTAGGATGTGAAACAATATTTTCATTCCTGGTTATGGTTCAGTCGATTTCTCCCCTGCAGCGAACTACCGTGCCTTACCCCTATCAATCGCATCCCCCAGACCTCAAACGAGATCGCATTTTGGCAGCGATCGACGTGGGCACCAACTCGATCCATATGGTGGTCGTCAAAATCAAGGCCGCGCTGCCCGCCTTCACCATTATCGATCGCGAAAAGGACACGGTGCGGCTGGGTGATTTTTCCGAGGACGGCAACCTGTCGGAAGACGCAATCGCGCGGGCCATTGCCGCCCTTAAACGGTGTCGAGCCCTGGCCGAAAGTCTTCGAGCGGAAGATATCGTCGCGGTGGCGACCAGCGCTGTGCGCGAGGCCAAGAATGGTCAAGCCTTCATCGAGCAGGTAGAGCGAGAAGTCGGCCTGGCTATCAATGTCATTTCTGGCACGGAAGAAGCACGTCGTATTTATCTCGGCGTCCTTTCGGGCATGGAGTTCCATAATCACCCCCATGCGGTGATTGATATTGGCGGGGGCTCAACGGATCTGCTGTTGGGCACGGGAGAAGCCCATCGTTTTTTGAGTAGCACCAAGGTGGGCGCGGTACGACTGACGGCGGGCTTTGTCTCCACGGATCCCATTAGCGATGAAGAGTTCACCTATTTGTCGGCTTATGTGCGGGGGCGCATGGAGCCATCCGTGGAAGACCTCAAGCGGCATCTAGGGTCTCAAGAATCTATGCGGTTAGTCGGCACCTCAGGCACTGCGGAATGTTTGGCCACCCTGGTAGCTTTTGAACGCCTCGGCTTGGTACCAGATCCCCTCAATGGGTTTCAGATGAGCTTTCAAGAGCTGCAGTCATGGACTGAACGGCTGCGTAAAATGACCCTGGAAGAACGGCTAGAACTGCCAGAGATGTTACCTCGAAGGACAGAAATTATTGTGCCCGGTGCCATCATTTTGCAAGAGACGATGGCCATGCTCGGAGCTGACACCCTGACCATTTGTGAGCGGGCTCTGCGGGAAGGCGTCGTGGTGGATTGGATGCTCAATCGCGGTCTGATCGAAGATCGCATGCAGTTTCAAAGTTCCGTGCGCGAGCGTAGCGTCAGGGCTTCAGCAGATAAGTATCACGTCCCTCGGGCAGCCAGCGATCGCGTGGCCGATTTTGTGCTGGCGCTCTTTGATGCCACCAAGGGCCATTTACACAACTGGGGTAATGCCGAACGAGAGTTGCTATGGGCCGCAGCGATTCTGCACAACGCCGGACATTACATCAGCCACTCTAGCCACCACAAGCATTCCTATTATCTGATTCGCAATGGCGAACTGCTGGGTTACACCGAGACGGAGATCGAGGTGATTGCCAACGTAGCCCGCTATCACCGCAAGAGCTTCCCGAAGAAAAAGCACGACAACTACCGGAATCTCATCACCAAATATCATCGGCAGTTGGTGACCGAACTCAGTGCCATGGTGCGCATTGCCGTCGCCCTCGATCGCCGCGGCATTGGTGCAGTCAAAGCAGTGGACTATTACTTCAATGGCACCAACAAAACCCTACACCTGGATGTCAAAGCAGCCTCTCCCCTCGACGACTGTTCCTCTGAGATGTGGAACCTGCAAGACAAAAAACTTTGGTTTGAAGAAGTGTTCGACGTTAAGCTGATGGCCCATTTAAATTAATGGGCACTCTTGCTAGAGAATCCCCAGAAGTCTTTTGAGTATGGCAACACTTGATAGGGACAGTGCTCACATAAGATCTTTGCCATTTTTTTAGCCATAAGTTGATGGCTACAGCCTGCATGCAATGAAGCAGGAGACTATAGCGAGTCAGTCATTTGAGTTAGCAAAATAAAATCAAACATTAAGTCAGAGAAAACAATTATCCCCCCGAGAGATATGACTAAAAATGCTTATTGCTTTTGCACAGCAGTTTATGGGTCTCAATATTTAAAGCTGGCGCGATTTCTCGCTGAGGATTTATGCAAATTTTCTCCTGACTCTAAGCTCATAATCGTTACTAATCAACCCAGTTTCTTCGAGGATCAATCCAACGTCATTGCCATTATGCATCGGTGTCGTGGAGTAGAGCCTCACCATGAAAGAAGGTTTGCCATCAATTATGGCTTATCAATTTCGGAAAGTGTGATTGTCATCGATTCAGATGTCAGAATATTATCCCCGCTGCCTCCTGATCTGAAGTTTAATCCAGGCATCGCGGCTAAAAGCTGCTGTAGTCTCCAAAAACATATGCAGGAGCGGCTAAAAAATCCATCTAAACAAAAACTCAGAAAGCAACAGATTGTTCACCAAATGGCGGAAAAAGTAGGTGTGGACATGAGTTCGCCCGATCTGAAGTTCATCAATGAATTTTTATTCGCAGTCACGAGAGATCAAGGTCGAGAGCAAGATTTCTTGAATTTATGGGGGGAGCTAGCTATTTATGCCGACACCTTAGGGATGCATCGACATCCAACTTATGCAATGGCTCTGGCTGCCCATAAAACCGGTTTCCCTGTCTACAAAGACGAGATGCCTGGCTTAAATTTCTTTGATGATCGCGTCATCAAATGGAATATAGAACGTGGAAAGGCTGAACTCACGCCACAAATTGAGGCTCTCTTCAAACAACAAGCTGAGATTGAAGACGGTCAGCGCTCAATCCTGCCACGTATCAAGAGGAAGCTCAGAAAAACCATGTCAAAAAGAGTTGCTATTCCCTACAACCGGGTAAGAGTTAAACTCACTCAAGCTATTGCACCCTCATCTTTGACTGCTTACTCGAACGCAGACATTGAAAAATTCCTTCGCTCATAAAGCATCTTCTTTGCCATCCACGAGCACCTTTGCGCATGAGACCAATATCCACGCATATTCAGTCACTATCAGCCAGGAAAAGCAGGAATAAGAAAGATTCTATTGCCTTAGAAATATAGCAAGCCCCAAGACTTCCTAGAATAGAGGAGGCTCAATGGGTTCAGTGTTGGGCTTTTTCTAATGCTTCGAACAAAGATAGTGGATTGCAGTTGCCACCTTGACCACTAGGCTATCCATCATGAGCCTTGAAAAGGTCTTTGTTATCACGAAGCTCTCATGCTCTATCAAGTGACTTCAAGACTGTGCTTGCCAACCAGTCATCATTAATCACCAAAAACTAAACTCCCCCCGTCAAAGTGCCTGCCAGATTTAACCATTGGCTAGAGAGCACCGACATGTGAGCAGAAATCAATAGCCTGAAAAGTTTACAAAAAACTGGGATGGAACATGCTCGCTCCATCCGTCGTGATATCGATTCACTGTATCTCTACTCTTCGTCGCCTTCCTCTTCATCCGTGGGATAGACAAATCCCTTGGAACGACCGGTGAGTACAGACTTGCCTTGAGAAAGGGCTTTTTGGGCTTGCAGCGCTGCAGTGCGCTTCCAGTGCGCCTTGCGCTGATCACGCTTACCTTTTGAGGTTTTCTTCTTGGGAACCGCCATGATCGCTAAAAATTTGACAACCTTTCAATACTAGCACCGTCGCCGAAGAGAAACCGACAGTTTATTGACTCTCTCGGCATGTTCGTGTCAAGGCTCCGTTATGGATGCAGCCGCTATAAATCCAGCAGCGTTGAAGCACTGTCGTAGTAACGTGCCCAATATTGTGGATCGGGTCTTTCTTGCCATTCGCTGCGGGTAACTTGTGCTTCCAATACAGGAATGGCAATCCCTTGATTTTCGCCCACGATGGTGATGATCACCTCAGAGGTCAGGACATCGGCATCGAAGCTGCGTTGAATGCCCGCTCCAGCCACCGCCTCACTTTGACGTAAAAAGGTGTCGTAGCTTTCGCTAGGATTGCGAATGACGAACAGGGTCACTCGGGCAGTGTAGGCGTGGGCTAGCTGAGGGGTACTAAGCACAGTAGCGAGGGCGATCGCGCTACCGCTGGCGGCAAACATCGCCAGACTGAGCCCACCCGACCACAACCCTCGTCCAGCTTGCTTGAACGGAGCTGAACAGTCGATTTTCCAAAGAGACATCATGGCAGGCTTCTCCAGCAGTGACGAGTGTGTAGGCAGCGGCCACACAGTTGAAAGCGCCTTAAATTTAGCGGTTGTATAATCGGCCGTCAATGCTCACGCTGACCTTAAAAGAGATCTAGCAAATAAAGTTATCTAGCAAAGCGGTTCAAAAACTATCGGCTCGATAGAATGGGCATCGTTTCAGAGGGTTTGTGTTATCGTCTGTTGTCATCCTCTGGCTTCAGCACAGCCCGAGAATGATGGCTGCCCGCCAAGACGAGGGCGAGCGGCTAAAGACGCGTATCGGGGCAAGGCAATATCATGGCTAATCATTGGGCGCTCCTCATCGGGATCAATCAGTACAAGGCGCTGCAGCCTTTGATGTATGCACAGCCTGATGCCGTCGCTCTACGCAATTTTTTCGTCGATGAGCTGGGAGTTCCGGTCACCCAGTGCACGCTGTTAACGGATGTCTCCGCCGCGATCGAACCCCACGCCTATGCCCCCTTGCGCCAGGAGATTGAGAGCCGGTTGCAAACGCTTTGCCGCGAACAGGTGCAGCCTGGCGATCTGCTCTGGGTCTTTTTTAGCGGCTGCGGCTTAACCGAAGCCGGGCAGGATTATTGGATGACCCTCGACTCAGAGCCCACGCAGCTAGCCGACACAGCGATCGCGTTGTCGAACATTTTTGACATTTTAAGTACGGCTAAGACTGACCAGATTCTGCTGGTGATGGATATGAACCGGAGCCAAGGGGCCGTGGGTCACCGCAACATTGGTGCCCAGAGTCTCACGCTGGCCAAGGACTATGGCATTACCACCTTCTTATCTTGTCAACCTGACCAGTTCTCTCACGAGACCATGTACCTACGCCATGGTCTGTTTACTAAGGCTTTGCTAGAAGGTCTGCGGTATCACGGCTGCATTACGGCCTCTCAGCTCGCGGCTTACCCCGGCGATCGCGTACCGGAATTGTGTGAACACCACTGCCGCCCCGCCCAAAATCCGGTCACCGCCTTCTCGCCCGCTCAAAAGTTCATGATGATTGTGCCCGCTGAAGGGATTGCCAATCTATCAGTCACCGAGGGGGCGACGGCCAACCTGAATGCGGGTATCGCCGCCGCTGCCTCGCCCCCAGAGGCGGTGATCATTCCAGGCTCAACGGCACCGGGCATCACGCCGACTTTACCACCGTTGCCAGAAACAGAAGTTGACCCAAATCTAATCCCGAGCCCCCTGCCTGCCGTCGAGCATCCCAGCCAGGTCGAAACAGCCGCAGCGCCGCCTCAAGGCGGGGCGATCGTGAAAACCCCTGACCCAGTGGAACCGGATGAAGCCGAAGACACCTCGTTCGGGGGCCTCTTAAAGTGGGTCGTGGCCGCTGCTGCCTTGGCTTTTTTGGCGGGCGTCTTCTTGCGCTATCAGCCCGCTTTGTTCAATGGTGGGGAGCGGGCGGAACGCTCTGAGGAAGCGACCGATCCTGAAACGGGTGATACCGAAGCCGCCGGTGACACCGTTCCGCCTGAAGGCGAGACAGGTGAGGCGCTGTTCCCCCCGGATATTGATCCCGTGGAAGCGGGTAAAAACGCTCTGGAGCGCGCAGAAGAGGCGATCGCCGCCAATCGCTATGGCGAGGCGCGGGCCTGGTTAACTCAAGTGCCACCAGAGCTACAGAACAATAACTACCAATCACTACTCCAGCAGGCTAATAGTGAAGTTGCCGAAGCGGCGGCGCGCAATCAAGATATTTTGAACAACGCGCGGCAAATTATTCAACCGGCATCGGCGTCCATGTTTAACAACGCGATTGAACAGGCCCGCCAGGTGCCACCCGAAGATCCCTTTTACGAACAGGCCCAGGCCGACATTGCTCGCTGGGGGCAGGTGATTTTAGATTTGGCTGAAGGCCGCGCCGCTAGTGGCGATATTAACGGGGCGATCGCCGCCGCTAGACTGGTGCCGACCGATCAGCCGCAGGTCGCCACGGCAGCGGCGCAACGCATTGCCACCTGGGAAAGTCAAATCGGCAATCAAGAGCTGATTCGGCAGGCCCAAAACTCTCTACAGCCGGGTCAAGCCAGCTCGTTCAACAATGCGATTCGCTCACTGCAGGCCATCATGCCTGATCAACCGGGCTACGCCACAGCGCAAGACCAGATCAATCAGTGGAGCGGCGATATTCTCGCCATTTCTCGGGCCCGGGCGGCTCAGGGCGATCTGGGCGGGGCGATCGCCGCCGCCGAACTCGTCCCCGAGGGGACAGCTGCTTTCGAGCAAGCGCGTCAAGAGATCGAGCGCTGGCAAGGACAACAGTAGCCACGGCATTAGGATGCGGTCTGACCTGACTGGATTCATGGCACTGGTCAGACGTTCAGCTCCTCATCGATTTATTGATTTGCCATAGTGCTGCGATCCGCTTTCGAGATACACTCTCAGCGTTAGTGACCGTCTGGGCCTAAGACACCGCCTGACTGCCTCCCAAAACGCTTCCCAACTCGATGAGTTGGCAGATCGTTTTTGGCAAATTCGGTATCGCTAACGCGTCAAAATCTTACAGAGTGGCGCAAACGACTGCACTTCGAGGTTCACTGTCGACGGCTAAACTACTTGCCCACAGCACGATGTCTGAATGGCGACGGATTTCGTCATCATCTCTCCCAAAATCAAGATTCCCCCCTGTTTTATCCAGCATGAACGTTATTTCTACCGACATCCCCGAGGTTTTGATTCTCGAACCGCAGATCTATGGGGACGATCGCGGCTTTTTTATGGAAAGCTTCAACCACCAAGTGTTTGCCGACAAAACGGGATTGCAGCGACAGTTTGTGCAAGACAACCATTCCCGTTCTAAGGGCGGCATTTTGCGCGGCCTGCACTATCAGATCCAGTCGCCGCAGGGCAAGCTTTTGCGCGTGATTAGCGGTGAAATCTTTGACGTGGCGGTGGATGTTCGTCGTCAGTCGCCGACCTTTGGGCAGTGGGTGGGGGTTACCCTTTCGGACAGTAATCATCGGCAACTTTGGGTACCCGAAGGCTTTGCCCATGGTTTTTATGTGGTGTCTGACAGTGCGGACGTGCTCTACAAAACGACCGACTACTACGCCCCTCAGCATGAACGCACGATTATTTGGAACGACGAAAAGTTGGGCATTCCCTGGCCGCTAGCGGGCAAAGCCCCCGTGTTGTCGGCGAAAGACCAGCAGGGAGATCGCCTCGCAGTAGCTGAGGTTTTTGCCTGATGAAAATCTTGCTGATCGGCAGTCAGGGACAGGTGGGGCAAGCCTTAGCTCAAACACTGCCCGCGATCGGGGAGCTAGTGGCTTGGAGCCGGGCTGACCTTGACCTGACACAGGTGGAGCAGATCGTACCCCAGGTCATCGCCCAACACCCTGATGTGATTATCAATGCCGCAGCCTATACGGCCGTTGATCGAGCTGAGAGCGAACCGGCACTGGCCCACCAGATCAATAGTGAAGTGCCGAAGCGGTTGGCCCAAGCAGCCAGCGAGTGCGGCGCCAAGTTGATCCATCTTTCGACTGACTATGTCTTTGACGGCCAAAAAAATCGCCCCTACCAAACCACTGATGTGACCCAGCCTTTAGGCATCTATGGGCAATCGAAACGCGCTGGGGAGTTAGCGGTGCAAGCCCATTGCGCACAGCATGCGATTTTACGAACCGCATGGGTGTATGGCGCGGCGGGCTCCGGCAATTTCGTCAAAACCATGCTGCGCTTGGGGGGCGAACGGCCCACGCTGAACGTCGTATACGATCAAGTTGGCAGTCCGACCTGGTCTGAAGATATTGCTCAGGCCATAACGCTGTTAATCCCCCAATTAACCCCTTCAACCTTTGGCACCTACCATTTCACCAACAGCGGCGTCACAAGCTGGTATGATTTCGCAGTTGCCATTTTTGAAGAAGCGACGCTGTTAGCGTTACCGCTGACGATCACTGAGGTGAAGCCGATCACGAGCGATCGCTACCCCACTCCGGCTAAGCGACCAGCATACTCCGTGCTCGCTGGCGAGAAACTCGCAGCCCTGATTGGCCAAACCGCCCCTCACTGGCGTCTGAGTCTGAGGCACATGCTCAGAGACTATCTGCCGACCCTGCCGCGGCCCTAACTTCAGATCAAACTCATGGATATGAAAGCGCTAATTTTGTCAGGGGGCCGGGGCACGCGTTTGCGACCCTTGACCTATACGGGCGCAAAACAGCTAGTGCCAGTGGTGAATAAACCGATTCTCTGGTACGGCATTGAGCAAATCGTCGCGGCCGGAATTACCGACATTGGCATCATCGTGAGCCCTGAAACTGGGGACGCCATTCGCCAGGCTACCGGCGACGGCAGTCAGTTTGGTGCCCAGATCACCTATATTCTGCAGAGCCGTCCCGACGGTTTGGCCCATGCGGTCAAGGTGGCCCAGCCCTTTTTACAAGACTCGCCGTTTCTGATGTATTTGGGCGATAACCTGATCCGCGATCGCCTCACCAGCTTTGTCGATCAGTTCGTCGAACAGTCGCTGGATGCCCTGATTCTGCTGAAACAGGTGCCCAACCCCACCGCCTTTGGGGTGGCAGTGCTCAACGATCAAGGTCAAGTCACGCAGCTGTTGGAAAAACCGCAAACGCCTCCTTCCGATCTGGCCCTGGTTGGCGTCTATCTCTTTTCCACCGCCATCCATGCTGTCATTGAAGTGCTAAAACCCTCGACTCGGGGTGAACTTGAGATTACGGATGCGATTCAAGCGCTAGTCAATGCCGACAAAGCCGTCATGGCTAAACCGCTGCAGGGGTGGTGGCTCGATACCGGCAAAAAGGATGACCTCTTAGCCGCCAACCAAATCATTTTGGATGAAACGCCCGGCAGCGAAATCGCCGGACACATTGATGAGGCGACTCAAATTAGCGGCCGTGTTCGCGTCGGCGCGAATACCCAAGTGATCAATTCAACGATTCGCGGCCCCGTGGCGATCGGGCAAAACTGCCATATTGAAAACTGCTTCATCGGGTCTTACAGCAGTATTGCCGACGGCGTCAGAATGGTCGATATCGAAATGGATCACAGCGTCGTGCTCGAAGGCGCTGTGATTGAAGAGTTGCATCAGCGCATTGTCGATAGTCTGATTGGCCGCCGGGCCCGGCGCGTTCACAGCCCCAAGCGGCCTAAAGCCTCGCGATTTATGATTGGCGATGACTGTGTCTTAGAACTCACCTAAATCAACCCCTTGTAGCGAGATCACAATGAAACTCGGGCTGAAATTAGCAGATGCGACTAGAAAAAAGCTGATTCTTTTCTCTTACAGTC
This sequence comes from Leptolyngbyaceae cyanobacterium, assembly GCA_050042805.1. Classification (GTDB taxonomy): domain Bacteria; phylum Cyanobacteriota; class Cyanobacteriia; order Phormidesmidales; family Phormidesmidaceae; genus Halomicronema. The sequence goes on from JBHJJI010000352.1 coordinate 27,710, forward strand.
TGGTGTCATTAATTCCCATCTTGGTCGGTTTTTTTTGTATCCAGTCTTATGGGGTTGATGTACTCTATGGCGACCAATGGGATCTCGCCGTCACCGTCCTTAAGGGAAAAACCTCAACGCTACCCATCTCAGAAATTTTTGCTCTCCATAATGAACATCGTATTGCTGCTTCACGAATCATCTCGTTAATGCTGACTCGGCTGTTCTCGCCTTGGAATGTCAAGGTGGAGATGATGATTGGTTATGCCTTTTCGATTCTGACTTATGGGCTACTGGCGGCGCTGATCTTAAAGCAATGTCGCCTATTTGAAAGAGCTGAAGGTAGCTCCAAAAATCTTCACCTAGGTGGGCTATCAATGGTGGCCTCCAGCCTGCTGCTGTTCTCACCCGTGCAATACGAAAATTGGCTTTGGGGTTTTCAACTGCCCTGGTTTCTGGTGATATTTTGCTTGACGGCGGCGATATTTCTCTTAGATATCTGCTTTGAAACAGGGGTTTTCTCGGCCTTTTTCCTGGCGATAGCGGTTTGTGTCGTGGCAAGCTTCTCACTCGCCCATGGACTGTTTGTGTGGGTAGCCTGCTTCCCCATGTTCCTGAAACCAGAACTCAAGGGGTGGATCAGAGCCCGCCTTGGCGTCGTTTGGCTAGGCTCAGCGACGCTCACGGGCCTAATTTATTTAGCCGATTATCGTAAGCCAGAAGGTCATCCCAGCACCAATCTAGTCTTCGAGCGACCTGGCTTGGCGATTGATTTCTTTTTGAATCAAGTCGGTGGGGCCTTTGGCAAGATCGAGATACCCACCCTGATATTCGGTCTGCTGCTGATTGTGGCTTACGCGATCGCCGTAATCTCTTGCTTCAAGAACCCTAAGAGACTGCAAACGCAATGTCTGCCCTGGCTATCAATCGGGTTGTTTTCGATCATTTTTGCGTTGATTACGACGGCAGGCAGGCTCGGGTTAGGCTCCGGCGTCGCCTTGGTTTCAAGATACACAACAGTCTCACTCCTGTTACCCGTTTGCCTGATAAACTTAGCCAGAATAT
>JBHJJI010000353.1:0-5163 GCA_050042805.1 Leptolyngbyaceae cyanobacterium
TTGCCCTTTTTGTCCTATTATTCGGCAGCTAGCCTGCTGGCCATAATTCAGCACCAATATCATCGCATCTATCCAGCGTCTAGCGCTATCGCCGCTGCTCAGCAGGCCACCATCTCAGCTTTACTTAATAAGTAGAGAATCCTAATGAAATGCTGCTGTAGGGGGCGTTGCTGATGAACAAACGCGCCACTAGCGCTGGCTTTGGTGCGTCACACTGGGCGCTGACGCACCCTAAGATAATTAGAGCTGTGCTCAAATCACCAGCCAGGGACAGCAACGATTTCTGTAAGGGTCTGTAAGGGGGTGACTCCTCAACTCAGCGACAGATCGCTATGTTTGCTCAGCCGCTTCCAAAAGTGCGGAGAAGCTAGCGTTAGCCCGCCGATTGAAAGCATCGAGATATGTCAGGGCTTCATCCCCGATAGGACGCCGGCCCCTTATCCCCAGATGCTGTGGAGTGTTATCGAATCGAGTAGCGATGTTGACGGCTATCGTAAAAAGCTACTCACGGCCCACAACACCACCATGCTGACCATTGCGGCCACCGTTTGCGTCACCACATCGGCACTCGCGCCCGACATTGCCGCTGCCTGCGGCCCCAAAATCTGGCCTAGCAAAATTCCCACCGTCAGACCTACCGCCAGACCTAACACGGTGATCAACAGGGCCCGCCAAAACCGATATTCCTTCCGGTTGAGAAAATAGATAGTCGCCCCGACCCCGATCGCCAAAGCGAGCGATGGTCCTGCCAGGCTAATGATGGCCAAAATCCCAAAAATGCCCGCCGGGAGCAGCACATCATTGCGGGAAGGGGTATCCAAAAAGTCAGCCAGCCAAGTGGGTTTCGAGACATCGCCGCTGCTGGCTTTAACCACCGGCTTTTCAGGTACCTCTTCGGCAAACCGAATGCGATCAGGTACCTTGATCTTGCCCTCCTGACGGAGTCTTAGACGTTCCATCAGAATGGCGTCGTAGGCCGATTCAATCGCATCAATGCGCTTGCGATCGTCCTCACACCCGTCTAATAAGCGCTCTTTTGCCTCTTGAATCTCCTCAAAAGAGGCGTTTTCGTCGAGGCCTAACGTATCGTAGTAGTTCTGGTCACTCATCGACATCCCTTCGATAGCCTGGCGCGTCTACTGACTAAATCCACGAAGCAAGTCAATCGTTAATGCTGCTGACTTCGATCCCGTTTTCTGCCATTCGTGTTAGCCACAGTTTAACTATACTAGGCTCACACTACTGAAACTTGTTCCGTATAGTGAAGAACTTTCAGCCCGGTTTGGGTATTCTTCATTAGAGTCAACTGGATTGGTATTGAGGACTGTTTCAGCTTTATAACTACTTTACAGAAAGTACCGAATGGCTGGAAGAAAAATTAATGCAGTTTAGGCTGATTTTACGGTGTTCCTGAGTAAAGAGACTTTAAAGAAACATTGCCGGTACCGCTAGGGTTTTAGTGTACTCGGTCTAATGTAAAGCAACCACCTGTGTCCTTTTGGTAAGACGTTTACGCTATGGCTACTGCCAAGATCCTCGTCGTTGACGACGACCCAGCTGTCCGTAATCTTGTATTGCGCTTTTTGTCGAAGCAAGACTACGAAGTAGAATCGGCCGAAGATGGCAAAAATGCGCTTGCGGTGTTTGAGCAGCTCAACCCTGATTTAGTGGTGGTGGACGTCAATCTTCCTGATGCCAATGGATACGACCTCTGTAAAGAAATGCAGACGCGCACGGGTGTCTTTGTGCTGATGCGCACCAGTCGCAGTGATGAAGCTGACAAAATTCGTGGCTTCGCCGAAGGGGCCGATGATTACCTCACCAAGCCCTTTAGCTTGGGCGAGCTTGAAGTGCGCGTGGGGGCCATTCTCAAGCGCCAGCGTCCCGTCACCACGGCCGAGCAACAGTGTTTGAGCTTTAATAGCTTAGAGATTGATCCTGTTCGTCGGGAGGTCACTCTGGAGCACGAGTTGGTGCCGCTCACCGCGTTGGAGTTCGACCTGCTACATTTCCTCGCTAGTCACCCTGGTCGAGTCTGGCGGCGGGCAGAGCTGATTCAAAAAGTTTGGGACTACGAATACGTCGGCGATCAGCGCGTAGTCGATGTCCATATTGGTCAAATCCGTAAAAAGATTGAGCTAGATACCACCCAACCGGCCATGATTCAAACGGTGCGGGGCGTAGGTTACAAATTTGAACCCCCTGCCAGTGTTGTGGCTTCTAATTGACGTCGGCTCAGAGATTTGACTGGATGGACATGAATTGGCTCGGTATCCCCTCTGCGGAGGGGATTTTTTGTGTTGGAGAAATTTTCCGAAATGTTGCAGAGTTCAGAAGGCGGCGGTCGGCAGTCGGAATTGCAAGGCTAATCAGATAGCGATAGCAGAATTTGGAATGAAGACGTCGGCAGTCAGCATTAAAAAGTCTATCTGATGGTGATTTTAGGCATTGGGGGTGACCTGACCAAACTGCAGCTTGCTATATTAAGGAGATTTCTAGCAAAGACGATCCCTGAAGGGGCGGGTTTTGTTGATTCCTGGCAGCGATGATGATGAAGGTTGCTCGCTAAACCCGCCCTTACAGTGCCGGTATATTCTTTACTCGGAAATCTCCTAACTGCCCGCAGCGAATCCTATGGGTGAGCTTCAAGTGTTATATTCCGCAGCGCTGTCCCCTTATTTTCAAGCTAGGTCAGACAAGTAAGCTTTGGCTAGAAAATAGCTGGCGATCGATTTAGCATCGACACCTTCCCCCTTATTGACAGCCTGTTCAAACTCATCGGGGGTCATATACACAACCACGATATCTTCATCAGCATCACCGGCTGGGGGGTGGGCGATCGCCTCCAAATTCGTGGCAATGAAGGCGTGAATAAACTCGTCGGAGTAGCCGGGTGCCAGCGGAAAGCTGCCCAACGACTGCCAGGTCTGGGCACGATAACCAATCTCTTCTTCGATCTCGCGCTGAATGGTTTGAGCGGGCGTTTCGTTCGGCTCAACGGTGCCAGCGGGAAATTCCAGAAGTCTACCCTGCACGGCAAACCGATACTGACGCACTAAGACTAATTTGCCATCCTCGGTGATGGGAATCGCCAAAGCGCCGCCCGGATGGCGAATGCATTCCCACTCACCCTCTGATTTGTTGGGCAATCGCAAGCTGTTAACTTCGAAGTCGAACTTGCGTCCCTTAACCAATAGGCGCTGCTTCAGCAATTGGGGTGGTTCGTTACCGAGCGACATACTAAGTCAGAAGAATCGTGTGAATGACAGTGTCAAGAGCCGCGATCGCGCGCTCAGACTGACCGATAGCGGCTACGGTACCACACTATTTGCCGTTGCGGTATAGGAGGAGTGGAGGCGCATCCGCTAGCCGCTCAACGCCCTCGTGAGAGACCCTAGCAGCAAGTTGCGCGATCTCCTTCCCCGAGATGGGATCAACCCAGTCGGGTGCGATTTCGGCTAGTGGTACCAAGACAAAAGGACGCTCATGCATACGCGGGTGAGGCAACTGCAGGGTCGGGGTTGTCATCACGACGTTGCCAAACAGCAGCAGATCGAGATCGAGCAAACGCGGCCCCCACCGCTCGCGTCGCACGCGGCCAAAGTTGGCTTCGATTTGCAGTAAGGTGCGGAGCAGTTCCTCAGGAGCCAGATCCGTGTTGAGGAGGGCACAGGCGTTGTAGTAATCAGGTTGCGGTGGCCCAACTGGAGCTGTGGTGTAGATGCTGGAGCAAGCGGTGACGGTGATGTGGGGGGGCTGAGTCAATGCCGCGATCGCTCCCTGTAGGATCGTTAAAGAATCTCCGAGGTTACTACCTAGGGCGATCGCGCTAGAGAGAGAAGGCATGCAAGCTGGCTGGCTAAACGGATGAGTGTTTATCCTAGCGTTGATAATGGAGCCAAAACGGCTCTGCCTCACTCCCGGCAACATTGGTCCAACCAGTCATACCAGCGTCCCTGGGCGTCACTCCACTGGATAAAGGGAGTTGAATTCGTCTTGAGGGCGGTGAGTCAGCTGCCGACTGGCAGAGAGTCGGGCGGGAATTGTCAGGAATTGCCCCACCCGATGCGAGGTGTTTTTAGAGGAACTCTGCCCGTTTTTTCCTTTATCGTCGCCGGGTATATTCGTCGCAGCTAAGGCACCACCGTCGACTGAGGAGTTTCTCTGAGGAGCCGTCTGACCGCGACGTGGGCGCTGAGCGTTTAGTCAGATTCTTCTAAAAATCCTTCTGCTAGGAACGCCTCAAGGACAGAGCTATCGGATTCGATTTGCTCAATTACTGGCCCAATTTTGTCAGTTTCCAGCACGATGGCATTGGTGGGAAACGCCTGCAAGACTTCTAGCGCGCTGACTTGATTATCGGAGGCAGAGGCGATCACCGCGTCTCGTAGGTAGACCCAACTGGGGGAAGATGACGAGTCAGTCATCTTGATCGTGGTGCCCAATAACTGAAAGAAGCTCTCGCCTACAAAGGTTTGACTGGCCTCACTCAAAAGTGAGCTATCGACTGCAACTTGTGTAGTCAAGGCATCGATCGCGGTGGCCTCATCGACGTCGATGACATTGAGAAAAGCTTCTAAGTTTTGCGAGGGCTGTCCTGTTTCTGAAAAGGTCGCCAAGTCACTGACCAACAGGCTCCCAAACTGAAACCCTCGGTATGACAGTCGGACTTCTTCTAACGCGCTGGCGTTAGAGAAAGGCAAAAATACGCTGCCGACGCCCAACAACAGGCCGCTGAGGGCGAGGGCTGGGTGTCGCCAGGTTACGCGTTGACGACTAGGGCGATCGCCCGTTGAATGATGAGCAAAGAGAGCGATCGAGGTGTAGCGCATCAGGGAGCTCCAGAAAGATGTCAGACTCAAAAGGTGGGTTTAGCTTAACTAATACAGACGGCACCATTGCCCCCAATGTGCCCAGGCTGATGGCGTGGCCTCTCCCTCACCCCAACGGGCAACGTTTTCGCACCCATAAACCTGGGTTAACGGTACGGTCTGCTCACACGAGTCGGTTAGCTAATGATGACTCGGTTTCTCCTAGTATTTTTGGCTCTTATGAGATTGCCATCCGCCCGCCGAATCAAGTCTCCGCCCTTACTATCATTCCCAACATCTAACGTTCCGGCCCCGATGCCGACCGTCAGCTACAAATCCAGCCTTTGCGAAA
>JBHJJI010000354.1:0-11078 GCA_050042805.1 Leptolyngbyaceae cyanobacterium
CTCCTCAACTGTGGAACTGAATTAGTTGTGCTTTGTAACGAGAGCCGTCGTTGGTTCGTTACAGAGTTGACTGTTTGCAACGAAACGTTATCTTAGTTTGAAAGTTGCGTTTTCGGAGTAGGCAGAGGTGAACGCAGCCGAACAGGCCACCAGCATCGAATTTGCTAGCAAGATTGCGACCGTCGGACATCTGTTCAAATCAGAGTTTCCTGATTTACGGGTTGACCTGAAACCGTGGACGAACGACAGCGACACGCGATCGCTGGTTGATCCTGACTCGGTGGATATTGGCCTGCATTTTCCGGGTCTCAGCCGTCCGTTTCACTGCCGCAGTTTTTTAGTCCAGATTCGCTTTTACGATGATGCGGATAGTTGCACTAAGCGAGTCATTGGTGTCGAAGTCGGCGGCTATGACCATCGCGGCAAACAGTGGACGTTTTCGACCATTCATCAGTGGTCGTTTGCGGGAACGGTGGTACCTGAGGGGGCCGTGGGCGATCGCCTAAAGCACTGTTGTCGCCAAGTTTTCGATGTGTTCAGCCACTCGTTAGAAGAGTCTGCCTAATTTTCATTCTCAATCAGTCCACCGCTGGATGCTGTGGCCAACGGTAATCGCTTAATTTGGTAACTGCGGCACTGTTTACAGACGGTGTCATCTTCACCGCAGGTATGTTTTCATGGCCGCTGATCTTGCCCGCTATGACTTGGTTGTGTTTGGGGCCACTGGCTTTGTCGGCCAGCTTCTCTGTCGCTATTTGCTGACCCATACGGCTTCCTCCACGCCCTTGCGTTGGGCGATCGCCGGGCGATCGGCAACCAAGCTCCAAGCACTCGTCACAATGCTTGGAGCTGAAGCCGCCCCACTGCCGCAGCTGATCGCCGATGTCACCGATGCCGACTCCCTCCACCAGCTTTGTGCCCAGACCCGCGTGGTCGTCTCGACCGTTGGCCCCTATGCTCTGTATGGCGAACCGCTGATACAAGCCTGCGCGGAAACAGGCACCGATTACTGTGACCTGACCGGCGAGTCGCAGTGGATTCGGCGCATGATTCAGCGCTACGAGAGTCAAGTCCAGGCTTCGGGGGCTCGCATTGTCCACTGTTGCGGCTTTGACTCCATCCCCTCTGACTTAGGAGTCTATTACCTGCAGCAGCAGTCTCAAAGTCGATTTGGCGAGCCCTGCACGCGAGTCAAAATGCGCGTCGTCGCCGCGCAAGGGGGTGTTTCCGGTGGTACTGCGGCTAGCGGCCTGAATTTAGTTAAAGAGGCGGCAACCGATGCTCGCCTGCGCGAGTCCATCAGCGATCCCTACTCGCTATGCCCAGATAGCGACAAGGTGGCCGCTCAGCCCCCGCCCCTGCTACCGGTGCAATACGACCCCGACTTTCACGCCTGGGAGCCCCCATTTGTGATGGCGGATGTCAATACTCGCATTGTGCTGCGCTCCAACTTTTTGCAGCAGCAGGCGTACGGCAAAACCTTTCAATATGACGAAGGTATCGTCACTGATGATGGCCCTCTGGGCTGGCTGCTGGCCCAAGCCCTGAAGCTGGGGTTGGATGGTTTGGTGCTGGCGGCGGCGTTACCGCCCACTCGCTGGCTGCTAGAAACGGTCGTTTTACCCGCCTCAGGTGAAGGTCCCACAGCGGCAGAGCAGGCTCAAGGCTTTTATGAGTTGCAGTTTGTTGGCACCACTGCCAAGGGTGAAAAAATCCGGGTGCAGGTGACGGGCGATCGCGATCCGGGCTATGGTTCGACAGCTAAAATCCTAGGCCAGGCAGCCCTTTGTTTAGCTCAGGATGTTCCGCAGTTAGAGCATCCTGGCGACTTTTGGACACCAGCGGCGTTGCTGGGCGAAGCTTTGATCAAACGGCTCGAAAGCGCTGCTGGAATCACCTTCACCGTGTTGGAATGAGCGTATTACAAGAAACCCGGTTTCTCGGGTCAGGCAATGATGGAATGAGCCCCTTTTTGCCCCAGAAACCGGGTTTCTGTACCGACATTCTCGGGAGCCGGGCGGGGATTTGTGAGTGGACTGCAGAAAGGTTGGATGATACCGATGCTCTGCAACCAGAAGACAAATCTGGCTCCTCCGCCCCCTGGCTCCTCCGCGTGTCCAACAAGATTGTATTGGATGTCCGATCGCTGGGAATCGAGATCAAGCCCCAGATTTCCCGATTCTGTGATGCGACCCATCCAAATCCCCCTAGATAGCAGGACTTACCCTTTGCCTAGCGTTGGACGACGGCCCCAAAAACCGGTCATAAATTTAAGTGCCAGCACCTTTAGCGGCGGCACCGTACGCAGCAGCCACAAACCCGCTCGGCGCAGTTTTACAATCGGCCACCAATTGTTAGAAAACATCCGGTCAAGGAAATCGGTGAAGCCCAAAATCGCCAGGTTTTCTTTCTTGCGCCAGCGCTCATAGCGCTTGAGCACGCGCAGATCTCCTACATCTTCACCCCGTAGATACGCCTCAGAGAGCACCTGCGCCAGCGCTGCGGCATCGCGAATACCCAGATTCAGCCCCTGCCCCGCGACGGGATGACAGCGGTGAGCGGCATCTCCTACCAACGCCAGTCGTGGTTGGACGTAGCGATCGCTCTGAAACAGTTGCACTGGAAATACCGCGCGATCGCTGGTCAAGCTCAGCTTGCCTAAAAAACCGCCCGTGTAATATTCCAGTTCCGCCAGAAACTCAGCTTCATCAAGGTTTTGTAGCGCCTTCGCCTCCGCATGGGGGGCTGTCCAAACAATGTGATAGCGATTTCCCGTCAGGGGCAGCACGCCCATCGGGCCATCGGGCCAGAACCGCTCAAAGGCGATGTCATTGCGCGCTGCTTCATGGGTGATCATAAACGTCAGGCACGACTGCCAGTATTTCCACCCCCTGGTTTTGATACCTGCAGACTGGCGAATTTGCGATCGCGGCCCATCGGCACCCACGACTAACCGCGTACGAATCTGTTGCGGCTGACCGTCCACCTCTAACTCAACCACTGCTCCCAAGGCGTCATAGCGTACGCAAGTCGGGCGAGCGGGGCAGAGCCAGTTGACCTGCTCGCACTGCTCATTGATGAACGTTTGCAGCGCGCCCAGCATCACTTTATGCTCGCCCACATAGCCTAAAAATTCGCGATTGAGGTCGTTGGGGCCAAATTTGACCATGCCCACATTATCCGCGTCAGAGAGGTAGATGTGGCGGTATTTGCCAATGTGGGGAAAGATGCTTGACCAGACGCCGATGCCCTCTAAAATTTGACCCGACAGCGGTGACAGCGCATAGCCTCGTTCGCGGGCGATCGCCTGCTCAAACGTGTTGACTTCGATTAAAAGAACTTTGAGGCCCGAATCTTTTAGGGCAGCGGCTAAGGTTGCCCCAACAACACCGCCACCGACAATGGCCACATCACAGTCATACAGCGGCGTTTGATCGGATGATTGAGCGGCAGGCACAGCTTGCATCATGAACAAATATCAAAAAATTAAATCAACAGGTTTATGTTGAATGTAGCGTCATTCCCTTGGCGATGCCGAGACCCCGAGCGGGTTTTAAAGGAGTGAAAGCTCCGCCTCAGAATCAGCGATCGACCTGCGGCAGAGCTTTCGAGTCAAGGGATGGGCGCTGCAATGACAGCCCTAACACAGAACCCTTTTCTTTAAGGGGGTGGCAGTGCCAAACCTCGGCAACTGGGACGCTATTTTCGAGCCCCTATAGAACGCCGAACTAAGCTCGGAGCACCTCATTTTGAGAAGCTTCACGGGACGGCGAGACGTTGACCGCCTTGCGAGCCTTAAACATGCCAAAGCGGCATAATCCCGCCCCAAAGGCGATGCGCATCAGTATCAAGGTGGGCACTTCTCGCAGTGACTTAAAGAATCCCGGAACGCCAAAAATGACCAAGCCCTTGGGGCGCACCACGCCCTGCCAAATCGACTCCAACCAAGATGGTAGAGTCTCCTGAGTCCAGTCAGCAGTGATCACTTCGCCATCGACCAAACCAGTCGCCTCTAACTGCTCCGAAAACCCTTCAATACTCGAAAAAGAAGGATGCGACCACTGATCCAATAGCTGACGCATCACCGGCTTCTCCCAAAAATTTAGGGGTTTGCGGCGATCGTCGCGCTGGTTCCAATCCGCCACGACCAAAATGCCACCCGGCTTGAGTACGCGCAACATCTCAGCACCATATTGGGCTTTATCGGGCATATGAGGCCCGGCCTCAATCGACCACACCACATCAAAGCTGTTATCGGGAAAGGACAGTGCCAGGGCATCGTCCACCTGGAACTTGGCCGTCAGTTCGGGGGGCGTCAGTTCCGTCGCGCGGCGCACCTGTCCAGGGCTAATCGTGATACCCGTGGTCGAAAATCCATAGTCGCGGGCCAAAATGCGACTGCTACCGCCAATCCCACAGCCGACATCCAACACGGTGGTGCCGCGAGGTAGCGTATCGAGCCCCCCCCAGCGCACCATCTCATGCACAAAGTCTGACTTAGCTTTTAAAAAATCTTTTGAGCGAGGCGGCGACCCGTAATGACCCAAGTGAATATGCTCGCCCCAATAGAATTCTAGAATTCCATCTTGGGTCCATTGATCGTAGGAGTTAGCGACGGTGTTGGAAGACTCGTAGCTGCGGGCGGTGGTTAAATAAAGGACAATTCCCACCACTGACAATAGAACAATCAACCCGAGGGCGTAGGACACAAACATTGAGAGAAACCCTTAACATTAATTCATCAAGTCTCTAACGATTGTAGATCGAGTTCGCATCCACTGGAAGCATTCATTCAAGAGACCTGACAGCTCCAAAGCATCCACCTGACCCTGCGCTTCAAGCACCGCTGCCAGACAATCAGGTGTTGGGTGAAGGTTTTGGCCATCTCAAATCCCAGCGATTGCACCGTACTTTTGCGAACTTAGGCCTCTGCCAGACGATGCTGCTAAACCGTGCCAAACGCTCAAACGTAGCTGCGAGCGGTGGCCGTTTGCCGTTGAAAGTTTTTAATGGATACCAAGCGATTAGTCTGGGCATCCCAAAGGATTAGTTTTGAGCAAGCAGGCATATCTTTGAAGCGAACAGCCTTAACCGTAGACAGTAGGTGACGATTCTTTTCGTGACAGGCGCGCAAGTTGTAGTTAGGAATTCGCTCTGACAGGTGGTGAATACTGTGGTAACTGATATCCGCCGTAAACCATTTGAAAATTTCCGGAATGTCGAGGTAGCTGCTGCCCGCGATCGCGCCCTGCAAGTAATCCCAGCCTTCTGTGCCGTGGGCGTAGGCCCCTTCAAAGTTATGCTGCACAAAAAAGACACAGATAAAGATGGCCGCCGAGAACATCAAAACGATGGAGTAAGTTCCCAGAAAGAAGGCCGTGCCCAGCCAGCGACAAAGGATAATTCAGCCGCTAATCACAAAGATATTGTTGAGCAACACATCCCAAAACTCACCGGCTGTAGACCAGTTCTTAGCTTTATAGGTCGCGACAATTGCCGATAGGTTGTGGAAAGAGTGCTGTTTGAGATGGCGCACTGCGTGGATCAAAAAGCTGTAGGTTTCAGCGATGAGAATCAGCCTGGGCTTGAATGCCAGGTAAAAGAAACCGCCTGGAAAGATCATCCAGGGCTGGCGTAGCACGCCGTAGAGCTTTTGATCAAACGGACTCAGCTGAGCAAACTCATCGGTAGATAGAAAGTCGCCAATGCTGCGGTATCGCTCCCAGTCGCCATTCGTTTTGTGGTGGTAGGCATGATCGCGTGACCACCAATGCTGCGGAATGGCATTGATCAAGCCCAGCACAAACCCCGCCACCCGATTGACCTTTTTGGAGCGAAAGAGCGCATAGTGGCCGCAGTCATGCATGAGTGAAAAGCAGCGCAGTGAAAAGAGCACCAGCAGCGCAATAATGGGTGGCAATAAAAAGACCGAAATCGCGGCGGCTTTAACGGCTAAAAACCATAGGAAGACGTAGGGCACCAGCGTATTTAAAAGCTGATAAGTCGCTCGAAGATCATTACTCTTCATGTAAGGCGACAAGATGAAATCTGACTTTTTGATCACGTCTTCCATAAAGTTTGATGCGTCTTCACTAAAATCCAAAACAACTTCTTCAAAACCGCTGAATCTTACCAGTACCGTTCTCGCTCCACTCACAGCCATTCATCGCTTGAACAGGCAAGTCTGAGGCGATGACCCTTCCAGGCTCTGCTAAAGTCCGCACCCACAGAGGCCCTTAGGGAAACTATTGCACTGCCTTTACATTCACAAAGCTTAAAAATACCATTCCAGGCTCAGAAAAGCCAGGGTGGATTCTTCGCCCGATCCCATTAATTTTTAGGGAGACATCCTGATAGAAACAGACTCCCCATACTACTCGTTCAAAAGTGATCTTAAGCAACTTATCTACAGTCAGCCTGTACCCTTATGCCGATCTCTAGATTGACCAGGACAGTATATTTTTGGATCCGCACAATAAGCTGTCCTAAAACAATTTATTAGGCTGCTAAGACAGTGCCAAAAGCCCATAAGTTGAGGCGATAAACTGACATCCTAAGTGAGGCGATCGCGCTACTTATACCCTCGCATAGACGCAGATGGTTCGATTCAAGCCATCCGGCGCGCGGTCACACCCACAACCCTCAGAATGCTGATAGCCCTAGCCTAAGCGCTGACCTTCTCCTGGCGGGTCAGTTGCTCTGCCTCACGCTTTTGAGCCAAGAATGCCTCAAGTTGAGTTTCGATGTTAGCACGAACCATTTCGCGGAAATCGAGGAAGTGTTCAGCTTGGGCGCAGACCGACAAATAGTTGGCAGCGACATTGGGGTAACGCCAGAGGATGACCGCGAGATTGCCCCAAAACCGCCAGCGCGTCTTGCGCACCACACCCTGCCGCCAGCAGATAATGAGAAAGGCGCGAACAATGACCCAATCAATATTTGGACTGCCCGCCGATTGCTCACGCCCCTGATAAGCCTGTTTTTGCCCTTCGCCGAGCATCAAGAAGTGGCGAAACGTGCGGTTGAGCACCACCAAAGGGTCATAGAGCGTCCAAAAGGCTTCGACATATTCATCGGCGATTTCTTCGATCGGCCGGGTCGGGACGAAGTTCATCAGCGTCACCTGGTTGGCATCGGCACTTTGCCCCAATAAGCGGTCTTCTTTGGCTAACCGGTGCCAGAGCGCCGTGTCTGGCAGGGCCTGCAGCATGCTGAACATCGCTGTCGGAATCGCTGTTTGCTCGACGAACTGAGCGACTCGCTGCCCCGCCCCACTTTTTTCGCCGTCAAACCCAATAATGAAGCCCGCCATCACCCGCAAACCGGAGCGAGCAATGAACTGCACCGACTCGGCCAGCGGATCTCGCAGATTTTGGAATTTGCGCGTCAGATTGAGGCTGTCGTCGTCAGGCGTTTCGATACCCAAGAAGACAGTGCCAAAGTTGCAGTCCACCATCATCTGCAACAGCTCAGGATCTTGGGCTAAGTCCACCGAGGCTTCAGTCGCAAAAGAGAAGGGATAGTTATGCTCTGCCATCCAAGGTTTCATCGCTGCGAGCAGGCGTTTGACGTTGCGCTTGTTGCCAATGAAATTGTCGTCCACCATAAAGATGCTGCGTCGCCAGCCCAGATCGTAAAGACACTGCAGTTCGGCCAGCAGTTGTTCGGGCTCTTTGGTGCGCGGCTTGCGGCCATACAGCACGATGATGTCGCAAAATTCACACTGAAAGGGACAGCCCCGTGAGAACTGCACCGACATTTCGGCATAGGCATCCAGCTCTAGCAGGTCGTATCGAGGAATGGGCGTTGTTGTAACGGCGGGGCGTTCACCGTCGGAGCGAAAAGTGCCGCTGCGATCGCCCCGCGCGAGGGCATCAACCAACTTCGGTAGGGTGATTTCTCCTTCATCAAGCACTAAAAAATCGGCTCCTGAAGTGGCCGCTTCTTGAGGCAGTGCCGTGGGATAAGGGCCGCCGACGGCAACTAATTTACCGTGGACTTTAGCGGTTTCAATACTCGCAATAAAGTCGGGTTTCTGCACAATCATGGCAGAGACAATGACTAAATCTGCCCACAGCCACTCTTCTTCCGTTACCGCCCGAACATTGCGATCGACTAACCGGTAGTGCCAATCTTGAGGCAGGATAGCCGCTACGGTAACGAGTCCCAACGGCGGCAGCTGTGCCTTAAAATTGACCAGCTCTAGGGTTTTATCAAAAGACCAAAAGCTTTTAGGAAAGCACGGATAGACAAGAAGAATATTCATAGGTGCCATAACATACTTTTTGCCATCCTAGGCTGCTTAAACAAATGCAGCAAGCGCCGTGATTTTCCTTGATTAAAAAATTCTCTAAAAACCGACATTCTAAGTAGAGAGATGCCTGACCTTTTCGGTCTCACAATTTATAATTTCTGACTCTGCATCAGTAATTGTCTTCCCCGGTGACTGTGGCCTGAGTGGAGTGGTTTATCTGACAGGCAGGATTGCCTGCCCTGTAACCGACAAGTGCCCTAAAGCTTGGTACAAACTTTCTTTAGGGGCTGTCATCCTTTCGCGGCAACGCGATCAGCCCCTAGCGAGTCATTGGGGGCGGGCGCGGTAATGTCCATCGTCAAAGCGTGCTGGATTTAATTGATGACGCGCCCTAAGTTGGTGCACAATTGGCTCAACCTGTGGTGTGGTGAAGGAGCGATGAGACATGTTGAGTTGGGATCAAACGCCAGCCCTGGCGACGATGCGGCGCTGTCGAGCCTGGGTTGAGATCGATTTAGGCGCTGTACAACACAACGTTCAACAGCTGACGCAGCATTTGGGCACCGGCTCCGCGTTGATGGCTGTTGTCAAAGCCGATGCCTACGGTCACGGGGCGATCGCGGTGGCGCAAACGGCCTTATCATCCGGAGCCAGCTGGCTGGGGGTGGCGACGGTACCAGAAGGGGTAGAACTCCGAGAAGCGGGCATTAACGCGCCAAGTTTGATAAAGGGAGCCGTCAATAGCGCTGAAGAGGTGGGGGCGATCTCCCGGTGGCAACTGCAGCCCACACTGGTATCCCCCAAACAAGCCCTGATTTTTTCTGAAGCGCTAGGCCAGCACTCAGTCCCTCCACTGCCAGTGCATCTCAAAATTGACACCGGCATGTCGCGTCTAGGATTTCACTGGTCGCAGGCTGCTGAGTTTGTCCAGTTTGTGCAGCGACTGCCCCATTTGCAGATTGCCAGCGTTTATTCCCATCTGGCGACTGCTGATGACCCTGATCCCACCATTCTGCGCCAGCAGCAGCAGCGCTACGAAACCGCGATCGCCCAAATTGCTGCCCAGAAATTAGCCCACCCCCAACATCACCTGGCCAACTCAGCCGCGACGCTCGGCTACCCCGACCTGCACTACGACCTGGTGCGGGTCGGCCTGGCCCTCTACGGCCTGTACCCAGCGCCTCATTTGCAACCGACCTTACCGCTCCAACCCGTGATGCAGGTTAAAGCCCGCATTACCCACCTCAAGACCATTCAGCCGGGCACGGGAGTTAGCTACGGCCACAGCTTTGTCGCCACCCAACCGATGCAAATCGCGGTGGTGGGTATTGGCTATGCGGACGGCGTACCCCGTGCCTTGTCGAACCAAATGTCGGTGCTAGTGCAGGGGCAACGGGTGGCGCAAATCGGGGCGATTACGATGGATCAGATGATGATCGACGTGACCCAGATCCCCAATCTGCAAGAGGGCAGCGTGGTCACGCTGCTGGGTCGAGAGGGCTCAGAAATGCTCACCGCTGAACAGCGGGCCACCTTGACCGGGACGATATCTTGGGAAATTTTGTGCAGCTTTAAACATCGGTTGCCTCGCATTACGACCCCGGCAACTGCGGCTTCGCCAACCCCAACCCCAACTGCAGAGCCGCGCGATCGCCCCTGAGCGCCATGGTCTTGCCCGTCTCCTCTACCGTTGTCGGCACAGTGGCGAGATAAACTGACGGTCACAGTGCCTCAGCCTGAGGGGATATCGGGACAACATTGAAGCAGAACTGATCGTCAAAACGTAGTGTGTACTGAGGAGCGTCAACTGAGCAGAATGGATAGCGTTAGCCCAAAGCAAATTCTTCAAACCCTCGTCAGCAGCTATGGGCATGACCACAAGTCCTTACAATTTGCGA
The DNA here is from genome assembly GCA_050042805.1 of Leptolyngbyaceae cyanobacterium. Classification (GTDB taxonomy): domain Bacteria; phylum Cyanobacteriota; class Cyanobacteriia; order Phormidesmidales; family Phormidesmidaceae; genus Halomicronema. The sequence continues at coordinate 10,153 of JBHJJI010000354.1, forward strand.
CCTATGTGAGTGCCTATCAATATCTCAGGCTTTATGACCTGATGCGTCGGTATGTCCAGCCTGGCAGCCAGGTGCTGGATTGGGGCACTGGTTCCGGGCATTTCTCCTATTTTTTGGCGCAGGCGGGCTATCAGTCCAGCGGCTTTGGCTTTAGTGACTATCCGCTGTTTTGCAAAAGTTTATCCCCTGGCACCTATCACTATCAGCAGGGCAGTCCCGCCACCCCGGTAGCGCTGCCCTTTGCCGATGGTACTTTCAATGCCGTGGTTTCCGTCGGGGTGTTAGAGCATGTGCGCGAAACGGGAGGGCAAGAAATCGGCAGCCTGCAAGAGATTCACCGCATCCTCAAGCCAGGGGGCTGCTTCGTCTGCTATCACTTTCCCAATCGATACAGCTGGATCGAGTTTTTGGCTCGGTTTACCCAGCGGTTTTCACACCCCTATCTGTTCACCGCCGCTGATATTCGCGCCTTGGTGCAGGAAGCTCAGTTTGACCTGCTAGAGATGGGGCGCTACGCGCTGCTGCCTCGCAATATGTGGCAGTCTTCAGCCCTGCGAGATGAATGGTTCGGCCCGGCGATCGCCACAGCTTACAATCAGCTTGACCGGGGACTGGGCTGGCTGCTACCGATGATTTGTCAAAACTATCTATTTGTGGCTCGCAAGCGCTCCTGATGGGGACAAGAACTCGACATTGCCCGTTCCTGCATTCACCGTGTTTAGAGCTGAGCTATGAACGTCTACGAACAGCTGCATCAAGCGCATCGGCAACGGGTCAGCGATGGAGCATTTGTGAAAGGTTAAGGCTGCAGAACGTAAGTCAAGTCGGTTTAGGAAAAGGAGACACATCCAGTTTGTCGGGCGGTTTGCGAATCCGTTTGATGACGCCGAGGTCTTGATTTTCAGGGGCGGCGAAATAGTTCACGG
>JBHJJI010000355.1:0-3554 GCA_050042805.1 Leptolyngbyaceae cyanobacterium
GGAGATTCCGATCATTGCTAGCGCCATGGACGGCGTTGTCAATGTCGATATTGCAGCTCAGTTGTCAAAGTTTGGGGCTTTGGGAGTCCTCAATCTCGAAGGCATCCAAACCCGCTATGACGACCCTGAACCGATCCTCGATCAGATTGCGGCAGTGGGCAAAGATGACTTTGTCACGCTCATGCAGAAGCTCTATGCCACTCCCATTCGCCCTGAATTGATTGAGCAGCGCATTCAAGCCATTAAGGCGCAAGGGGGCATTGCTGCGGTGAGCTCAACCCCAGCCGGTGCCGCCAAATACGGTGAAGCGATCGCCGCCGCTGGCGCTGACTTGATGTTTGTGCAGGCCACCGTCGTGTCAACCGCGCACCTGTCCCCCCAGTCCATCACGCCTCTAGACCTCGTGCAATTTTGCCATGACATGCCGATTCCCGTCATGTTGGGCAACTGCGTCACCTATGAGGTAGCACTCAATTTAATGAAAGCAGGCGCTGCCGGTGTGCTGGTAGGCATTGGGCCTGGAGCCGCTTGTACCTCGCGTGGGGTTTTAGGCGTGGGCGTACCTCAGGCCACAGCAGTGGCTGACTGTGCTGCCGCCCGTGACGACTATCAAAAAGAAAGCGGGAAATACGTGCCGGTGATTGCCGACGGCGGCATCGTGACCGGCGGCGACATCTGTAAATGCATCGCGGTCGGCGCAGCTGCCGTGATGATTGGGTCGCCGATCGCGCGGGCGAAAGAAGCACCCGGTCGTGGCTATCACTGGGGCATGGCAACTCCGAGCCCAGTGCTGCCACGCGGCACCCGCAGTCGAGTCGGCAGTACCGGCACGCCAGAGCAAATGTTGAGAGGCCCGGCCCAACTGGATGACGGCACTCACAACCTATTGGGCGCACTGCAAACCAGCATGGGCACGTTAGGCGCTAAAAACCTGAAGGAAATGCAGCAGGTCGAGGTGGTTGTGGCCCCCTCACTCTTGACCGAGGGCAAGGTTTATCAAAAAGCGCAACAGCTGGGCATGGGTAAATAGGATTTCTGTTGTGGAACCTCAAAAGTCATGGATCTGAGGACTTAAGAGAGTTCTACCCAAAACGATACCTGTAGGGGCGGGTTTTGTGGATACCTGGTCGCGATACCACAAGGGTTCTAGCTAAACCCGCCCCTACCATAACGGTATATTCTTTCTCAGAAATCTCCTTATCAGTCTCAGCAAGCGGCCATCTAGCCCCTTGGATTCCAGCCTCTTATGCTAAACACGGTGAGATCGAGATTCAAGTCTCATTTCTACTGCAACAATTTCGCCCTGAATAGTTGTCACCATTTCATGATGAATCAATGCAAGCGACAGCCGCGATCGTGCCACAGCCTTAGAGAGTTTTATCTTTAGCCAAAGAAACATTAACTTTGACAAGGGTACCAGTGGCGGAATGACAACTGTCACAACTACAATAAGGTGTATCGGAGACGAAAGTTTCCGTTCACTCCTCACACCACACTCCGCCCAGATTTTTTCTGGGCGGTTCCTCTTTATAGCCATTGATCGACTCTGAGCCCTTGCCAACGCCGTTCAGCTGTGAGCTGGCAAGTTTCTGGTCAGAACACCCTACGCGCGATCGCCCTGCAGTTCCCTATCGCATTGCGATGGGTAAAGAGATTCGCTAGCAGCTCCCCTAGAGAATTGCGCAAATCGTGTCTCCATCATCGGAACTGGGCACTGCCAACCCTAAAAAAGGGTCTCTGTGCTGAGGATGTCATTGCAGCGTAGAGTCTTGAGCTAGTAGAGCCTGGCTGCAATCTTCCTATTCTTAGGCGGTTACCCACCGTAGACCTTAAACCGTGAACCTTCAGCCCAAGCCATTGCTAATAGTTGAAATATTGGCACCGCACTCTACTCGTCAGCATTGAGCTGGGGCCGAAAGGTGAGATAGGCCGTCAGCCCCACCAGCGGCACGGCATTCACTAACCAAAATACCCGAGAATTTTTCAAGCCGCGACGCGCCATATCGTCTCCCAGCAAGCTCGGTGTCAGCAGCCACAGGAGGCAAAAATCGAGGCTCATTACGTGAATATAGCGGCTGCTCTGCCACTGGTCAACAAAGTCAGCCCAGTCGCCCGCATAGATGCCGTATCCCATCAGCACGAGAGCCCCCGCCAGTGAACTGAGGCCCAACCAGCGCGAGTCTAAAAGTTTGATCATCCTTGGCAGCGGCGGGGCAAATGTGGGGTTCGGCTGGCGCAGAATCAGATAGGGCAAGAGCAAAAACGCCCCCAGCCCAAACGAACCGGCCACAAAAGGCCAAGCAGGTACTTTTTGACCGTGGCCATCAGCGATCGCCATGCAGGCATAGGCCAACGGCCAAAGTGTCGCGTCTCAAGCGATTTTAGATCCAGAATCGCGCGATTTTAGATCCAATATCGCGCGATAACAGTGTGACAGTTCGTCAAGTATTGATTTAAGTGGCAAAGACTGAGACGTGAAGAATGTTGGCGTCAGCCGGAAGTACGTCAACATCGACAGCTCTATTCTCAGTGGGCTGGCCCGGTTCTGAGATACTGATGTTGACCGAGGCTTGGCCGGAGCCCCCCAGCAATGGACTTGGGTCAAACAGCGTGATTGTGCGCCCATCCGGCAGAAAGTTGCGATGGAGGTTAAAGGGAAACGCCGAGTAATTCAAGTCTGAATAAAGACCGTCAGAGGTCTCCTGGGTTGGAAAGCTAGGGCGCTGGACTTGCTGGACGTTGGCAGGTACTCCATAAACAATTTCTTCGTAGGCAGGGGGGACCCCATTAGACTCAAGCGGGAATGGACTGTTACTGCTTGCTTGGCTATGCTTCAGCGCAAAAACGCAATCATTGGCGGTCTTAATCAGATAGCCGACCCGCACCATGTTAGACACACTACTGATTGAAGCTGAGCCGCTGGCGTCAGAATCATCCACCTGCAGTTGTACATTATCAGCCCAGAAGGACGCGGAAAAGTAAGCGCTTGCGCTACTGAAAACATCGATTAATGCGGGCGAAGAGCCCGCGACCACCAAAATGCCAGTGTCAAATTGAGCGCCTGCTTGGTTCCTGCTGATCAGCTCAACTCTTCCCCCGTCAATAAATAGAGAAGCAACGTGTCTACTGTTGCCTGGAGGGGGCCTATCAACATCGCCCGCAACTTCTAGCGTGTAATTTGATTGCACCTCTTGAGTGCGGCTGTATGCAGTGCGGGTAGCGTCTACGGATTCCCCGTCAGCAATTGTTGAACTCCGTCTGATATTCAGATGCCCGATGATGGAGCGATTGCCGCCGCCTTCTGACCCTGAAATAGAGATGGCAGCACGCTTAGGGATAGTGGCTATCACCTGGCGCTGGCCATCATTTTGCAGCCAGAGATCCACTGAATCGGCAAGAGTGGGAGATTGCAGCCAGTAGAGGGCGGCAGAAGCAACGGCAGTAGATTGCTTAGGAAAGAAAAGCCATGCACTCATCAGACTCGCTCCCGTTGAACGGTGAAAGCGAGATCGGCACCATCGGCATTCGTGACGACCAGGCCGATGGTGCCGCCC
>JBHJJI010000356.1:0-5106 GCA_050042805.1 Leptolyngbyaceae cyanobacterium
GAAACCACCGGCTGTCTCTAACAGACCGGTTAAAATCCGAGTAAAGCTGTCCATCAGTGCGGCCTAGATTTGTTGTAGGCGTACTCTATAACGATGGGCGGCTTTCTTCCTACTCCTCAGCAAAACTGTCCGAACTATTGCCATTAGTGAGGACTCTGGAAATCAGACAACGAGTTATCTAGCCCAGCCTTGACTCGATAGGGGGCTGCTGCTGTCTAGGCCCAGCGAAGTCTCCCGAATGATCGGGATGCTAGACCACTGACACAAGATTTTGTCTGGTCTCGCCGCGACCATCACCGAACTGGAACGAAGGTGGGTTGTCCGACAGTTGCCCCTGTCCCAAGTCTTCTAACGCCCCGCCCGATCACGCCTCCACTGTTCGCTCTCTACGACCGCAGGCTAGTGCCTGTAACTACGACGTTGGCGTATGACAGACAACGCGATCGCGACCGTTCTCCTTTGCCTGATAGAGCGCTTCATCAGCGATTTTAATCAAGTCATCTGGGGCTTTGAGCGGATGCGGTGACATCACGGCGACGCCGAGACTCATCGTGACAAACGGGCATACTTGTGAGCCGCGATGGGGAATTTTTTGTTCGTGTATGTGGGCGCGGATTTTTTCGGCTACGGTTTCCGCTCCTTCAACCCCCGTATTGGGCAACACAACGGCGAACTCTTCGCCACCATAGCGAGCCACCATATCGGCTGGGCGCTGTACCGTCGTGCGCAAAATGGCGGCGACTCGGCGCAGACATTCGTCACCCGCTTGGTGTCCATAAATATCGTTAAAAGCTTTGAAATGGTCAATATCCACCATGATTAGCGCCAGCGTTGATTTCTCTCGCATCAACCGCCGCCATTCATGATTGAGAAACTGTTCAAATCGGCGTCGATTGGCGACCTGCGTCAAGCCATCGAGGTAGGCAAAGCGCTGGAGTTTTTGGTTAGCCTGCGTCAAGCTATGGTGCAGCCGATCACGCTGCACGGCTGTGCTCACCAAGCGGCCTAGGGTTTCTAACAGTCGGCGTTCCTCAGGCTGCCACGTCCTGGGCTGTTTTGATTGGGCTGACAGCAGGCCCCAGAGTTTTTCGTCTTCTAACAGAGGCACCGTCAATTCAGCAGTGATTTGAAAAAAGCCTAAGAACTCCAGCTCTTCCTCGCTGAACGACTGTTCGTTCACATTGCAAACTGCGATCGGATGCCCTTGCTGATATTTTTGCAGGTAGGCCTCTTTCATCGCCCAAGGGTGGCGCATCTCCCAAGTCAGCATTGACTCAGTGCCCGCCGTGTGAGCTTCGAACGTGATCCTGCCCGCCATATTTGGCTGCAGCAAATCAATGATGCTGAGTCGGTCAACCTGCAAAAGACAGCGGATCTCTTGCACCACCTGTGGCAAGACTTCGTTGAGATCGGTCGAGCGATTGATCTCCTGAGAAATTTTTGCCACCAAGTGATCGCGTTTCGCCTGTTCGATCAGCTTTGCTTCGGCCTCTTTTTGCACCGTGATGTCAAGCGTCACCCCCGCCATGCGCACGATTTGCCCCTTGGTATTGCGCACGACCTGTCCCCGTTGACTGAGCCAGCGCACTGATTGGCCAGCCAAGGTGACCCGAAACTGGGCGGCAAAATGATGTTGTGGCTGCATAGCCTGATCGATCGCGGTGTGGAGCGCAGCGCGATCGGCCGCATGAACCAGCGCCAAATAAGTGTCTGGTTTGCCGTCAAAATCGCCCGGTTTCAGCCCAAATAGCTGCTCTTGGGGCGATGACCACATCATTTCTTGATTGAGAAAATGCCAATCCCAAATGCCCACCGTGGCCGCTTCTAGGGAATCGCGGAAAAAATCAGTCTCGGTTTGCAGCAGGTCGTTGGTGTGTTTGTGGGCCGTGATGTCACTTAGCACTAAATACACGCCTGCCAATTGATCGCCCAGCCATTGGGGGGTGAGGCTGACATGCTTGTACTGCCTTTTCGGATTAAAGCTGCCAATGGGCAGGCACACATTCACTGTTTCCCCCTGCCAAGCTTGGTGCAGCGCGCCCTGCAGCTGATGATAAATGACTGGGCCAACAACCGTTTGTAGGTTCTGGCCCTGAATATTCTCTAAGGTCTCATTAAAGGCTTTGAGATAAGCGTGGTTGGCAAAATAGTGTAGTTCTTGGGCATCTAAATAGGCGACGAGACTCGGCACCGCATTCGCAATCTGCTGAAGGGGGGGGGGACATGGCGGGCTCGCGATCGCCGGCTCGGTCACCGGCCGGCTGATCACAACGGCGTACTGCCGCTGGCTGGTTGGGTCAGCACTGGTGGGTTCGGGGATGGATAGCGCTTGCACCGCGACGCCGCGATCGCGCCCGTGTAAGTCGGTATAGCGCAAGGTTTGTTCGGCAAACGGTTGACTCTTGAGCGCTCGCACACAAGGGTAGTCCGCGATCGCGAGTGGACGATTTGCCCTATTGGCCAGCGCGATCGCCGTAAGCCCCCAAGCCCCAGAACGAGAGTGTTCTTCGCGATAGGCATGAGCAGTGGCGTAGCCCAACAATTCGGCGGCTACGGCGTTGGCGTAAATTAACCGCCCCTCTGAGTCAAAGATTTGCAGCCCGTCACTCAGGGCACCCCAGAGCGGGACGAAGGCCGCCAGGGTGGATGGCAGGCTAGCATTGCCCAGTGGAGAGGGGAGCGCTGGAGTTAGATCTGACAATGAGTTTGATACAGGCGTCGAAGACAACAGAGCCACCGCTCGCAAATGATGAGTCAAAGAATGTTGATGCCGATACCGCAACGATGGTTGCGTCTCGCGTCACCAGGGGATAAGTAAACGGGTAAAGAATTGTCGTGATCTCAAGCCCTTATCGTATTTACCAGCATGCCCCGTTCCATCAGGTCGCTAAAAACGAAGGCGCTCATCCGCAACGAAATGTAAAAACTTGAATCGTTGATCGATAGAACTTTTGTTCTAGCATAGTACCCAGGCTGAATGCTGTATGTGAGTCTATGTCTTCATTGTCTGCTGCGACTCTGCTAGCGCCCTTAGAACTTAAGTTTTTATTGTTATTGCTTCCCCATCCTCACTACCGGGCAGCAATGACCGAGATTTGCCCCCAACCCAAGTTGTCAGGGGTGCAGCGCGATCGCCTCTGCCAGCAGCTGCGACAGCGCCACTGGATTGACTACGAAGAAATCGTCACCCGCTTTGGCCTTACCGCCCGTGGACGTACCCTATTAGACCTAGATACCTCGGTCTGGCCGATTACCCCCGACGAAAAATACGTCTTGCAGTCGTGCCAATACCGCAGCATCACACCGGGCCAAATCTCTGCCAAAGTGCCAGACAATCAGCGTCAGCGCCTGATTGTTGCTCTCGCTGAGCAGCAGCTAATTCGCATCACCCAACGCCGGTTGGGCGACGTTTGGCTCACCGCCGCTGGGCAGCAATTTCTGCGAGATGAGTACGTGCCTCAGGGCGATACGCTGACCATTAGCTGGACGCTGATGGGCCATTATCTACGATTTATGCGCCATGCTGCGAGCCACGGTGACTGTCCCGCTCCAGTCCTCACACAGCGCCGCGATCGCGATATGATCGCACCGCTCCCGACAGAACCCAAAATGTCTAGTCTTTGAAGCCCCGGCGATTTCCCCTCTCACAGGAGCCTTCGGCAGGGGAAGCGGCCATGAACCCGTCAAGCCCGGAGTCGTGTGGTTCCCATCAGCCCGGCGGCCCGTCATGATAGTGAGACTGATGCTGTGGTCTCGTTGTAATGTTTGTCTGCCAACCCCCTCCGCCCCTCCAGCTGGGTGACGAGCTGATGGGCATTGCGCCCAGTGGGGCGCTGCGAGAGTTGACGGCATTTCAGGCTGGCGTGGCCATCTGGGAGGCCCGAGGATACCGGGTTAAGCTGCTGCCTGGGTTGGATGAACAGTGGGGCTATTTAGCGGGGCGTGATGAGCAGCGTCGCCAACAGCTGCTGACGGCCTGGCAAGCGCCCAACTGCCGGGGCATTCTTTGCGCTCGCGGCGGCTACGGCGGCACCCGCCTGCTCGAAAATTGGCAATGGCCGACTACGTCACCCAAATGGCTGATTGGCTTCTCCGATATCACCAGTTTGCTGTGGAGTTTAAGTCAGCAGCATGTGGCCAGCGTGCACGGGCCGCTGTTAACCACGCTAGGGCAAGAACCCGACTGGTCGCGGCAGCGGCTGTTTGACTGGGTGAGCGGTCGGGCGATCGCCCCCTTGCAAGGGGTGACCTGGCAGCCTGGGCAAGCGACCGGCAGACTCTTGCCGGCGAACCTGACGGTGGCGACCCATCTGCTGGGCACCCCCCATGAGCCTGATTTAAGCGGTGTGATCCTCGCGTTTGAAGACGTGACCGAAGCGCCCTATCGTCTCGACCGGATGCTCACGCACTGGCGGATGCTGGGCAAATTTGCCCCGGTCGCAGGCGTGGCGATCGGCCGGTTTAGCCGTTGTGATGCCCCGACTGGCATTCCCAGCTTGGATGTGGAAACCGTGCTGCGCGATCGCCTCAATGATTTAGGCATTCCCGTTGTCGCCGAGCTCCCGTTTGGTCACGATGGCGTTAATGCGGCTCTACCTGTCGGGGTTTCAGCCACTCTTGATGCGGATGCCGGTACCTTGACCGTGCATCGCTAACGCCAGGTTTCTAGCTTGGTCCCTGAACCCTAAACCTGCAGCGCCGCGATCGTGAGTAGTGGATATATGTGCGCCGCATTCTATGAGCAAAGGCGCGCTCAAGCAATCTAGGCTTACTCCACCACGCCAGAGGCATCGGCAGTATCAGACGCGGTACCACGGCAATAGCCCTTGACTGAGTTCATCATTGTCGCGCCACAAAACTCGGTGTTGTGAACGGTGACGTCGTTCATCCGTGCGTTTCTCAGGTTGGCCCCACTCAGGTCAGCGCCCGTCAGGTTGACCGAATGAAACCGCGTCCAACGCAAATCCGCATCCTGCAGATTGGCTCCCCTGAGATCAGCATCTCTGATATCAACCCCAATCAAACGACACCCCTGACAGCTTTTAGTCAGTCGCAGCCGCCACACCCGAATTGGCGCTTCAGCCTGCAGCACCGTCAGCACCAGCA
>JBHJJI010000357.1:0-20371 GCA_050042805.1 Leptolyngbyaceae cyanobacterium
GGTAGGCTTCCAGCCTGCCTCCATCACCAGCTTTTTCAAGGGTTGCGGGGCGTTCAGGACGGCCAGGATGGCCATCGAACAAGAGCGCACCGAGGCCGCGATATCAGAGCTGCATGGTCAAACCCCTACAAGGTTAGCCCAGGAGGGGAAATGTACTCCCGCTTTGCCTCAAGACAAATTGCAGAATTTATATAATCATCGTTCCTAAGAGCAGCTTCCGGTGTTGTCAGCGGCCAGGCTATACATCACGATAGGGTGCTAATCACGAGGCCATTGGCCTGACTTGCTCTCCTTTGCCATGTTGCAAACACGCTCTAATCAGGGATCACATTGGCCAGCTCGATTAGATTGCCATCAGGGTCACGAATATAGATAGACTGCAGCTTTGATTGCGCTCCCGTACGTTCCACCGGGCCGATCAAAATGGGCACCTGATGAGCTCGCAGTTCGTCCATCACTGTGGCCAGGGGCCGATCTGTAATCAGACATAAATCGGCAGAACCAGGCTGAGGATGCTGCGCGTGAGGCCGTATCGGAGCCTGAGCGGGGTGCAAATTGATTTTCTGATGGCCGAGGTGCAGCGCTTGGCGTCCCTCGCCAAAGGTGATAACAGAAATCTGCAGAACTTGGGAGTAAAACCGGCAAGTGGCCTCAATATCTGTCACAGTCAGAACCACGTGATCAAGCTGATAAAAAACCATGTTTTGTGGGATTCGGCGATCGCAATCTCAAGAATCATTAGATAATCTCGTAAGTCGCTGCATCGCGGAGTGTGCTCGTGAAGTATTTTTTTCTCTCAGAGGGCTGGACCACAGGCAGAGTTTGGGAGTTTGGCGGACTCTGGGATGAGTTTGCCTGGCAACGAAAACCCCATCTTAAAAAGATGCCGCTCAGCATTGTCGAAAATGGTGAATCGCTGTGGCTTTACCAAGTCGAAGATGCGGTGTTAATGGTTGAGGTGCGGCCGCTGGCGCAGTCGACTAAGGCGATCGGCCAGGTCGTGCTCAAACGACTGATGGCCGCCGAGCAAGTGTTAGAGCGGCTCTGCGCAGTAGAAACGGTCATAACGACTGCTGAACACAATGGCTTTGCCGTTGCGGCAGCGTTAGAAGGCACCGGCAAAGACGCGGAGTGAGGTGAGTTAAGACTTTGTGTGGAGGAGCGATCGCCCTCAAAATTGGGACTAACGCAATTGCCCCCTGCATACCCCAAACTTCAAGGATGTTGAATCCGGCTTGTCCTAGACTGGGGGGCCGGAGGGGCGCTGAAGCGGATAGCCACTGCGTAAATCCAGAAAATAGCGGGTGATGGAAAGTTGCCGCGGCTGATCGGGGGCAAAGCCTGATTTTTGTGCCGCTCCCTTAGCTGTCGTCGTCTTGCATGGCTTGCGCAATGCGTGATAGCTCGCTCTTTTCATCCACTGCAATGCGCGTCGGTGAGCCGCTAATCACCCGCTCCAAATTGCGGAACGAGTCTTTGATATCAGGCCCGCTACTGGTGATGGTGTACTCTCGAATGCCTTTGTCGTGCCAGGAACCGCGCATTTTGAAGACGTTCAGCGCCCGCGACATTTCTCCGCGCACCTCAACATACTGCAGCATCAAAATCGTGTCGGTAATTGTTGAGATATGGGACTCCGTTATGGAATGCAGCCCCATGAACTGCTCCGTCGTGTTGGTGAAAAAGCCCGTGATCTCTTCTTGCTTGGCATAGCCCGTCACGCCGATGACGAACTGCCGGAAGGAACTATTACTGACTCCGCGATCGAGGGCTGAGAGCGAATCGATCGCAATGCGGGCCGGTTTAAATTGCGAAATTTGCGATTTGATGATTTGCAGATGATCTTCAAGACCCGCCGATTCGGGGTAAGCACACAGAATTCTCAGCAACCCCTTTTGTTCTAGGTCTTCAAAATCGATTCCCCAAGACGTCGCATTGCGCAGCAGCTGGGCTCGCGATTCTTCATAGGCAAAGAGAATCGCCTTTTCGCCATTTGAGCAACCGTTTTCGAGAAACTTGCTGACCAATAGGGTCTTACCCGTACCCGTAGCCCCTGTGGCCAAAATAATCGAATCGCGGAAAAAGCCGCCGCCACACATTTCATCCAGGGTCTTCACCCCAGAGGAAACCCGCACGTTGGACGATCGCTGGGTGAGACGCATAGCCCCCAGCGGGAAGATGTTGATGCCATTATCCACAATAGTGAAGGGATATTCGCCCTTCATGTGGGTGGTGCCGCGCAGTTTGAGAATTTCGAGGGTGCGCCGCCGCCGTTCACCTTCCAACACATTGCGCACGATGACCACATTGTCGGAGACAAATTCTTCAACCCCGTAACGCGCCACCGGGCCATATTCATCTACTCGCTCAGTCGTCATGATGGTGGTGACGCCCATCAGCTTAAGGCGAGCTGCCAACCGAAAAATCTCGCGCCGCACCACCGAGGCCGCATCGTACTGCTGAAACACAGCGGTGACCGAATCGATTGAAACCCGTTGTGCCTTGTATTTGCGAATGGCGTATTGAATGCGTTCGATCAGCGCCGACAAATCAAAGTTGCCCACGACATCCTGCCCTTCGGGATCAGGGGACGCGTCCAGAATGAAGAGCTTGCCTTCATCGATCAGCTTTTGCAGATCCCAGCCAAAACTTTGGGCGTTTTTGACAATATCGGCGGGCGATTCTTCAAAGGTGACGAACACGCCGGGCTCATCGAAATGGATAATGCCCAGGTACAAAAACTGCACGGCCATCAACGTTTTGCCGGTGCCTGAGGTACCGCTCACCAGGGTCGTCCGGCCAATGGGCAGGCCCCCGTGGCTGATATCGTCAAACCCTTCAATCAGGGTGCGAATTTTGGCAATGCTGTTGGAACGATTGATCGAATAGATATCGTTAGGGGGAGGTTGACTCATAGAACTTTTAAAAACAGCCTGATATTAAATCTCTAGCTATTGTGGCTGGTTAAACAGGGCACCTAAGGGTAGCGCGATCGCGGCCGATTGGGGAATCTCCGCCACCCGCCTCAAGCGGCCCCTCTAAAACCTTACCAGGCTAGTTGTAAAGGTCATCCTCACGCAACTCTTCATAGAGCAGCTCGAGCCCAATCAGCACGCGCTCGCGATCGGATAAATCGCCAATAATTTTACGCACGGGTGGGGGCAAAATCTTAGCCAGGGTGGGGGTCGCCAGAATCTTATCTTCCTCCGCCAGCTGTGGATTTTTGAGGACATCAATCACTTTCAGGGCATAAACCCCCTGAAACTCTTGCTCGAGGATTTGGTTGAGCGTCTTCAACGCGCGGACTGAGTTCGGCGTATTGCCAGCGACATATAACTTCAAAACATAGGTCTTTTTGGATGTGTTCATAGTTCCATAATCGATGACAAAAAACGCATGAGATGACGTTAACCCCGCCTCTATCCTGTCAAAGCATAGGGGCAAAATTGCGGTTCTGATGCTGATTAAAGGAATTCCTTGGGAACCGCCCCGCCTAGCGCTACTGATTGGGGCCAGTTACGCGCCCCTCTGAAGCGTCGCAAACCTCCTTGAGACCTGGCTTGAGGCCCTCTCTAACAACTCCCCAAAGCGTGAGAGCGGCCCTGAAGTGACGCGATCGCGCCTGCTGCCTAAACCGCTAAAAGTATTCCACCCCAAAAATCATCTTGTCTCTGCTTGTACTGACTCAGCCAGGAGCTTGAGAGTGGCGTCATCCCCTCAAGTTTTTGGCCAGGTCATGAGCTGACATACGCTAATACCGATGATCTGAATCCAGACGACAAATCTGGCTCCCCGATCCCTGGGTTCCCTGACGTTGCCAAGATAGCATCGCCCGTCTTGGGGATCATCCTCATAGCGGCGGATAGACGGTTCACGCATGGCAGCGATCGGCTGATTAATCGGTGCGGCCCTTATGGGGAATCGAGCGGCGATACATCTCGCAGAGATGCGCAATCACATCGATCAGGGTGAGCCGATAGTCGAGCAGAATTTCCTCGCTGCGGCCTTCGAGCTTGAGCTGAGTGGAGAAATCATCCATCAGTTCCATGTGAACTTCCACCAGTTTGGAAACTGAGACATCGGCAAAAAAAGCCGTATTCACAAAATCATCGATCTTTTGGTTGAGCGCCTCGTTTTGGACAAAATAGTTCAGGACAATCTGGCGATAGTCCTTGCGTAGCTCGGTAAAGACAGCTTCGCGCTCCTCTGGCTGGAGGTTGCGAATGAAATTGTCGGGATTGCGTTTATAAAACACCCCCATATAGCCGAGGCGCTCGCGGAGTTTTTCGGTCAGGCGCTGCTGCTGTAGGCTCAACAGAAAATGACGCGTGTCCTCTAGCGACGGCTTTGTTAGGCCTTCTGGAGCCTGATTGTGTAAGTGCAAAAAATGTTGAATGGCCTGGTGAATATAATCTTCCAGCTTAGAGAGTTCCGAGAGCGTGATCTGCATCGTCTCTTCGTGATACTCGGCCAAAACTTGGCGATCAACGGTGGTCTCACTGGCAGGCGCTGGCTGATCACCCGCTTCAACGACCAGCACGGGCAATAAAACATCCCTTTTCTTTAAAGCTGCCAACAGCTCGGCTAGCAGGGGAGAAAGCTCTAGAACCAAGCAGTCGATACGGTGTCGGTTTTGCCAGATCCACGTCAAAAATGACTCAAACGCTTCGCCGATGTGGACTCGATAGGAGCCCCCATCTAGCGTCAACTCTAGGGCTTGGCCGAGCTGACGAGATTGCACAAAACCTCCGATCAGAAATTGTGAATACAAGGGTTCAGGCTCTCTGGAAAATCATGAATACGTTACGGTCTAACTAGCTCAGGTCGGGAAACGGCAGGGATCAAGAATCAACGGGACTCAACAAACGTCAAAAAAATTAAACCTTCATTAATTTAATCGTATTGTATGAGGTATCAGCGGCAATGCAGTCAGCAACCCCAAACCAGAGGTGGGTGTAAAGCTGACCAGGGTGGGTGCTTGATCATAGCTGCTGATGAGGTTGCTGATGACGACAATAAATCGATCAGGCGAGTGATTGCGGGCGATCGCCCGCCATTCAGTCTGTTAGGCTGCTCGTGGGCGATCGCCCCACCCCTGGGCTGAAGCGGTATTTAAGTATGATGTGGTTACCACTATCTGAATTTATCCGCGCTGCTCCCACTGGCTCGACGACCGGTGATCCAAGCCGCTGGTTAGAAGCTTGTCTGGCTAACGATGCCGATTGTGTGGTGCTGCTCGATCACCAGGTGCCCATTCAGGTGTTAACCCTTCGTCACCTGATGAGTCTGGTCTATACCCCAGCGACGGCTGCTCCCCGACATCATTTAGGCAGCCATAGCCATCCGACCTGCCCTTTGCCAGAAATCGGTGACACACCCTCACCGCCCTTGAGAATGATCGCGCTGACGGTGAGTGCCCCGGCAGCGGCCCAGCAAGTGGCCGCTGATCTGGACTGCTGCTGGGTCGTCATCGATGAGCAGTATCACTATCAGGGGGTGCTCGACACCGACCGCCTGTTAGCCGCTGCCGTCAACGCCCTCACTTCTGAGGAGGTCAGGGCGACCCATCAAGAGACCGTCGCCGAGACTCAAACCTCAAAAAGCAATACGGCACTGCTGACCTATTTAGGTCATGAACTCAAGACGCCCCTGACTTCGTTGTTGGGGCTATCGAGCCTGCTCAAAATGGGGCAATTAGGTGACCTGACGCCGCGCCAAGAACGCTACATTGGTCTGATTCAGCAGCATTGTCGGCGACTGGCCGCCTGGGTCAATACGCTGATTGATTTGGGCCGCATTGACAGCGGGACGTTAAATTTAATTCCGCAAATGGTGAATGTCGGCGACCTGTGGCCCGAAGCCTATCATCAGGCGGTGCTGCGGGTGGGGCACGAGCCGGTCGCCACCTATCCCCAACCGGCCATCCTGGACGATGAGGCCCATCCCATCACCCTGGTGGCGGATCAGACTCGCCTGCAGCAGATGCTTAGTTGTCTTATGCAAACGGCTTTAGCGACTCAAGCGCCCGGTGTCGAGGGTGATAGGTCGCCTCTGGGCATCAGCCTCTGGGATGACTGGGTGACGTTTACCGTGGAGCGATTAGAGGAGTCACTGTCTCTAGAGCAGCTAGCGCAGACGATATTTACGTTCCCGTTTCCTGAAAATTCTGTGCCTTCGACGCCCATCTCAGCGGAAATGGGACATTGGCTAGAGTGGCTGCTGGTACGTAAGTTGGCTCAGCAGCACCAGGGCGAATTGGTTTTGGCTGTTTACGAACCGGCTAAAATTTGCCCGACCCTACTATTACCGACTACGCCAGCCGTCGCAACGGCCGGGAATAGACGGTTTTTGTTGGTAGTAGCGCCTTTAGACCACAGCTCACTGTCTACTCTCTGGCAACAGACCAATCAGCTCGGCTATCGCCTACTCATTACGCGCGATATGAAAGATGCCGCAGAAGTAGCGGCTCATTTGCCCCTCAGTGCAGTCTTGGTGCTGGTGCAATCTCACGCAATGCAAACCGAAATACGAGCTTTAAAGATAGCGCTAGAAGCCACCGAAAGTTTAGTGATCGCCCTCGTCCCCCCCAGCTTGTCGGCGTTGCTCGGTGAGTTACCCGTCGATCGTGAGCTCCTGTGGCCGACCGGACAGTTGGGCAGCGTTTTGCTACAGCCGCCCGCCGCGTTACCGGCCCCCAATCGGCTCACTATTTTGTATCTGCGATCGCCAGAACCCTCGTCCACCCAGCATTCCAAGTTTCCCCATATCTTTCACGATTTTGGCTGCCGCGTGTTGGAGGTCGATGATGTCGAACAGGCCAGTTTGCTGAACCGAGTTTGGCAACCAGATGTCGCCGTCTTAGACCCCGCGATCGCCTCGCCGACTGCCTATTTGCAAAACCTGAGCCGATTTCCTCAGCTGACCTCGCTACCGCTGATCACCTTGACTATGAGCGCCACGCAAGCGGCCCACGCGATCGCCGCGTTATCGGTTTTTCCCTGTTTAGTCGAAGAGTCGACCTGGAATACGCCAGACACCACCGAGCGTCTGACGACCTGGCTGATTCAGGTACTGCAGGTGGCAGCGACATCACCCGCACACGCTAAAGATTAATCGGCTGTCGCAGAGTTCACCAGAGACCTCGACCGAGATTACTGGCCCAACGCTGGTGATTTGGGGACGGCAGGACAAAATTGTGGGCACCAAAGATGCGGCTAAATTTGCCACGCGGATGCCGCAGGCGCAGCTAGTGTGGATTGATAACTGCGGCGATGTGCCTCACTTGGAGCAGGCAGCGGCGGTGGCGGATGCGATACAAAACTGGTTGGCCGACAACTGAGTTCAGCGTCCAATACAGCCCTAAGTTAGGCGATACTGCGATCGAACCTGCCATTCGCTAGATAGTAGAGTATCTGCGATATCACTTTCGAAGACCGCATCATGAAAGTGTGCGTGTAAGGAAGTACGAGATGATCCTTCATGCCAGGGGCTTTAGTGTTTTCAACGTGGACTTTCCCATCGTTTGGGTTAGGCAGGCTAAGTGACAGAATTGGGTTAACTGAGCGTGTGCCCGCGATGATGCCAAGCGAAAATTCAACAGGTCCTAGACTTTTCGGAAGGCTGTTCGAGTCTGTGCCTAGCTGCATCCCGGCAGGGCCATTAATTGCCCGATAGCCAGGGACGTTACGCCAGCGATCTACCACATGACTTCCCTGATTTGGTGGACCAAGCATCACGACATGACCAAGGTTCGCAAGGCTGTGGTTCTCGAAATAGTATCTGACCAGTATTCCACCAAGAGAGTGGGTCACGAAGTGAATTTTCTTGGGTGAAGAAGTCATGCACGTCGATATTCCTCTGCGAATAGCTTCTTCGGCTAGCGATTCAATACATTTGCTGCGCGAAGGATATCCGATGTTTGCGACAGAATAGCCTGCCGCCGTCAGAGCTTTGCCAATGAGGTTCATTGAGCTAGGCCCCCGCGCTAGGCCATGCAACAGGACTACGCATTCATTCTCCTTGGAACGGTTAGCTCCTATGTCGGGGGTCACAACTAAAATGAGGAGTACCCCTGCTATGTTCAACATCGATGCTGGTTGTTTAACATCTGATGCTTGAAGAGTTATGTAGTAACTTTACTGTCTAATACCAATGCCCTAAATGTGGACTACACATCAAAAAAAATATAGCCCCTTTCTACAAGAGAACGGCGACAGAGGGGGATACTCGATCCGTAGCGCTACTTCATCTGTGTCTCATGACACAACCACAGAAACCTGGCTTGATCAAGTGCGACAAGCGATGCGATCGCAGTACGTCCCCCTTCAAGGCAGAGAATTAGGAGATTTTCAGTAAAGACGATACCCGTAGGGGCGGGTTTTGTGAATGCTTGATGGCTATGGCATCAAGGTTTCTCGCTAAACCCGCCCTGACAGTACCGGTATATTCTTTCTAGGAAATCTCCTTAACCATAGTTTTAGCTGGTCAAGACACCTTCCAGCGCTTCATCGGCTTGATCGTAGAGTGCTTGCAGCTTGTCAATCGTTTCTTTCTCCGGTGCCCAGTAACCACGTCCATGAGCTTCTAGCATTCTGCCGACAATGTTGCGAAAGGCTTCAGGATTGGCTTGCCGCAGCCTTGCCGCCATATCGCGGTCAAAGGCGTAGGTGTCAGCCGCCTGGTCATAGACCCAATCATCTTGAAAATTCGTGGTTCCCGCCCAGCCCACCATGGCCGTCAGCTGCTGCGAGATTTCATAGGCACCGCCCGAGCCCTGGTCGGCCATCGCCTCCGCCCACTTCGGGTTCAGCAACTTCGTGCGATATTCCATCCGCAGCAAGTCTTCGAGCGGGCGGGGCGTGGTGTCGGGCGAGAAGCTTTCGATAAAGCTGGCCGTGACGCGGCGACCCTGACGCTGCTCAGCCGCTTGCTTCAGGGCACCCGTATTGGCGTAATACTCCTGAATGTCGGTGAGGCCATATTCCACCGAGTCGATTTGCTGCACGATGCGCCCCGTCGTATTGAGCAACGTGTCAAGAATTTCCGGGCGAGCCTGGCCCTTATCGCCGCGACCATAGCTAAAGGCATTGCGATCGCGCCAGGTGTTGCCCAGTTCCTCGCTCGATTCCCAATTGCTATCGACCACGCGATCGTTCACCAGGGAGCCATAATCCCCCACTGGATTCGAAAACAGCCGCGCGGTGGGATTTTCCACCCCCGCCGCCTGCAGCGCCAGCACATGCTTACGAATGAAGTTTTGCTCGATGGGTTCATCGGCAGCGGCAGCGCGGCAAAAGAGGTCGTCCAGCAGTTCCAAAATGTTCACAAAGCTATCGCGAAAGATGCCCGACAGGTTACCCAGCACGTCAATACGGGGATGCCCAAGCTGCTCCAGCGGGATCAGGTCGTAGCGGACAATGCGCCCTGATCCTTCTTTCACTGGAGCGGCCCCGACCAGCTCTAGCAGCGTGCCGATGGACTCGCCCTTGGTCTTGATCGCGTCCAACCCCCACAGCATGACGGCAATGGTTTCCGGAAAGGTGCCCTGCGCTTCGCAATGTTGAGCAATCAGCTGCCGGGCCACCTGGCGACCCCGCTCATAGGCGGCTGGGGAAGGCATGCGGTAGGGGTCGAGGGCGTGAATGTTGCGACCCGTCGGCAGCACGCCGGGACCATCACGCAGCAGGTCACCCCCCGGTGCGGGGGGAATATATTCCCCATTTAGACCGCGCAGCAAATTGGTCAGTTCGTCGGTGGTTTGGGCCAGGCGATCGCAGATCTCCAAAGCTTCGGCAATTTTCTGACGAGCCGTCTCACGCTGAGGGGCATCGGCGGCTTGGCGATAATGGTGCAGGAGCAGCTCGTCGATCAGCTGCGGCCATTCGGTGCGCGAGGGCACGGATGAGTTGGGGGAACGATCGGGGCGATCGCCCGCTGGGTCGAACTGACTCAAAGTCGTCAACACCTCAGGCTTCAGCGCCTCGCCAAAGTACGCCTCTAGATAGCTGTGGAGTGCGGCCGCCGGCGGAGCCTGCCCCAACACATGCAGCCCCGACGAAAACAGCCGATTTTCGAGTACCTGCAGATATTCGTAGAGCGTTGTGAAGTAAGCCAGCAACCGTTCTTTGCTAAAGAGCCGGGCCGTTTCTAGCGTGAAATCAAGACCTAGTTCACGGGCCGCTTCAAAGGGACAGTCGGCGGCGAGGCCAGTGTCGGTGATTTTTTTGCAGATGGCCTCGCGCAACCCTGCGTTTTTCACGGGATCTTCGCGATATTCGGCAATCAGCTCCCGCAGGGTGACCAAATCTTTGTAGAGTCCAGCCCGACCGTAGGGCGGCACGTTGTGGGATACCAACACCCCATAGCCCCGCCGCTTCGCCAAAATCGATTCCGACGGATTGTTCGCCGCGTAGACATAGAGGTGAGGCAGATTGCCCAGCAAAATATCTGGCCAGGAATAACCGGTGTTGCCCAGCGGTGAACCGGGCAGCCATTCTGCCGTGCCGTGCATGCCAAAATGCACCACCGCATCGGCCTGAAAACCCTTTTGCAGCCATTGGTAAAAGGCGGCGTATTGCGGATGGGGTGTCAGATCCCGCTCAAACATCAGGCGCATCGGGTCGCCCGCTAGGCCCAACGGCGGCTGCACGCCAATCCACACATTGCCCAGCTGCACGCCCCCGAGGGAAAAATCCTCATCATAGGTTTTGAGGCCGGTGCGGGTCAGCTCGCCCCACTGCTTGGCAACGCGGGTGGTGAGCAGCTAGCCCAGCCACCGCTCTAGCTGGCGCACGTTGACGGTGGTCGGTGCAGACTCTGGGAAGCTGGGCAAGCCCTGAGCACTAGCAGACAAGCGAGGATCGGCCTCATCCGCTGCTTTGACCCAATCGATCAGCGTTTCGCCCGCGTCGGGCAAATCGCCCAGGTGGTAGCCCTCGGCCTGCAACCTTTGCAGCAGCTTCAGCAGCGACTGAGGCACATTCAACAGAGCGGCGGTGCCCGTTGCGCCGTACCCTGGCGGAAAGCCGTAGAGAATGATCGCCAGCTTCCGCTCCGCCACGGGTGTCTGCCGCAGTGAAACCCAGCTTTTGACCCGGCCAATTAACCGCTGCACCCGCTCCGGCACCAGATAAATGTCTTCGCCCACGAGCCCGCCGAGGGGCACCGGATCGATCGCCCCATCCAGCTCGGGCCGGGCATAGAGCACCACACTTTGCCGCCCGCCCACCCCCTGACGCGTCCAGGAATGAATATCTTGAATCAAC
Source organism: Leptolyngbyaceae cyanobacterium (assembly GCA_050042805.1). Classification (GTDB taxonomy): domain Bacteria; phylum Cyanobacteriota; class Cyanobacteriia; order Phormidesmidales; family Phormidesmidaceae; genus Halomicronema. Next base: position 11,265 of record JBHJJI010000357.1, read on the forward strand.
AAGGGTGCCGACACGAAGTAGGGCACATTTTTCGCCGAGAGAATGCCCACAGCGACTTCGGTTTGGCGGCCCGCTTCCATCGAGCACGCTGGCCCCCCCACTAGCGGAAAGCCAATGGTGGACACGATCGCATCCACCCGCACGGCCTGATCTGACAGCGATGGAGTGGCGCGGTTGCCGAGCGATCGCTGCGCCTGTTCATACTCCGTAGTCAGCCAGTCGCGTACCACCACATGCCCCTCGACCCCGTTGATAAAAACGGGCAGGGGCACTAAGCCCGCCGCTTCAAACGCCCGAATCAATTGAGGAATGTAGGGCTGCTGGGTGATGACATGCTTGCGGTAAAGCAAAATTGCCACCACAGGCAAGTCTTGATCGCGATGAGCTTTAGCGCTGCCAGCAAGGGAACGTAGCGTGAGAACCGTCTCTTCTGACTTCCGAATTCCGAATTCCGAATTCTTGGCATGCCATTCCAAATAATCCTTGGGCGACTCAAAATAGCCGTCATAGTCGGGATGCAACAGCCCCATATTGGGCGCGGTGACAGCGGCGGGAATGTCGCCTACAGTCAGCCCCAGATATTTTTCTCCCAGGAACCAGAACATCGCGGCCACATTGTCGGTGCCGCCCGCATTCCAATAGCCGTAGATGATCAGCCAATGGCGCAGATCTTGCACCTTGCCCACGGGAATGAACTTGAGCAGCTTTGGCCCGACTTTGAGAAAGCTCAGATAGCCTGCCAGCTTGTCTTCTTCGCGACTATTGCCAAACTTGCTGAGGATGAATTTCACCGGCTTGGGCATGCCCTTGGGCTGATCGCCGATCGCAAACTTGCCCAACTGCGTCAGCGACATCAGTTCCAGTGCCGACTCAAACACCAAACGAATGGGAATCGCCTGCACCCGCTCGCGCAGCCACAGCACCTGATCGTAGTCAAAGATCAGGCTGGCGAAAAAGACATCCGCGCCGTCGAGGGCTTGGGCGATCGCGGCGGGCTGCTGTGTGATATCGCGATCGCTAAAGACGTGAATCTCTAAGTCGGGGCAACGGGCGATCGCCTGGGTGGCTGCTTGCCGATAGAGCCCGGCATTAAAGGTTTCAAAACCGGCAATCAAAACAATCTTCGGCATCTGGAAGCACCTGAACCTTATCTCCTATCTTAAGGAGGCCGCCGACTTAGGGGGGCGAATCAGTCTGATTGTGGACTCACGCTAATCGACGCTGGACTCAGTGGGGACGATCGTCAGCGCTAACCGCTGCCCGCGCCGCAATAGGGTGAGGGGCGATCGCACGCCAATATAATCGGCAGTCAACAGCCGATGCAGGTCATCAACGGTGCTCACAGGCTCCCCATCAAAGGTCACAATGATGTCTCGTTCTCGCAGGGCCGCTGCCTGAGCTGCACTGCCCGCTTCTAACCCCGTCACCAGCACGCCGGTGTCGCTGGTGAGGTCATGCTCTCGCACTAACCGCTGCGGCAACGGCACCGTTTGTCCGGCAATGCCGATGCGAGCGCGCCGCACCCGGCCCAGGCGCATGAGGGGGCCGATGATTCGCTTGGCCGTGTTGATCGGCATGGCAAAGCAGATGCCCTGGGCCGGTTGAATGACGGCGGTATTAACGCCTACCACCTGGCCGTGGGAGTTGACCAAAGGCCCGCCCGAATTGCCAGGATTCAAAGCCGCATCGGTTTGGATGACGTTGTCAATCAGTCGCCCCGTTTTAGCCCGCAGCGATCGCCCCAAGGCACTCACCACTCCCGCCGTAACCGTACATTGAAAGCCCAGCGGATTGCCAATGGCGATGACTAACTGGCCCGCTTTGAGCGCAGCGGAGTTACCCAGCTCGACATGGGCAAAATTGCTGCCGGGGATGCGGATAATCGCCAAATCAGTATCGGGGTCGTCGCCAATTAGCTCAGCTCGGTGCGGTTGCCCGTCTGACAGGGTCACCTCAATCACGTCAGTGTTGTGCACGACATGGCTGTTGGTGAGAATGTAGCCGTCAGGGGTAAACAGAAACCCCGAGCCACTGCCAGACACTTCTAACGGTCGCCGCATATCGGCGCGCAGCCGCAGCCGCTTCACCTCAATGTTGACGACAGCGGGACTAACGGTTTCGACCACTTGGGTCACCGCCCGTGAGTAGGCGTCGAGTAGCCCGTCATCGCGACGGTTGTCAGCGTCATCGGCGGGCTGAGGGTTGGCGGAGGCGTGAGGATCGGAAATGAATTGGGGGCGAATTCTCATGATTTTGCCGAGAGGAGGAGATTACGGTGATCCTGCCGATTGGGCAAAGGCGATGCCCAGTGAGGATATCCGGTGATTGCGGAATGCAGAATGCGGAATGCAGAATGCAGAATGCGGAATGCGGAATGCAGAATGCGGAATGCGGAATGCAGAATGCAGAATGCGGAATGCAGAATGAGGAATGCAGAATGCAGAAGTCGGAATGCAGAAGTCGGAATGCGGAATGCGGAATGCGGAATGCCAAAACGGGAGGATTGCTGTGGATGAGGGTTACCTATTTGGACTGTCCCGACGATCTCTTCGTCGGCAAGATGGCTTGTTCTGAGAAGCGAGACAACTTTCCTGAAAACGCAATATTCACGGGCTGCTCCCAAATCACGTGGCAGTCTATCCTCAAGCTGTTAACGGCGGCCATTGCTCTCTCCTGACTAGCGTCAGTGCAATCGCCTCAAAAGATAGCGGGAGGTAGAGCTGACAAGACTTTGAACTCAAGATCTAAGGCCGGTTTCGTCTCTTGATCGGTGTCAGGGATCCGCGCTTAAATAACATCCCACTTGTGGAAACGTTTTCTGTCAGGATTTGGCAGTGCCAAACCCCGACGATCGGGACGTTATTTTCAAGCAACTCCCGAAGCTGCCAAAGCTGCCAGGATGTTGACGAGGCAATGGATGGGGCGGCGGTGAGGGTGACGCCCGATTGGAGGGATCACCCACCTCCATCGAGGTGGCGTCGATGAAGGCGAAGCCCCGTCATCTTGCCGGTGCGAGTTTAGAGGTAAGCAGATTTCTAGCCAAGACAATACCCGTAGGGGCAGGTTTTGTTGATTCCTCGTAGCGATGATGAAGCAAGGTACTCGCGAAACCCGCCCTGACAGTGCCGGTATATTCTTTCTCGGCAATCTCCTAACCAGCTGCATCAGGCCGCTGGACATCAGCTCTAGGCTCAGCTTGTGGCTTGCTTAATGCGGCTGGTCGAACTCACATGAAGCTGCTTTACACAATCGTGTTTCCTGTGCAAAGGCGTGATTCAATGCTCGGTACATATCAATCGGTTTATTTGACATCAAGTTTTGGTAAGAGACTATGAAACGCCGAGAAATTATTAATTACCTGGCCGTTGGCTCCGGCACGGCCTTGGGCGTCGCTGCCTGTGGCGATAATTCTGCCCCGACCTCCGCCCAGGATGCGGCCGGTTCTCCCGCATCGCCTTCTATCTCATGGCGGATGGCGACGAGCTGGCCCCAGGCCCTCGACACCATCTACGGGGGTGCCCAAACCGTCAGCGATCGCGTCAAAGAACTGACGGGCGGCCGTTTCACCATCGAACCCTACGCCGCTGGCGAAATTGTGCCCGGTCTAGAAGTGCTCGATGCCGTCCAAGGTGGCACCGTCGAGTGCGGCCATACCGCCAGCTATTATTACGTGGGCAAAAATCCGGCCCTGGCTTTCGGCACCACGGTGCCCTTTGGCTTGAATGCCCAGCAGCAAAATGCCTGGTTCTACCACGGGGGCGGACTGGAAGCCATGCATAAGCTCTACGCCGACTTTAACGTCATCAACTTTCCCGCCGGCAACACGGGCGTGCAGATGGGTGGCTGGTTCAAACGCGAAGTGAATTCGGTCTCTGATCTACAAGGATTAAAGATGCGGATTCCTGGGTTGGGGGGTGAAGTGATGGCGTCTCTGGGAGTCAATGTCCAGGTTTTGCCAGGCGGCGAGATCTTTCTCGCGCTGGACCGCAATGCGATCGACGCGGCGGAATTTGTCGGCCCCTACGACGATGAGAAGCTCGGGCTGGCGGATGCGGCGGAATTTTACTATTACCCTGGCTGGTGGGAACCGGGCGCGACCCTAGAGCTACAGGTCAATCTAACGGCCTGGGACAGCCTGCCCCCTGAATATCAGGAGGCTTTGAAAACCGCCGCGTTTGAGGCCAACTTAAACATGCTGTCGAAGTACGACGCGCTCAATGGAGCCGCCCTCAAGCGACTGGTGGATAACGGCACCAAGCTGACACCCTACAGCGATGAAATTTTGCAGGCGGCAGAGCAAGCTTCGTTTGAGATCTACGAACAAAATGCCAGTAACGATGCCACCTTCAAGGAGGTCTATGATGGCTGGCTGGCCTTTCGCGATGAGATCTACGGCTGGAACCGCATTAACGAACTGAGCTTTTCGACCTTTGTGAATAAGGGGAAAGCATGAACCGACTGCTGACGCTGTCACGCTGGATCGACCGGATCAATGTCGGTATTGGTCGGCTAGCTGGCTGGCTGGTGTTAGTGATGATTGGGGTGGGCTGTGGGAATGTGATTGGCCGTTATGTGGGGCAGGCGGTGGGGCATAATCTCAGCTCCAATGCGCTGATCGAGACGCAGTGGTACCTCTTTAGCGGGGTGTTTCTGCTCGGCGCTGCCTACACGCTTCGGGAAAACGGGCATGTGCGAGTCGATGTCTTCCAGTCGCGCTGGCGGGGGCGACGTAAAGCCCTCGCCGATCTGGTGGGCACGCTGCTATTTCTGCTGCCGTTTTCAGGACTGATGTTGTTCTTCTCCTGGAAGTGGGTCGTGGCGTCGTGGCGCATTTGGGAGACCTCACCCGATCCGGGCGGACTGCCCCGCTACCCGATTAAGTCGCTCATTCTGGTCAGTTTTGTCACCCTGCTGCTGCAGGGGATCTCTGAGGCGATTAAGAATCTGGCGGTGCTGACGGGCGATCGCCCCGCTGAGCCAGAATTACCCGCCAACCGCCCCCCGACCGAAGGAGAACCATGATGGACAGGCTCGGGCCAAGCATGTTTGCCGGGGCATTGGTGCTGCTGTCCCTGGGCTATCCGGTTGCGTTTTCTCTGGGCGGCGTCGCCATTGTGTTCGGTCTGATCGGGGTCGCCCTGAATGTGTTTGACCCCGTGCTCATGACGGCCATGCCGCAGCGCATTTTTGGCATCATGAACAACTTCACGCTGCTGGCGATTCCCTATTTCATTTTTATGGGGGCCATGCTGCAGAAGTCGGGCATTGCCGAAAACCTGCTAGAGACCATGGGGCAGGTGTTTGGCCGGGTCAAGGGGGGGCTGGCGATCGCCGTCATTACCGTTGGTGCCCTGCTGGCCGCCACCACCGGGGTGGTCGCCGCGACCGTGGTCACGATGGGCCTGATTTCACTGCCCACCATGCTGCGGTACGGCTACAACAAAGATCTCTCGGCCGGGGTAATCGCCGCCTCGGGCACCCTCGGACAGATTATTCCTCCCAGCATCGTCCTGGTCGTTTTAGCGGATCAGCTGGGTATCTCGGTGGGGGATTTATACATCGGCTCCATCATTCCGGGGCTGTTAATGGCAGGGGCCTTTATCACTCATGTCGTAGTGATCTCGATGATTCGGCCTGATTTGGTGCCGCCCCTGCCAGACGAGCTCCTCGCCGTTAAAGGACTGGCGCTGCTCACCAAGGTCGTGCAGGTGATGATACCGCCGCTGCTCTTGATTTTGCTCGTGCTGGGAAGCATTTTCTTTGGCGTGGCGACGCCGACCGAAGCCGGGGCGCTCGGAGCGGCGGGAGCGACGATACTGGCTTTGTGCAACCGCCAGCTTTCATGGCCGACGTTGAGAGAGGTGTGCGATCGCACCCTGCGCACGACCAGCATGGTCATGTTCATCTTGATTGGCTCGACGGCCTTTAGCCTGGTATTTCGAGGGCTGCGCGGCGATCAGTTTATTTTTAATGCCCTCACTCAGGTGCCCGGTGGCAAAGCCGGTTTTTTGTTGGTCAGTATGCTGACCATCTTCGTGTTGGGCTTTTTCATCAGCTTCTTTGAGATTGCCTTTATCGTGGTGCCATTGTTTGCCCCGATCGCTGAGCAGCTTTATGGCTTTGAGGGATTGGTTTGGTATGGAGTCATTATCGGGGCCAATATGCAAACCTCTTTTCTCACGCCCCCATTTGGGTTTGCCCTGTTTTATCTGCGCGGCGTCGCCCCCCCGGAGATTACAACGGGCAACATCTATCGCGGTGTGGTGCCGTTTATCTTGTTGCAGCTCGTGATCCTCCTCCTGATTATTCTTTTCCCAGCATTGGTCAATTATTTACCCGCGATTAGTAGCTAGAACACCGGTACAGAAACTCGGCTTCTGGGGCTGAAAGGGTCTGATACCCTGGCTGACTGGTATCGCAAGCTGCTTATACCAGTTCTCCTAGAAGACGCGACAGATGTTTGAGGTAGAGGGTGAAGGAGTAGAGGGTAGAGGGTCGCACGTGTAGTCCTAACTAGCAGAATCGGTATGACTCCCAATGCCTGAAATCACCATCCGATCAGCAGTTTAATTCTGACTTCCGACTTCTTCATGCCGCATTCTGCTATCCCAGTTCTCAGCGATCGGACTCCCGATGCCATCTCGGCAACGCTGAGGAGCCAAGGAGCCAAGGAGCCGAGAGACTGGGGAGCCAGATCTGTCGCTTGGTTTTAGAGCATCGGTATTACTCAGCTTCTCCAATCAAAGTAAAGGCGGCCCAATTAATCGGGTCGGGATATTGTTCCATCGTGGTGAGCATGGCCGTGCGTAGTGCCGTCGCCTTGTCGCTGCCGCCGAGCCACTCCTCGTAAAAGGTGGTCATCAGTTCCCCGGTGGGGGCATCGGGAATCGCCCAGAGTGAGACCACAACACTGGGCACTCCAGAAGCGATAAAGGCGCGCGACAACCCATTGATGCCATCCCCTGTGAGGTCGCCGCCGCCCGTGTTGCAGGCACTCAAGACGACCAATTCTGCCCGCAGCCGAAAGAGCAAAATTTCATTAGTGTCGATCAGGCCAAAATCGGACAAGGAGACCTGTCGCTGACTGTCGGGCAAGTCAATGAATGCGGTTTGCCCCCCCGTGCTTTGAGCGACGGCGATCGCCCCTGGCAAATCGAATAGAGTCATCCCCTCCAGCAGTCCGTGGGTGGCAAAGTGCATCACGCTCGCCTCCGAAAAGCGCTGCAAAATGGCCGTTTTGGTGGCCGCATCGCCGATGAGGGGTTCGGTCTCTAACAGATCAGCAATGCGGCGGGCTTCTTGTTCGGCCCCCGGTAGCGGCGGCAAGATCAGTTGGCGATCGCGCAGTTGCACGGGCACATAGGTCGGGTTGCCAACAATGAGGGGATTGCTGCGGGCATCGAGCGATCTCTGCCGGGACTGGGCCGTCAACGAGAGGGCTTGAATCGAAGGCGCCGTGAGGGGCGTGTGTCGTTCGACGAGATAGGTACCATCAGCGGCTTGCAACGCTGCAAACGGCACCATAAACAGGACAAAATCCGGGATGAAAATGACGTGATCTTCGGGGTCGGTGCTGAGAGAGGCCTCAATCGGTTCGATCAGGAGCTGATGCAGTTCTTGCAAATAGGGGAGTTCAGTGGTCGCACTGGGAGCCGTCCTTTCGGGATTGGCAGCCACAATGGCCAGTCCTCGAGCACCCAACGACAAACGCGTATCTTGCACGAGATTTTGGACGTCGCTGGGGGTGTCGGCCAGAGCCGACAATTCCACCGGCTGTGAGTGGAACTGGATGTCTCCGGTCGGCGTGATCACCCACGTCAACAGTTGGGGCGGCGTGACTGCCCCGCCGCAACCATCGATGAACGTATCAAAGCTGTAGGTGACCAAGGTGGCATCCCGTTGCTGAGCGATCGCTTTAATCTCTTCTAGGCTGGGCGGGCTGAGTCGTTCTCCCGGTTGTTTGATCGCCCACAACTCCTCTAAGCCCTGAGTGCGCCCCTGCTCAATGGCAACCAGCGCGGCCTCCGGACGTCCCTGCCGAATCAGGACATGCTGGAGCATTTGATAAAGGTTGGTGCTGCTAAACGGATCGCCATACCACTCGGCCAGTTCGCGAATGTCTTCATCCACCTCAAAATCATCGTCACTGCTGTTGAGTTGAGCCTCAGCAAAGATCTGGTCGAGCAGCGCGATCGCTTCCCGCAGGATCGCCTCGGCCTCCGTCAGTTGACCCGCTTTGATATAGGTTTGCGCCATCGACGCCAGCGTCGTCACTTCTTGATCAAGGACATTGCGGGCATCTTGCAGACTAAAGCGATCAGGACGATTCCGGCGATAAAAATCGCGAGCCTCTTCATAGGTCGCGATCGCCGCTGCCCATTCCTCGCGACATTGCCAATCCCCGGCCACGGCCCGCAACTTCAACGGATCAACCAAGGATTGGGCAATTTCCGCCTGTCGTTGCAACGCCTCGTTCGCGGCAGTCGACTGACCCGTTTGGTCGTAGACGGCGATCAACCCATTCAGCGCATCGTATTCACCCTGCACATCCGATAGCTCGCGAAACCCTTGCAGGGCCGACTCAAACGATGCCGCCGCCGCTGCCAGGTTACCGTCATAGAGCTGGGTAAAGCCGGTGTCGAGCAGCGCCGCGACGGCATCAGCAGGATTCGGTTGATCCGCCGCGATCGCGGTAAATTGACCATCCGCGAACCGCGCCACTACCGTTTCTGAGTAGTCGTCCTCCGTCACAACCCGCAGCGAAATTTCGACCGCCACCGGGCTGCGGCTCAACACAGTGAAGCTGACATAATCCACTCGGGGATAGCGGTCATCCTCGACTCCGACGAATAATACGATGCCGCCATAGACCGGATAATCGGGATTGGGCGGGATCAACGAACCCGATTTTGTCCGTTGAAAGTCGATCACGTACTCCGCTGCGGTCAGGGCGATCGCTTGCTGTTCTTCAATCGACAGCCCGGCACGTAGCGTAATCCTCAGTGACCAAGAAGTGCACTCCGTACCGTCTTCGAACAGGGCCGTCGAGGAGCCGGGACTCAACTCCACAAAGTCAGTATGTAGCTGGCGCAGTTCCGCCTCCAGCT
>JBHJJI010000358.1:0-5524 GCA_050042805.1 Leptolyngbyaceae cyanobacterium
CTTTACTTAGACCGTTCGTTCAAGGTTTTATTCACACTCATTCCCAAAGAGGAATTTCCCATGGCTAACTACACCATCGACAACAAGATCGTTCTCGTGACCGGCGCCAACCGAGGCATCGGCAAAGCGCTGGTCGAGACCCTCATTGAGCAGGGCGCGGCTAAAGTCTACGCCGCCGTTCGTCAACTTGATAGCGCCTCACCGCTGGTCGAGCGCTACGGCGACAAGGTTGTGCCCGTTGCCCTGGATCTGGCTGATCCAGATTCGATTACTGCCGCCGCGCAAACCGCTCAGGATGTTGAGGTCGTGATCAACAACGGCGGCGCATTTCAGGGAGCCACGTCCTTAGCTGCAGACGCGATCGACTCCCTAGAGTTTCAGATGAATGTCAACGTTTACGGTCTCATGCGCATGGCGCAGGCTTTTGCCCCGATCCTTAAGGCCAATGGCGGCGGCGTCTTTGCCCAGCTCAATTCCGTTGTGTCGATGAAAACGTTTGCCAACTTTGCCACCTACTCCGCCTCCAAAGCCGCGGCCTATGCCATTACCCAGTCCCTGCGGGAACTGTTGAGTGAGCAAGGCACGATTGTTCTCAGCGTCCATCCGGGACCGATCGCCACTGATATGGGCGATGCCGCTGGGCTGACTGACATTGCGGAGTCCCCCACCTTGGTTCCAGAGGCCATCATTGAGGCCCTGGCGGCTGGCGAGTTTCATGTTTTCCCAGATTCGATGGCGAAGCAAATTGGGGGCGCTTACCAAAGTTTTGCCACCAATGTCGTCGAGGCTGACATGTCTGAAGGTTAATGCGCACAAAAGGCTAACGGTTAATCTTCTGGCGTTGCTGAATCAAAGTATGGATCGCTCTGAGTTGCCAGTGATCTCGCCCCCTTTTCTTGAATGCCCGAAGGGCTTTAAGCCCCCTTTCTTGAATGCCCGGAGGACAACATTCTGGGGGGCTTTGAGAAATCCGGCCCCCCTAGAATTCTATCCATTAGGCAGAAGTCGGTCAAAGCTATGTCAGCAGGGGATTCTAGCCTACGCTTGCGCGAGCAAGCCTCACCGCCTGCGGCACCTCTCCTTGCCAAGGAGAGGTTTATCCAAGGTCTGCTCAAGGATTTATCCAAAATGGGACAGGGTCTCCGGTTCCTCTCCTTAGTAAGGAGAGGCTAGGTGAGGTTCTACAGATTGAAGGATGACCACAGCTGATCTGCACAACCTCTGTCAGATAAGCGATACAGCAACTTTTGTATAACGGATAGTAGATGTATAACGGATAGCAGAACTGGGGACTGGGGGCGAATTCATACCATCATTCAGCAACGCCAATCTTTCCTGTGCGCAGCGACAGGAGAGCAGCAAATTTTGCCGCTCTCCTGTCGTGCTGTCGCCAACATTGCCCTCTTGAAACCGAGAAACGGATTAGGTTTAAAGAGATCCATCCACAGCAGCGGTAGAGAGGGCGTGACGATGAACCCGCAAAAGTTTCGGCAGCGATTGCCGCGCCTAATTTTAGGCCTGACCCTACTAACGCTGCTAGCGCTCTCCGCTGGTTATCTGCTGTTGCCGAACGGACTGGCCGGTTAAGGGGCGGGTGTCGAGGGCGTTAGGCGTCAGGGTTATCGATCGCCAACTTTTGAGTTGCGAACTGCCGGGACACAGCCGCCCTGACTGGTCGCCGTCCCTTCAACAGGTAGGTATGCATCGTGCCACGGCCTTTGATATCAATGCAGCCTCGATCTTCAAACTCGTAGTAGGCTTTCACCTGTTGATACGTGGTTTCGCTCACCTGAATGCGGCTAACCACGCCGTGGGCTTCCATGCGACTAGCGATATTGACTGCGTCGCCCCAGAGGTCATAGCTGAATTTTTTGATGCCGATGACGCCCGCCACCACTGGTCCCGTATTGATGCCAATCCGCAGTTGAAACGGGGTGCCGTCCTGCCGCTGAAATGACTGAATGGCATCCAGCATTTGGATGGCCATTTCTAAAATCGCCTGAGCATGGCCCGGCTGGGGTTCGGGCAGGCCGCCGACGACCATGTAAGCATCGCCAATCGTTTTGATCTTTTCGAGCCCCAGCTTTTCAGCAATGGCGTCAAAGGTCGAAAAAACTTCATTCAACACGCTCACCAGCTCATTCGGTGAGATTTGCTGCGACAGTCCGGTGAAATCCACAATATCGGCAAATAAGATGGTGGCCTCATCAAACCGCGAGGCGATCGCCCCCACTTCCATTTTGAGCTGGGTCGCGATCGCGTCAGGCAAGATGTTGCGCAACAGCTTCTCTGATTTCGCCTGTTCTTCTTTGAGGGCAGCTTCTGCTTGTTTGCGATCGCTGATTTCCTGATGAACCCGTGTGAACATGTCACAAAAGGCCCGAGACACTTCACCCAGTTCATCGCGGCGGGCCATGGCGCGGGTTTGAAAATGGGGTGGCCGATCTTGGCTGACAGCATCCCCAGCCTGCCGCAGATCATCGCGCAGGTGCAAAATCGGCACGATCAAGATCCGCTCTAGAACCAAGATGGTGACGAACGTGACAAACGCCGAAATGATGATGACCAGTCCCCCAATCGCTAGGGCATACTGTCCCATTTCATAAATCGTGCCGCTGGCATCATGGCGGACGATCAAAATGTACTGATCCGATAAGCGATCGCTGGGCCAAGCCACGTCATACCGCTGCCGATTATCCGTCACCTGCCGGACGACCGCACCCTCTGGTACGCTTTGACAGTCAATACCGGGCGACTCGCCAAAGGTGTCAATCACGTTGCCCTGCAGGTCACACAGCGCCGCTCCCAAAATCACGGAGTTGGGTTTGAGGTTTTGTTGGATCAGCTGCAACACCGCTGAATTGTCACCGCCCATCATGGCGTTGGCTTTGGCCGTAAATAAAACTTCTGAAGAGACTTGCTCTAGCTCGCCCAGCTTTTCGCGGTAGCGGCGATAAAACGAGGGCACGAAAATTACCCCCTCAATGACGATGATGCTAAAAAACACCCAGCTAACAATGCGACGAGATAGCCGAGAGCGCAATAGACCAACGGAAGATTGCAGAATGCTGCTCATGAAATTGCGACGGTGACAAGGAACTTCATTCAATACTACTGAGAACGATTGTGGGTTCCGGGGTAGTCAATGAAGCTTTGCCTGAGAGTTCCCTGAGAATACAGCGAATCTCGTTTACCACGGCTGGCTCACCCGAATAACTCAGGAAAGTTGGGGAGCAAGGGGGACAGGTTTAGGGTTCACGGCTCAGAGTTTAAGGTGGAAACTGTCCAAGGGTAGGGAGATTGCTGGTAGGCAGCACTAGTGACACCGGTCAGTCAAACGACCCCGTTCTGAAGTGGGTAGGGCTGACGGTTGTCCGACCGGGTTTTCCAAAGCGGCCTTTGCTAGACTGAACAACAACTGTGAACGCAAATCTTTGAGAAGGACACGGCCTCTATGACCGCCGCCATGACCCCCGACAAACTGCTGAGCACGCAAGAGATCACTCAGCTGCACTATGACGCTACGCGCGATCGCTTCGATGAATCTTGGCGCGGGCCGCTATCGACACTGCTGGGGCTCGGGCGATCGGCGGGGGCTGATTTTGTCGAGTTCTTTTTAGAGCGCAATCAATACATCAGCTGCATGGCCGAGGATGATGCCATCACCGGTATCTCCCCCCGCTTGGTGACCGGTGCGGGCGTCCGCGTCTTTAAGGGCAAAGCCGACTGCTACGTCAGCACGAACAATCTCACCTTCAACGGTCTTCGCAGCGCGTTAGAAAAAGCCCTGTCGATTATGGGATTGTTTCTACCTGGCCCCACGGCATCTGTGCCAGAAACCAACCTAGAACTGCTGAGAAACTACGCCGCTGCTAAAAACAAAGACGCCTGGCTTGACGGCTGCAGCTCGATGCAAGAAATGGGCGACGTGTTGCTCTCTGCTAACGCGGAGATCGCCAAAGTCGGTAGCCATGTGCAAGCCCGACGAGCCGGTTATTTTCGCGACTGGCAAGAGATTTTGGTCGCGGCCAGCGACGGCACCTTTGCCCGCGATATTCGCCTGACGCAGTCGGTCAGCTGCAATTTGCTCTGCGCTGATGGCGACCATCGTTCATCCATTGGTCAGCGGTTGGGCGACACCAGCGACCCGGCCTTTTTGCGCACTTGGGACTATGGCACCACGGCGGAGGAAGTCGCGGAATCAGCCGGTAAGATGCTCTACGCCGAGTATGTCGAATCGGGCAACTATCCCGTCATCATGGCGAATCACTTCGGCGGCGTCATCTTCCACGAAGCCTGCGGTCACCTGTTGGAGACGACGCAAATTGAGCGCGGCACAACGCCCTTTATCGACAAAAAAGGCGAGAAAATCGCCCACGAAAACCTTACCGCCTGGGATGAAGGGCTCTCTGATGATGCCTTTGGCACCTTGGATATGGATGATGAGGGCATGCCGACCCAGCGTACCCTGCTGATCGAGAATGGCATTTTGAAGAATTTCTTGAGCGATCGCGCGGGCTCGATGCGTACCGGTCATCCCCGCACCGGCAGCGGTCGCCGTCAGGGCTACACCTATGCCGCCGCCTCGCGCATGCGCAATACCTACATTGCGCCGGGTGATTTCTCGGTGGATGAGCTGTTTGGCTCGGTGGAAAAGGGTATCTACTGCAAAAAGATGGGCGGCGGCAGCGTCGGCCCTACCGGGCAGTTCAACTTTGGCGTGGATGAAGCTTACCTGGTTGAGAATGGCGAGATCACCAAGCCGCTGAAGGGCGCGACGCTGATTGGGGAAGCGAAGGAAATCATGCAGCGCATTTCGATGTGCTCAGAAGACATCAGCCTGGCCCCCGGATTCTGCGGCTCAATTAGCGGCAGCATTTATGTCACGGTCGGTCAGCCTCACCTGAAGGTTGATTCCATCACTGTGGGTGGCCGGTAACGCCTTCACCCCAATCGCATTCCTTTAGTTGAGCAGCGTGGACATTAGTCGGCGCTGCTTTTTAAGAGTCTTTCGAGGGTGCAGGTACGTCACGCACGGCGATCGCACGCCACTGCTGCCGGTCTTGTCTAGAGGGACGAGTCGCCAAAACAGCACCCTGCTGATCGGATCAGGTGACTATTCGACCAGTAGCCTTCGCGATCGCCTCCTGCGCTTTAAGTGGGCGATCGCCGAAAACAAACGATCAGGAAAGGGCACTATATCGAGATCAAAATCAAGCGGGGGCGAATGTTAACATTCGCTTAGAGACTCCAGAGGAGCGATCGCCGTGGCTTCTATTACAATCGACCTTTCAGATAATCAATTGCAAAAGCTACAAGACCTGGTAAGCGTCCATGGGGTTGCACTGGAAGTTTTGTTGAAGGCGAGCCTAGAAGACTGGATGGTAGTTTCCTGAGATTATCTCAGCCCCCCTTGTCATCACCTTAAGGATAAACCGGGGTTCTGAGCACATCGGTCTCACTCCAAATGCGCTGAGTCAGCCCTAAAGCCATTGCTGTCGTTCGTTGCTGATAGCGACGTTTT
>JBHJJI010000359.1:0-6812 GCA_050042805.1 Leptolyngbyaceae cyanobacterium
CCATGCCGATGGTGCCTTGTCCCGCAATCACATCCGGGTCATCAAAGGGATGAATCAGCGTCATCCCTTTCTCTGCGGCCAGTTCACAGGCATAGGCATAGGCATCGTCATAGGTATCTCCGTGCAGTACGGCGATGCCACCGCGATCTTCAACCGCTTTGACCTTCAACTCTGGCGTGGTCACCGGCATCACGATAAGGGCCGAAGTGCCCAAATGCTTAGCCCCCAATGCCACCCCCTGAGCATGGTTGCCCGCCGAAGCGGCAATGCCGCCGGGAGCAAGACGATCAGCCGGTACCTGCGCCATTTTGTTGTAGTCATCACGCAACTTAAACGATAATATTGATTTCATTTCTTCGTGTTTGAGATAAAGCGAGTTGCCCAACCGGTCTGACAGTCGAGGTGCGCGTTCTAGAGGGGTTTCTTGAGCGACATCGTAGACTCGGGCAGTGAGTATTTTTTCGAGATAGTCGATCGGCATGACAGCAATGCGACAGTTGTCGGTAGGTTAAGACATCTTCCCTTTATCAGGGTAAGAAAGACAACTGTGAGCCATCCTGAAAGTCAGATGCGCCTGTAATTCCATCGCTAGCGTTATACCGATTCTCTAAAATAAGGCGATAGATCTGGCTCCCCTGTCCCTCGGCTCCCCGGCGTTGCCAAGATTGCCTTGGGAGTCCGATCACTGAGAACTGGCCTTAAAGTTGCGGCGGCGCGGCTCATCCTTCAAAAGTCGAAAACCCCAGCAAAGTTGCTAGGGTCTGTCATTCTTTAGATGGGATATGGCTGGCAGCGTCTCGTTTCTAGCCCTTAGTTGACGGCATGAAGGCGGGCGCGGGGAGGCCTAGCTTCAAAACGGTTAGCCGTTATATAATGACGTGTCCTATGAATTATTTTGCCGTTCCTCTCGCGTCTGCCGCCAGGAACCGATCAAGCGTTCAAAGTTAGCCTGGAATTCACTTAAGCCCACCCATTGAGCCCGCCCATACAACTACTTCCCAAGAGGCCGAGAGGGCACCAAAGAACAAGCCCCCGACGCACAGCCCAAACCAACCTAGCGACACCAACAGCACCACGCCATTGGGCAGCTCGGCGATGCCTTGAACAATAACCACATAGCTGGCGAAAAACACCAGAATTCCCACTGTGACGGGAACCCCGGAGAAAAACACCATTCGTCTCAGCATGCGGCGGCTAACCACCTCAGGAATGCTAGTCTCTTCGCGGCTGTACTTTTTGGCAGTTTTTTTGGGCGAGCGAGCGGCTTTCTTCGGAGATGAAGAGCGTTGGGACTGATCAGCAACCGGCTGAGTCGACTTGCTAGCCGCCGATGGGGTCGTTTCTGCTTTCCCTTTCTTCCGCTTGCGGTTGGGTTCAAAGGGGAGACGATTGTTCTCTGAGTCAGCGGCCATTGCAACGCTCCATGATCAGCCAAGCTAATACTACCTATCGGCGAATGCCCAAACGACCGATAAGTTCACGGTAGTGATTGACATCTTTCTTCGCGATGTAGGAGAGCAAGCGCTTACGGCGGCCAATCATTTTGAGGAGCCCCCGCCGAGAAGAATAATCTTTTTTATTGCCCTGCAGGTGCTGGCTGAGTTTGTTGATGCGCTCAGTCAACATGGCAATTTGCACTTCAGCGGAGCCAGTATCGGTCTCGTGAACCTGATATTCCGAGATCAGTTCCTGTTTGCGTTCTTGTAATAGTGCCATAGGGTACGAGGTGCTTTAGCAGATGGATATTTGCGCGCAGATTTTATGCACAGAGTTATTCAGCATAACATAGCCGCTTGGGGCACGCACCCCTTGACGTCATGAAGATTGGCTCAACCAGGCGATCGCTTCTCGAATCCAGTCTTCTGTGTTGTCGTTCTTCGCCAAGGTACTGCTGCGCCCCACGACCTGCAAGGCTTTCATGATTTCACCATTGGTATAGCCCAAGGCCAGCAGGGTCATTTCGACCTCCTCTTGCACGTTGGCCATGGGGCCACCCCCCGGTGTCAGCGTGAGACCCGACTGCTGCCGCCATTCTGCCAACTTTGTCTTCAGTTCCAAGATCAGCCGCTCAGCCGTTTTAGCCCCTACCCCTTTTGTGCGCGAGATCAGCCGAGCATTGCCCGAAACCACCGCCTGAATCAATTCTTGAAATCCCAAGGTGTCGAGCAGAGCCATTGCCATTTGCGGGCCGATGCCGCTGACGCTGACCAATTGCCGAAATACATCGCGTTCCGACCGACTGGCAAACCCAAAGATCACCGGTTGGTCGTCACGAATCTGGAGATGACAAAACGCCTGCAGCGGTTCCCCAAGGGGCGGTAGCTCCGCCAAAAATCGGCTGGTAATTTGGAGGTCATAGCCCACCTGATTGACGTCCATCGTCAGCATCACCCGATGGCCACCCTGCTTTTGAATATCTGCCAGAGTGCCTTTTAAGTAACTCAGCATGGGGTCTCTTTGAAAGCTTTACGTTTTTTGCCGCCGCCCCATTATGACTGGCCTCGCAGCACTGGATTAAAAGCAATGCTGAGGGGCACAATCGGGCCGGTCAGAAACTTGTCTAGGCGGTTCAGCCAGGTGACAGCTGCAGCTAAACAGCGTATCCGTGAGCCATTACTGCGAGCGGCGGGGTTTGCTCTGACGGGAAGCGTCAGATGAGGCTGACAGCGGGGTGCCTTTGGGTTTAGAACTGGTGGCCTCTTGGGTACGAACAGTTGCCTCGATCGCCGTTGCCTGAGCCGGTAGCGCCGTGCGACCGTTACGCACCACCCGCATCATGTCGGCCAGCTGATGCTCAATACGCTGCAGCACTTCCGCTGCGTAAGCATCAGCATCCTGGCGCAGGGCGTGACATTCAGATTCGGTTTGCTGTTGAGTTTCTTCCCAATATTGCTCGGCAGCGGTCTGCCACTGCTCGATCTCAGCGCGGGTCTGCGATCGCAAGGCGTCACAATCTTGCTCAAGCTGCTGTTTAACCTGCCGGGCCTGATTTTCGGCTTGCTGCACGATGCCCATATCGTCAAGTCGGCGGGCCGCTTCTTGCTCAGCTGCCACCATCATCTCTTGGGCATATTGCTGAGCGTCGCTGATGATGCGATCGCGCTGCTGCACAATTTGCATGGCTTCTTGAAAAACGGTCGGCAGGTTAAGCCGAATCCGATCTAATTGTTCTAATAGTTGGTCTTCGTCAATTAACGTCCGTCCTGAAAACGGCACTCGAGGGCTCTCTAAAATCAGCTCTTCCAGCACGTTTAAAGACTGCTGAATATCTAGGCGTTTAACGGTTTCACTGCTATTAACTGGAGACTCACTAGCAGCCGCTGAGCGATCAGCAGCGTTCCCATTGGCGGAGTTGGTTGGGGTCAAGTCTTGTCGTAGCATCGGTATATGTCCCGGGCAACATGCTGAGGCACCAAGTGATCAACTGGCCCCCCATATTTGGCAATCTCTTTCACCAGACTACTGCTTAAGAAGCCATACTCGGTTGAAGTTGCCAAAAAGACGGTCTCTAAGTCGGCGGCTAGGGTCTTATTGGTATGGGCCATCTGCAACTCTTTTTCAAAGTCAGATAGCACCCGTAGCCCTCGCAGCAAAACTTGAGCCTGCTTTATTCTGGCATAGGTTACCGTGAGCCCCTCAAAACTGTCGATTTCGACATTTTTTAAGTGATTGACCGAGACCCGAATTTGCTCGATGCGCTGTTCAGCCGTAAATAAGGGACTCTTATGAGGGTTCGAAGAAACCACCACTACCACCTTTTCAAACAGGCGGCTGCCACGGGTAATGATATCCAGATGCCCTAAAGTAATGGGATCAAAGCTTCCTGGGTAAATCGCAATCACGCCGCCGCCCTCTAACCAAACAGGCCATACCTGATGGAGGCTATCACAGTGTTATTTGACCGGAAACCCTCACCTGAGAAGATCACCCCAACATCCTCAGGGCGTTATACCCATTCTCCGTGCTCGAACTCCCCAGGCAATCTTAGAAACGCCGGAGAGCAGCGGGACAAGGGGGCCAGACGTATAAGTCTTGTACCAGAGACTGGGTATAACGTGTCCAAGAACCCGGTTTCTATGAAAAACTCGCTGCAGAGTATAGACCTGTTCCCAGAAACCGGGTTTTTCAGGTGGAATATTTTTCATTTTGGATTTCTCTTAGAGGGGCAAAATTTACACAAAATCAACATCGAACTCGTGGCGCAAGGATCAAGACCTGTCGCCACGAGTTCGAGTTGTCTGTCAACCAACCGGGTCATGAATGAGCGGCAGTCACTGGCCGCAATGGCAAGCTGCGTGTCGCCCCGATTCAGTTAGCAGCCCCTAGGTGGAAACCACACCAGCGACCCATCGTCATCATTGCGCCACCGCATCCAGCCTTCTTGGGTGGCCGCTCCCGGCAAAAACGTACAGCCTTCGGCGGGTTGGGTCACGCGTACCTGCATCCAATCGCCATTGAAGGCCAGGGGCTCTATAAAGCTATTGGGACCAATCAGCCCCAAAATGTCGCCAGAATTGCCATTCGGCGCACTGTTCAGCGACTGCGATAGCCCATGCTGACGATATTCCACCCAGCCCATATCGAGAAATCGATTTTCCCAAGTTTCTACGGCTAGGTCGATGCTGCCCAGATTGAGATGGTCGATATGAGCCCAGGCCTTGCCGACGGGCGTGTATTGAAATTGAAACCAGCCATCCTGACGAATTTCGGTCACGGGAAAGGAAAACAGGGCGTAGTAGGTCTGCAGCATCGAAAAGCTCGCATCACTGCCCAAGGCTAGCGGCGTTTGGCCGTTGGGCACGAGCCAACCATTAATAATCCACCCCCAGTGCGAGCCATTGGGCTCGATATAAATGGGGATCGCCGCTGCCTGCAGCCAATTAGCTGTCAGATAGGGGCTGTCAGTCCAATCCGGGCCTTCTAAAAATGCCAGGTCTCGGGGGCGGAGGTGACCAATCCCAATGTCGTCGGTGGGTTCGGGTAAGAGACCAACAATGCCATCGATCGCGGGTGCTTGGGGCGCAGGCAGGGGATTGGGTAGCGGCGGCACGGGCGGGCTGATCCGGGTTTGAGCCAAGTTGGCGGGAATCGGTGGCGCTTCAGCGAGCGGTAACTCAGTTGACGACAGGGCGGCAGGCGGTGAGGTCGCAATGGCAGCGGCTCCCCACCCGAAGACGGCGCTGATTAACACAACGGCTTTGAACGGAATAGCTTTTTTTCTCATCACTCCAGCGATCGCACTTTTCGACAAAAACAACCTGGTAGCCGCACTCTAACCCTCGGTTCCCAAGACTTCAGCACCATTACACTGCCATCAGGCCCCCTTCGATAGAGACATCGCATCAACATCCGTATCACCGCCATTGACTCTCAATGCTATCAACAGCTGTCCCCTCTCATCACGCGTTTTGTTTTCCTAATCAGCAGCTCAGTACCTAGGTCTTTTTAGGTACTGAATTATGCTGATTGCCAAGGGTTCCTACGGATCATGACGCTGAATAGTCATCAATGGTTTCGCCAGGGGCGATATCGGTCGGGCGATGCCGATCACAAGCGCGATCGCCTTTTAAAATTTCGAGGCGAAAACGCCTAATCGGCCACAGGCGGCACTTTGCTGACCTAATTTCAGTATGCCCCGATCGCGGGAATCAGATGCAGTGACGGTATAAACTACCAGAAAAAGACCTTAGACCTGACATTCCGCACTTCCAACTGGCACATTCGATATTTAAACGAAGCGATGAGGTTTCCAGAGACACTAACCAGGAATAAATCTCAAAAGAGGGATCTTATTGAGAATTTCCTTTCAGTGGTTCAAATGAACTTAATAGCTTGAAAGTGCTGTTATTCAAGGATCTCAGCATCAATACCTGAGTGTGACACTTCAAAGTGCGGAAAGTGGGTTAGACGATGGCACTTTACACTGTGAAGAAGTCGTACAACTACCTACGCAGTTCTACGTTTTTTAGAAGATATTGGAGATAGGTCGTGAGGCATGTACCCCTATCCTAAGTTGCTGATGGATTTTCGAAAATTTGACCACGGTTGAATGATGCGAAAGCGGCATCAGCGATACCTAAGACAGGTGTGTTCGAGGGGTCAAAGGGCTTAAATTAGCAATCACAATCTGCCTTCCCATGACGAGGACGGCGGTCATATTTTCTTCTTCTCACGAGGTTAGCAAATGACTATTTTACGATTGGGCCAGGCACTGTCAGCCGCATCGCTCTTGTCTTTCTTAGTCGTGGCTTTGCCCGCTGCTGCCGACACGGCAGAACCTGACGATGTGGCCAATCAGCTTCTTCCCTTAGAAACTCGGGGGATGAGTGTTGAGGTTGATCCCAACCTTCATCAATCGGCAGCTCACGAAATCAACACATCTGAGCCTGCTGACTCATCAACCACTTCTGGGTTAGAAGACATTGGTATTTTCGATGAGTTCGTTGATGAGAATGGCGAGCTAGATTTGCCTCTGGGCATCACCGTCTTTGATTCGATGGGGTCGACCTCGGTCGGCGTGGGTAGCGAATTTTAGGATAGTGCTGGTCATTTGCTCAGGACACCTAGGATCGCTCTGATCGTTAGCGCAGAAGCAAATTGGCTCGCAGTCTTGTCCGAACCGGACTGGCGACTGCTGCAACTCATTGTTCAGCATCAACACTGCTCTCATACATTTGTGAAAGGTTAAGGCTGCAGAACGTAAGTCAAGTCGGTTTAGGAAAAGGAGACACATCCAGTTTGTCGGGCGGTTTGCGAATCCGTTTGATGACGCCGAGGTCTTGATTTTCAGGGGCGGCGAAATAGTTCACGGG
>JBHJJI010000360.1:0-11196 GCA_050042805.1 Leptolyngbyaceae cyanobacterium
TCGATGCCCTCGGCGATCGCGTTGAAACCCAGCAAGTTGCTGAGGCCGACAATCGACTCCGCGATCGTTTGGTTTCTCAAATTGGGCTGTGACGGACTAACAAAGGAGCGATCGATCTTAAGCGCGTTGACCGGCAGCTGATGCAGATAGCTCAGCGAAGAATAGCCGGTGCCAAAGTCATCAATACTAATGGTCACCCCTGTCGCCTGCAGCTGATGCAGCATGTCGCTCGTCGTTTCAATGTTTTCCACCAACAGACTTTCGGTAAGCTCTAGCGCCAAAGTTTGGGGCTTGATTTGAGTCATCGCTAACACCTGCTTCAGCTGAGGCAACAACATCGAGGGATGCAGTTGCTTCACTGAGAGATTAACCGATAGGCACAGACCCGCAGCCGGAGCAATCTGAGCCTGCCACTCACTCACCTGTTGGCAGGCAGTCAATAACATCCATTCGCCTAAGGGTGGCATGAGATTAGACTCTTCGGCCACATGAATAAAGCGGTCAGGCATCAGCAACCCGCGAGTCGGATGCCGCCATCGGAGCAGAGCTTCAAAGCCCACAATTTTCAGAGTTTCTAACGCCACCACCGGTTGATAAAACAAGACAAACTCTTGTTTCTTCAAAGCTCGGCGCAGATCATTTTCGAGCTGGAGACGATCGCGCACCTGAGCATGCATCGCCGGGTCAAAAATGGCATAGCCGTCACGACCAGTCGCTTTGGCCCGATACATCGCAATGTCAGCATTGCGAATCACCGTCTCAGGCTGCTGATAGTCATCCCCCCCCAGCACAATGCCAATACTGGCGCTCATAAAGATCTGCTGTCCTTGAATCTCTAAGGGCGATTGCAGGTGGGTTAAAATCCTTTCTGCTAGGGCAATGGCTTCGTCGATGCCCGTGACGTGCTCTAACAAGATAACAAATTCATCACCGCCCAAACGGGCCACCAAGTCACTGGCAGGCACCAAGGTGGGTAGCGCCTGGGCGATCGCCACTAACAGCTCATCGCCCACGGCGTGACCCAGGCTGTCGTTAATCACCTTAAACCGATCAAAATCGATAAACAGCAGCGCAAACTGAAACGCCGCACTGCCTTGAGCGCGCGCGATGGCTAGCTCTAGGCGAGCGATCAGCAACAGCCGATTAGGCAGCTGGGTTAACGTGTCGTGCAGGGCAATATGGCGCAAGCGTTTCTCAATCGCCACGCGATCGGTCACCTCCCGTGAGGTCGTTTGAATATGTATTAAGCACCCCACGTCATCTAACACCGGCGTACTCAAAGTCTCTAGCCAAATGTAGTGACCTAATTTGTGGTGCATGCGATACACCACTGAAACGGCTTCATCTAACAGCACCGCTTCATGCGCCTGGTTAACGATTTTCAGATCATCGACATGGAAGAAGTCGTAGGGTGAGCGATCGAGCAGCTCTTGCGGCGTATAGCCCAGCAACGTTTCACAGGAAGGGGTGAGATATAAATACCGCCCATCAGGATGATGCAAACAGACCAAATCAGTCATGTTTTCCGTCACCAGACGATAGCGGCGTTCGCTCTCAGTCAGGGCAATTTCCGCCCGTTTGCGATCGCTAATATTGCGCATCATGGTCAAGACCTCATCTTCACCAATTTGCACCACCCGCACCTCTTCAAACTCTAAAGCGCCGTCAATATCAATTTGCTGTTCATAGACCTGCGGTTCGCCCGTGTTGATTGCTCTCGCCACCGCCTGCCGCCGCAACTGACTCAGGGGGGCCGGCAGCATGTCATATTGGTCGCGGCCAACAGAGCAACCATTAAATAAATCCTGGGTATCTCGCCCCTGCACCGCACCAAGGCAGGTACCATCGGCTTTCATCCAAACTAAAAGGTCAGGAATCGCCTTCAGCAATCGCTCTTTCACCGCTTCACTCTGGCGCAGCGAGACTTCCATCTGTTTGCGCTCAGTAATGTCGAGCATAATGCCCAGCATCCGCACGGGGGTACCCTGTTCATCCTGTTGACAATGCCCGCGATCGAGCACCCAGCGCAGGCTGCCATCCAGGCGTATCAGACGATATTCCGCTTCATATTCCGACCGATTGCACAGCGCTCTCATCATCGCCTGATCGACCCGGACGACGTCATCGGGGTGCACGGCCTGATGCCACAGCTCCGGAGTGGGGTCAATTTCGCCCGGCTCATAGCCTAACAGTCGAAAGTGGTGCTCATTCCACCGCACGCGATCGCTATCGATATGCCAATCCCAAGTGGCAAATTGAGCGAGATCGAGCGAGAGGCGTAGCTGCGTTTCACTGATAACCAACGACTGCTCAGCGCGTTTGCGGGCAGTGATATTAGTCGATGAGCCCACCAGATATCGACGCTCGCCCGCCGCATCCACCATCACCTGGCCCACGGTCAACATCCACAAGTTGGTTTGATCCGGCAAGCAGATGCGATGCTCGACCCTCATCTCTCTCAGCGTTTCGAGGGCAGTTTGCCGCACCGCCCGCGCCCGCGCAATATCATCAGCGGCGACGTGTCGCTCAAAAACGTGGGCCATTGAGGTTTGCCAAGACCCTGGCTGCCAGCCCGTCGCCGTGTATTTGCCAAAGCACCGCATCTTGCCCGTTGTTAGATCTTCTTGCCAGTAGATGGTTTCGGCTACCGACATCGCTCGCTGCAGCCAGGCATCGTTGGCCCTCTCAGCAGTTGCAGCCAGCTTAGCAGTCTCAGCAGGACGCCTAGTCAGTATAGGCAGACCGTAACTCAGCAAGGCGATCGCCATTCCCCCTAAATCGAGCCACACCAGTGGCAGCCAGCCTCGACTCAACAACAAACAGCTGCCAGTCGGCCCCATGGCTAGCCCAAGCGTTACCAGCGAGCGCTCATCCCCCTCAACCATGGCTAGCCATTGACTTATGGCGTCAAGCCACGCTAACCCTTCTCCTCCCCCACCCGCTAGCAGCAGCCATAACGGGTAAATCGCACACAAATAATTCATACGCTGATCAAGAGATGTCTTAGAGACATTCGCGGCAAAGATCGACCCAACGATTAAGCCTTAAAAACCAGGTTCACATTAAAGGCTCAAATCCACACTTTAGATTTTCCAGTCGCAAGTTACAGGCCAAAAGATTAAGCCCCAAATAACCAGTCTCACATTAACGACCCGAATGCACACCTTAGAGTCCTCAGTCACAAGCTATAGATCAAACATGAACTGGGTTAATGCTTGTCTGTGGGTCCCAACTACTGGGTCAGGGAATTGTGATCTGAGAGTACTACTTGAGCCATCTGACTCAAATACAGAGAAACGCAGACAGTTTCATAAGTAAACGCGATGTTTTCTACAAGGTTCATCAACTATTATTTATCCCAACCCGCTCCAAAGTTTCACCAGAAAAACTCAAATATTGGGAAAAATATACAAAATCAAGTATTTTTATTGTTGCGCAATCACCCAAAAAAGAGGTGTGATTTCTAAGAAATAGCAATACTTTTCATAAAAAGACTCAAAAACTCAATAGTGGCCATTGACGAGAAACAATGCCAAACGCGTTTCCCTGTTAACAGCAGCTTCCACCTCTATTGATGCCCAATCGCAAAGGCTAAGCATCAATCAAAAGACCAGACATTGAAAAAATTCAATAGCGGATTTTTCTTTTCAGAGTATGAAAATACTGGTACTGGCGTTTTTGTGCAATTCCCAATGCTAAACATCAATTACAAAAATCAGCTATTGACAAAAGCCAATATTAGGATTTGTCCTTTGCTATAACAATAGTCCGGACAGTTTTTCGAGGAGGTAGGAAGAAAGCGATCCATCGATATAGAGTACGACTGCAACAAAAACAGGTCGCACCGATGGACAGCTTTACTCGGATTTTAACCGGTCTGTTAGAGACAGCCGGTGGTTTTGCAAACCCCAACGGCAGTTTCTGCTGACGCTGATGACCACAATTTTCGTGGTCTGTGGCAAGGTCAACGACAGCAACTTGAGTCGCTACAGCGATTTATCCGAACGTACCTACCGCCGCCATTTTGATTCAGGCATTGGGGTTGAAGGTCTCAATCAAAGCCTGAATGAGCAGCTACGAGATGGGCAGAGTCCTCAGATTGCGGTGGTTGATTGCACCTTCCTGGAGAAAAGCGGTCGTCATACCTATGGCTTGGACTGGTACTACAACGGCAAAACGCAGCGGGCGGAGAAGGGCTTGGAACTCTCGGTAGTTGCGATTGTGGATGTGGAGCAAAACACGGGGTACACGCTCTCCGCCCAACAAACCGAAGCCGATCTCAGTCGCCCTGCTAAAACGGCTGTCGATAGCCCCTCCGCTTCGGGCAATCGTATTGAGTTTTATCTAGGGCATCTGGCTTACTGCATGATGTACTTCCCAGAGTGGATTCGCTATGTCGTCGCCGATGGCTTCTACAGCAAATACAAGTGGGTCAGCGGAGTGGTGCAACTCGGCTTTGATGCCATTGGCAAACTTCGCTGTGATGCCGACCTCAAGTTTCTCTATGACGGTCCCTATCAGGGCCGAGGTGCGCGGCGCAAATATGACGGCAAGGTCAATCTCAAAGACCATCGTCGATTCCACTTGGTTCGACGTCTGGAAGATGGGGTCTACCTCTACACGGCTGTTGTCTGGTCGGTGAGTCTCAAACGCAAGGTGCGCTTAGCTTATCTCCTGAAAGAGAAGCAGGGACGGCGCAGTTACGTGGTGCTGTTTTCCACTGACCTGAAGATTGACCCAGTGTTCCTCTATCACTGCTACAGCGCCCGGTTTCAGATTGAATTTGTCTTTCGCGATGCCCGCCAATTTACCGGTCTGGCCGATTGTCAGGCTCGCTCACCGGAGGCCATTGATAGCCACGTCAACGCTAGTTTGCTGGCCCTGAACTTAGCGAAAGCAACCTTGCAGGAAACTTACAGAGAAAGAGAACCTCTCAGCTTTTCGATCGCCTCTTTGAAGCGGTTGGCTCTCAATGAACATCTTGTGGACTTATTTATTGCGCTGTTTGAGTTGGAGTCAACTTCAATAAAATCACATGCCAACTACCGAAAGCTCCTTGATTACGGGGCTATAGCCTCCTAAATCTGTCCAGAGTGTTGCTATAAAAAATACCCATACTTTTGTTTATGCGCGATCGCCAGAAAAGCCACTCTCATCGTCAGAAAATTAATCCGCTTCATTTCAATGTGACGACGCCAGGGTCGCCCTAGCCGTCGTGGGAAACCGTAGACTAACTAACAGCCGCCGCATCGAGCCCGCAATGAACAAACCCCAACTTTTTGGCCTAGGTATCGGTACCCTCAGTAGCCTCATGATCACGCCCGCCGCGATCGCTGACGGCCCGCTGTTTTTGGCCTATCCGCCTGTAGAACATCAAACCAGCAGCGATCGCATCTTTTTAATCGGCACCGGTGACCCCAATCAGCCCGTCTTGGTCAATGGTGCACCGATTGCCTACCGCAGCCCAGCCGGGCACTTTGCGCCGACACTGCCCCTGGCCCTGGGTGAAAACACTTTGACATTGACTCAAGGAGACGACAGCATCACCGTCAACGTCACCCGCGTGCCGGGTGTACCGGTCGTATCGCCAGAACTGGGCTACGTGGTGGAATCTTTGACCCCCCAGGTGGCCATGACGCGACCGGCCGGAGAACTGGTGTGCTTTAGCGCGATCGCTCTACCAGACGCTGACATTGCCGTCACCTGGGGCGGCGACACGATTGATCTCGCCCCTGTTGGTGAGGCGGACACCCTGCCCCCCAACTCAGCCGTGCTCACCGCTGACAATCAGCCCATTGCCCTCACGACAACCGCCTACGAAGGCTGCACGGTGATGCCCGCCACTGGCCCTGGCGGCTCTCCGACTTACACATTGGCTATTAATGGCGACGTGATCACCCAAACCCTGCCCGTCACCCTCTCTCGTCAGCCCCTGATGCCCTTTAGCGTCGCCACTGTGACTGCCGAGTCAGGGGTCGCCCGCACTGGCCCCAGCACCAGCTACTCTCGCATTACGCCGTTGCCTCAAGGCACCCGCGCCACCGTCACCGGCACCGAGGGCGACTGGCTCCGCCTCGACTACGGCGGCTGGATTCGCGCCACCGAAACCCGCGTTGACACCACTGCCGCACCCGCCAAATCCATCATCCGCAGCGTCACCTCCGAGCAAATTCCAGGCTGGACGGAGGTGCGCTTTCCGCTGCAGGCGCCCGTCCCCATCAGCATTAACCAAACCGCCGACACGCTGACGCTGACGCTGCACAACACTACCCCGCAAACCGACACGATCTACTTCGATGCCGCCCCGGTGGTAGAACGTCTGGACTGGCAGCCGGTCTTGCCCGATCGCGCCCAATATCGCTTTCAGTTTCGGGGGCAGCAGTGGGGCTACAAAACCCGCTACGAAGGCACCACGCTGGTGCTGTCGCTCAAACATGCGCCGGCACTAGCGGACAATTCTCTAGCAGGCAGCGTCATTTTGCTCGACCCCGGTCACGGCAGCGAGAACGACCTTGGCGCCCGCGGCCCCACCGGCTATCCCGAAAAGGATGTGAATCTGGTGGTCTCAAAGCTGCTGCGCGACGAGCTAGAAGCGCGCGGGGCGACCGTCATCATGACGCGCGAGGGCGATGACGATCTGTTCCCCCGCGATCGCGTTGACATCATCAACCAAGTGGAACCAACGCTGGCCCTCAGCATTCACTACAATGCCCTGCCCGACGCTGGTGATGCTCTCAATACCGCTGGCATCGGCATGTTTTGGTACAACGCCCAGGCCCATGACCTCTCAGAATTTCTGCACGACTATCTCGTCCGCGAGCTTGATCGCCCATCCTACGGCGTGTATTGGAACAATCTCGCCCTCACCCGCCCCACCGTCGCCCCTTCAGTGCTGCTAGAGCTGGGCTTTATGATCAACCCCGATGAATTTGAGTGGATCGTCGATCCCGACTCACAGGCCGAGCTAGCGTCAGGATTGGCAGATGCGATCGCCTTCTGGCTGCAGCAAGCGGCCAACAAGTGATGAGGCATTGGCAAAAGCTGGAGTTTGCGGAAAAATAGCTTCCTGATCATCAGGGTGAGGCCATGCTAAGCCTCACCAGCAACCCAGTGGCCTAACGCTCTGACTCACGGGTGAGATTTTCTGGATGACTGCCTAAACAATTACGTCTTTTGATCTGCCAGCAGCGCTCAATCAACCAGCGAGGATCTTCTTCTAACGGCGATCGCACACACAGGTTGGGATGATTATTGACAAACTCTTGGTAGCAAGTTTGCCAACACTGCTCTAAAAAGGCATTGTTCAAACAGCGCTGGGCGTGACGATGACAACAATGCTGCCAATACTGCCAGGGGTTTAAGACCGCTGGGCGATCGCGATCCCAAAGGGGCTGATTGAGATATGACCAGAGGGGAAAACGCATGATGACACCATCGGTATAGCGCTAATGCACGGGTTGGCAGAATGCGGATGCACTTGTCAGTCAAGCCGATTTCAGTGTGGCAGACAACTATCCATTTAAAGGAAAACTTCAGCTATTCTGCATCTTTGCAAAACTCTAGCAAGGGCTGACAGCTGTTGACGTAACTCACGATGCCTGTCACCAAATCGTCGCTGAACCAGACACTTTTTGGCAAGGCCGTTTTGGTCACAAAGCTTTTCAGTTTTAGGTAATCGGCATATTCATGCTCGGCATACTCTTTATAGCCCTGAGGCATCGATTTAAGCTTTTCATCCTCACTGAGCGATAATCCGGCTGCATCAAGAGCCGCAAGAACCTGAGCAAATTGCTGGGGTACCTCAAGGATGCGATCGCGGATAGGGCCAAGTTCAGCCGCCTTGAGCTGATAAAATCCGCAGGCCATCATGCCGCCCGTCACATCGAGATGGAGATAAAAGACCCCCTCTTTTTCTGACTTCGTGCCCGACGGCGTCAGCACGCCGCTCACGTGAGTACTGTAGGGGGATTTATCTTTAGAAAATCGGATATCGCGATGCTGGCGAAACATGGTTTTAGCTCCCCCAGACAGCGGTGTCTCGGTGTCTTCCAGCTGCTCTGACGCTAATTCCAGAATGCGGGCGAACGGCTGGCGCAGAGAGTTCTCAAAGTCTTGCTTGTGCTCGCTATACCAGGCTTTCTCGTTGTTCTCTGCTAAGCCTTCGAGCAGCTCAAACGACTGATGGGTGAAGGGGTAATTGTTCATGGTGTCTCCTAAAATCCAGTCTCTAAAGGGTTCAATCACACTTCTCTACCGTTCTCCACCAGCGAGGAAGAGCGCCGATGGCGTCAGAAGTGAATGTTGGCAGCGTGATTAATGCCGTCGGTGATGCTCACGCGCTCCCCACATTTTGGGCAGGCGATAACGTTTCAGGCGGTACCGGCGAAGGATCATGATCTGAGTCATGGCCTTTCGGGGCGCGGCGACGCAGCATCAGATAGGCCGCTGGAGTGAAATAAAGCGCTAAGAAAGGGGAACCGCCAATGCCGCCCGCGATCGCGATCGCCAACGGCTGCCAAAGCGGATCGCCTCCCATGAGCAGGGGCACACAGCCCACGATGGTGGTGACGGTAGTGGTCAACACGTGGCGCGTGGCTCTAATCACCACATCTTGAATCGCCTTGCGATTGCCCTGTCGCGCCAACGGATTTTCATTAATGGCGGACAGCACGATAATGCTGCCGTTGATGGCAATACCGATGAGGCCCATGGTGCCAACAATGGCCATAAAGCCCAGTACTGAACCAAAGAACCAGAGCGAAAATAGCGCCATCCCCACGGAGCCAATACCCACCGCCGCGACAATGCCCGCTGAGCGAAAGCTGCGCAGCGACAGCACCAGTGCCGTTCCCATGACGAGAAACAACAGCCCCACGTAGGCCAGCAAATCCCCAGTGGCATCACCACTTTCGGCCTGCTCGCCGCCGATTTCCGTGGAATAACCCGGTGGCAGCTCAAATCCCTGCTCTGCCATCGCGGCTTGAAAGTCCCCCAGCACTTGAGAAGGCAGCACTCCAGCCGTGATAAAAGCCTGCACCGTATTTACCCGTTGCTCATTGCGGCGAGTAATCTGCGAGAGCTGAGGCACTAGCTCAAATTCCCCGATTGCCGAGAGCGATCGAAACTCATCGGCCTGCGGCTGACCGGCTTGGCCCGGCTGCAGGTTGAGAGACGCCACCTGCGATAAATCACCGCGATTGTCGTCAGCAATTTGAACCCGCACCGGCAGATTCTCCGTAGATTCTAAAATTGAACCGCCGATCGCCCCTTCTAGACTGGCCTCTAGCTGTTGCGCCACCTCAGTATTCGAAAGCCCGGCCAGTTGCGCCTGCTCTTCATCCACTTGCAGCGCCAGCTTCGGCACCGTCGCCGTCAGGTCGTCGCGGACGTGGGTGACATCAGGGATGGTGGTTAAAATTTCGCGGATTTCTGCCCCTAACTCGCGCAGCACCTCAATGTTCGGCCCATAGATTCTTAACTCCACCGGTGCCTCAAACGGCGGCCCTTGCTCTAATTGGCGCACCAGCACTCGCGCCTCGGGCAATGTAGAGTCCATCTCCGCTTGCAGAGTTTGAATCAGCGTATTGATGTCGTCTCCTGAGGTGAGCTGCACCATCGCCTGGGCGTAGTAGGGCGAATTTTCGCGACTGCTGGGGATGTTGTAGTAAAACTTGGGAGCGCTTTCTCCCACAAACCAGTGCACCTGCGCCACCTGCTCATGTGCTAGCAGCCGATCGCGGGCCTGCATCACCGCTGTTTCTGAATGGGCGATCGCCGTTTGATTCGCAAACTCCACCTCAATCTGAAACTGATCGCGCTTCAGAGAAGGGAAAAACTGGTTTTCTAAACTGCTCACCTGGATGAAACCCACCACCGGCAGCACCATCGTCAGCACAACGCCAAAAACTGGCTTAGCCGTAATCCGCTGTAGCGTCCAGCGATAGACGCCGCCCAATCGCCGGGAAGACACGCCGTCATTCCACCAGGCGCCGTCCTTCATCAGCACGCGAAAGCCATACTCAAAAACGTTTTGCGGCCGCCGCTGCCTAACCGTCTGGATATCGGCCTCACTGCGGCCGAGAAAGCGCCCCGCCAATGCCGCAATCACCGTTAAGGACAGCAGTAGCGAAGAGACCAACGACAAAATCACCGTCAGCGCAATGGAACCAACAAATTCCCCCGCGCCCCCCGGCAACAGCGCAATCGGCAGAAACGTCAGCACCGTCGTCAGCGTTGAGGCAAACAGCGGCGCTTGCAAATATTTCACCGTCTCGACCACCGCCTGCTCGGGCGGCACGCCATGCTTCAGCTCCGCCTGAATTTCATCAACCGCGACGACCGCGTTATCAATCAGCAGGCCTAAAGCAATAATCAGCCCCGTCACCGACATCTGGTGAATGGGGATGCCGATCAGGGTCATCAGCCCCATCACGGCGCACACCGTCAGCGGCAAGGCCGTGCCCACCACCAGCGACGATCGCCAACCCATGCCAAAAAACGTCACGATCACCACCAGCAGCGCCGCAAACAGCAAATTCGAAATCAACTTGCTAAAGCGGGCGCTGACATATTCACTCTGGTCAAAGATCACGTCCAGCGAAATACCGCCGGGCAGCTGGCTGCGAAAGTCCTCAACCTGCCGCCGGGCACCTTTGGCCCAGCGGTCCACGCGCTCTCCTGAAGACATCAGAATCCCCAGGGCGATCGCCGGTTTGCCATTCACAATTGCCAGATCGGTCACCGGTTCACGAATGCCGCGAGTCACCTCGGCCACATCCCCGAGCCGCGCAAACTGCCCGCCCCCAGAGCGAATCGGAATTTGCCGAATCTGGTCTAGAGAATTCAGCTCGCTGTCCACCTCGATCGCCAGGGTTTCATTGGCATTCCGCAGTTGCCCAGCAGTGACCTTGGCATCACTGCTGCTCACCTGCTGCGCCAGCTGTTGCGCATCAAGCCCTACCGCGGCTAGGTCTGGCGCCCTGATCGCCACCTTGATTTCTTCGTCAGGGAGGCCAAACTCATCCACCGCTTCCGTCCCAGGAACGCTGCGCATCAGAATCTGCAGCTCTTCGCCAAAGCGCCGCAGGATCGCGTAGTTGGGCTCGCTGGCTTGCTCCCACACGAGGGCGGCAATCATGGAATAGGCCCGCGTCTCGGTTTCTTCCAGCTCGGATGCCAAGGCCCCTGGCGGAAACA
>JBHJJI010000361.1:0-2927 GCA_050042805.1 Leptolyngbyaceae cyanobacterium
AACCCTTGTTATACTTCGATGCCATAGCTAGGGCTATTGGGTCTATTGAGATAACTGTCAGTCAAGCTTTGAGCATTGCCTAGGGTTATGACTTCTACCTCTTCATTTGCTGCGTTAGATCGATTTGTTGCTGCCTTAGAACATCGCATCCAATCCGCGATCGCTCAAACCATGCCCGAAGCAGCCCCCACGATTCGCTGTCGATTTCAGCAGGGGCGATTGTTAGTGCTGTCAGAAGACATCGTGGCCGCTGCGACTGCGACTGAGCGAGATGAGCGGTTCAAAGCCTTGGCGTTGGCCATGGGCACCGGGCTGGCCGAAACCGAACTGCCCGAAGAATTTTTAGACGACACCGGCGAGTTGCCCGTTCGGCTTTACCTCAGAAAGCGCGGCACCGCTAGCCCCTATGCGGCCCGCAGTTGGGGCTGGCAACCGGCTGACGTCATGGCAGATTTGTTTGATGCGGCGGGTGATCCAGTCCTTGATAGCAGCGAGCCCGCGATGGAGGGCACGGCTGGAGCATTGGTTCTGCTTTCCCACGACTCGGAACCGGAAGCGTCTGCATCGGAGCCAGAGGAGGCGACGGCTGAAGGCACCGCTGTCCCCCCCGCCGAGACGACCTCAGAGGCTGATTCGGGGTCGTTTTGGCAGACCTGGAAAGCCCGGCTGGAATCAGAGCCCTGGCAGACCCGCTGGCAGCAACTGACCACTCATTGGCAAGCCCTGCCCTGGCGCTCCGTGGGGGGCTTAGTGGCCGCCGGAGTCGCAGTTGGGGTGGTGACCTATGGGGTGAGTCGGCCTTGTCTCGTGGGCAGCTGCGAGCGCCGTCAAACCGCTAGTGACCTGAGCCTAGCATCCGTTGATCAGCTGCAAGGTCGACCGACACCGGATGAAGTTTCCAGCGCCCATAAAGACTTGCAAAAGGCGATTCGACTCGTGTCGGCGATTCCCCCCTGGTCGTCCCACTATGATGCGGCCCAGGCTGATCTGCTGCGCTACCGCACCCAGCTGTCTGACCTGGAATGGATTATTGCCGCCCAGCGCGACGCCACTGAAGCATCAGAAAAAAGCCAAGATCCGCCCCATCCCGTGCCACTTTGGGTGGAAGTCCATCTGCTGTGGCAAAAAGCCGTTACCCATCTCGGTCGGGTGCCAGATGACAGTCCACTCGCGGCGTTTGCCCAAACCAAGCAGCGGGAATATGAAACCAACTATCAGGCGATTGGCGATCGCCTCGCGGTCGAAGAGCAAGCCGAAGCCAATTTGAACGAAGCGCTACAGGCGGCTCAGCTAGCAACCGCTCAAACCGAGACAGCCACGACCCTGACCGAGTGGCTAACCGCTCAACGCGCGTGGGATCGGGCGACCCAAGCGCTGAGCAAAATTCCTCAGGGCACGCTGGCCTATCAAGAAGCGCGATCGCTGTTGTCAGACTATCGCAGTCAGATGGTGCAAACTCGCACCCGCGTTACCTTTGAGAAGGCCGGTGAACGCGCCTATCAGGAAGCTTTAGCAGATGCGGCTCAGGCTCAAGCGGCGGAACGCAATGACCAGTGGACTCAAGCCGTCACGCACTGGAGCGAAGCCTTTGCCCAGATGCGCCAGGTGCCGAAGAATACGCTGCGCTATGCCGAAGCTCAGGGCCAACTCACGACCTACCAAGCCTCCCTCAAGCAAGCTCAAACGAAGCTCAAGCAAGCGGTGGCATTGCAAACCATTGACGATGATTTAGCTGATCTCTGTCCGGCGGCAGCAGGCATTTGCACCTATACCTACAGTAATCAGGGCATCGAACTCACGCTACGGGAGCCTTACGACAGTGCCATTCGCCAGTCGATTTCTCCCCCTTCGACCCAGGGCCGCCTCTCGCGTAACGACGCGGTGATTACTGAAACCCATGCACTAGTGCAAAACATCATGCAGTTGGGCAATCAGGTGCAGTTGCCGATCTCGGTCTACGACAACAATCGTCAGTTCATTGCTCGATATAAGCCCGAATTCGGGGGCTTTTCGAAAAATTAAAATCATGACAGAACCCAATGTTTGTAAGGGTTTGGCAGTGCCAAACTCCGACGATCGCGGAGGCTGTTTAAGCAACGCCTTCAAACTCATCACTGGTGTAGAGGCGGGTCGCAGCGCCATTTGTGCCTATCCGCGTGGCACAACTAACTGCGCGGCCTCGTTAAAAAATAGGCGACGAATGCCGTTCGTCACCAGGATCGCGGCCAACAGATCCGAAAAGGCCAGCATAAACATGATGAGCATCTGATACAGCGCCGCATTGAGCGGATCGACCCCCCCCAGCAGTTGCCCCGTGATGATGCCCGGCAGCTTAACAATGCCGACCACCATCATGGCGTTAATCGTGGGGATGAGCCCCGCCTAGATGGCCGCTGT
The DNA here is from genome assembly GCA_050042805.1 of Leptolyngbyaceae cyanobacterium. Lineage (GTDB taxonomy): Bacteria > Cyanobacteriota > Cyanobacteriia > Phormidesmidales > Phormidesmidaceae > Halomicronema. The sequence goes on from JBHJJI010000361.1 coordinate 2,398, forward strand.
GCGATAGGCCGCGAGCGCCTGGGCGGGGGTGGCTCCCAAACTCAAATGGGTCTCAATTTCGATTTGGTTTTGCTTCAGATTGCTGACCAGGCGAGCGCCCGCGATGGTGGCTGACGTCATGGCGTTGCCCAGCACAATCCCCGTCAGCGGAATCACATATCGCGGCTCATACCAAACCTCTGGCCGACTACTCTCCCCTGTCGTGCAAATCTCAGTCAGGGCCGTGCCGGTCAACAGCGACCCCGCCAAAATTGGCAATAGTTTGGTCAAGCGCTTGCCAATGCGATTGCGAGCCACCACCGTTGCGATCGCCAGCATCACCTGCAGTACGGCCAAAATGCTCAAGGGATTGCGCCAGGCAAACACAATGGCCAGCAGATAACCCACCGCAAAGAGCTGAAATGCCGTGCGGGCCGTGGCAGTGAGCAGCGTCAGCTCTAGCCCCAGCTGTTGCCAGCGGGCCAGGGCGATCGCCGCCACTATAAACAGCAGCGCCAAGGACAACTGCAGCAGACCCAGTTCAATCACGG
>JBHJJI010000362.1:0-10188 GCA_050042805.1 Leptolyngbyaceae cyanobacterium
GGTAGTCCTAAACAAGTAATGATGCCTGTAAAGAAGCATTGTAGTGATGAACAAACATCCAAATCGCTCCGATGTGATTTTCCAGCTTCTTGGAAAAAGAGAGCGCTTTTCTGACTAAACGTGAGACTCGCTGCCTGACCGTACAGTTGAATCGCTCGATGGAGTTGGTCTGGCCGGTTTCTTTGCCGACTGCTCGGTGCCGTTTGCTCGGAATGACCTTTTTATAAGCCTCCCAAAAATCTGTGTAGACGACTGCGCATTGGCGATAGACCGCTGGTAACGAAGCCCAAAGCTGTTTGGCGGCTTCGTGATCGCGCTGACCAATATGGACTCCGGCAATCTCGCGGGTGTTCTCATCGATGGCTAGCCAGATCCATTGTTTGTTCCCTTTATGGGCGACAAAAGACCACAGCTCTTCGGCTTGCAGCGGTAACTTGCCTTTTATTTGGCCGATATATGAACCTGTCGAGGCACCTCGGCGTCGCGAGCGTTGACATCATCCTGTAGCCATTTTTCAGACACCTGGGCGACCCGAGCAATGCCTGCTAGAGCAAACCGTTCCAGTAACAGACGGTCTATCCAAGCTTTCTTTTCATCCGAGATCACGATTTTGGTAGGATTCTCAATGAACTGTCGTCCACAGTCTTGGCATTTGAATCGTTGTTTACCATTGTGGATATGACCGTTTTTGACAATCTGCTGACCGTTACACTGTGGACAATTAAGCATAGAGATGACTCTGGTTAATGACTTATGCTCTATGCTCTCACCATCATTACGTCTACAGGACTACCGAATTAGGAATTTCACTTGCCTGAAACCAAATTTCTCTTTAAAGGACTGAATGGATGATGGTGAATAGAGCGATTATTGCAAATAATCAATGGCTGGTGGATGAGCGTTGATATAACCTTCTCAAAGTGTTGGTATTCGACACAGGCTGTCGATATAGGATTTAGAGCTCGAAGCAGAAATACCGACTTCTACTTTGAATTGAGCTTGAAAGATTTGATTTGAGGAAAACTCTAAAATGTCAATAGTGAAGGCTGTTCGCGGTGCATTTCTAGATTTTGTTGACGACCCTTTTTTTGTTTCAGAAGCGGAGAGTGTTCGCTATTTTTCAGATGGTCTGCTCATCCTAAATTCTGAGGGGAAGGTTCACGATTTTGGGGTTTATACCGATCTGCAGGACAAGTATGCCGACCTGCCCACAACGGTTTACCGCGATCGCCTGATTCTGCCTGGATTTATCGACACTCACATCCATTTTCCCCAAACGGCGATGATGGCCGCTTATGGTGAACAACTGCTGGAATGGCTGAACAAATATACGTTTCCAACAGAGCGGAAGTTTCAAGACAAAGACTATGCCCGTGAAGTTGCCGACCTGTTTTTAGATGAACTGTTGCGCAACGGTACAACCACAGCTCTCGTTTTTGCTGCCGTCTTTCCTCAATCTGCCGACGCATTTTTTGAAGCGGCTCAAGCTCGTAACCTGAGAATGATTGCTGGCAAAGTCATGATGGATCGTAACGCCCCTGATGATCTGTGCGACACCGCAGACTCTTCTTACCAAGAAACCAAAGCACTGATTGAGAAATGGCACAAGAATGGCCGCCTGCTGTACGCTGTCACGCCCCGATTTGCCATCACCTCAACCCCAGAGCAACTGCAGCTCGCTGGAAAATTGCTGGCAGAATATCCCGATGTTTACCTGCACACGCACCTGTCGGAAAACGTGAATGAGGTCGCGTTTGTGAAAGAACTTTTTCCCGATCACGATGGTTATTTAGACACGTACGATCAGGCCGGATTGGTGAAAGATAAATCGGTGTTTGCCCACGGTGTACAGCTCACGGATGCAGAATTTGCCCGACTGTCGGAAGCCGGTGCGGCGATCGCCTTTTGTCCCACTTCCAACTTGTTCCTTGGCAGCGGTCTGTTCAAAATTGAGCAGGCAAAATCCCCCAATTCTCCCATTAAGGTCGGCTTGGGAACGGATGTGGGAGCGGGTACCAGCTTTTCGATGCTGCAAACCACCAACGAAGCCTATAAAGTGGCGCAGTTGCGTCGCCAAAAACTATCTCCGTTCAAGGCGCTGTTTTTGGCGACTCTGGGTGGGGCGAGAGCCTTATCCCTAGGCGATACCTTGGGTAGTTTTGACCCCGGCAAAGAAGCTGACTTTATAGTGCTTGATCCACAATCTACGCCTTTGATGGCCCTGCGGAACCCGGAACCTACCGCCCAAACTCTGGAGGCACTGACGGAACTGGCTTTTTCCCTGGTTATCATGGGCGACGATCGCACCGTTGCCGCCACCTATGTGATGGGAGAGTTGGCGTGGGACGGTGAATGACGCGATTAGTGGGTCAGGGATTAAAGTTTTTTGAATTCAGAATTTTGAATTCGGAGTTTTGAATTGAATTCTTAGCCTCTAGCTCAAACCCTGCTCGCTAATTGCTGAACGTCAGTGATTGAATCGACTGGATTCCGAACTCCGAACTCCGAACTCCGAATTCTGCCCCCACCCTATTCCCCTTCAACCCCATAAATTCCTGGCAGTTCTCGATAGCGTTCGTCCCAGTCGAGGCCGTAGCCAATCACGAACCGATCTTCGACCGCGAACCCGAGGTAGTCAATCTGTATGGGCACGATGCGGCGAGAGGGTTTGTCGAGTAGGCTGCAGAGCTTGATGGAGGCAGGATGGTGTTGCTTGAGCAGGGCGATCGCTGTTGAGGTAGAGCGTCCTGTATCGACAATGTCTTCTACCAGGAGAACGTGCTGATGGGCGATCGCCTCTGGAGCCAAATCACTGAGGACTTTGACCTGGCCTGAGCTCGTGGTGCCAGCGCCATAACTGGAGAGGCGAATCAGCTCAACCCGACTAATGGGGGTTTTGATTTTGCGAATCAGATCAGCGGTGAAAATAAAGGCTCCCTTGAGAACCGTCACCACGACTAACGGTTGCCCGTCATAATCCTGGTCAATTTCCTGAGCCAGAGTTTGAACCGCATCGGCAATGTCATCTGCCGAAATCAGTGGAACGAGTTTGCTGTTCACTGTATTGCCCTCAAAGTCGCCTGGGAATTGGAATAGAGCAGCCTGAGCAAATTTTCCATGCCGATACAAAACAGGAACCTTCCGAGAAAGGTTCCTGTTAATCAAGGTTGAATTCGCAGGAGGAACGCTCATTCGCTTGAGCCTTCAGTACGCAGTCGCTATCCCTGCTTAACCAAATCGCATCGTGGTGAAGACAAACCGAATAATGAACACCGCTGCCAAAATCCACGTCACCAGAGAAACCTCGTTCGCACGACCGCTGACAAGCTTGGTAAAGGGATACAAAATCATGCCAGCGGAGAGACCGGCGGCAATCGAGAAGCCCAGTGGAATGAAGAAGATGGTGACAAAGGCGGGAATGGCCTCGGTCAGATCACCCCAGCGGATACTCGCCACCCCAGACATCATCAAGACGCCGACGATCAACAGAGCGGGTGCCGTGGCAAAAGACGGAATCGCCTCGAAGATGGGGACAAACAGCAGCGCAATGAGAAACATCACGGCGGCGGTGACGGCGGTGAGGCCAGTGCGGCCCCCTTCGGCGACGCCAGAAGCGGATTCAGCAAAGGTGGTGACGGTGGAGGTGCCCAAAACTGCGCCAGCGGTGGTGGCGATCGCGTCAGCCGATAAGGCCTGATTAGCCCGAGGCAGTTCGCCATTTTCGTCGATGTAACCCGCTTGGGCACCCACGCCCATCAGCGTACCAATCGTGTCAAACATATCGACGAACAGCAGTACCAGCAACACCGCCACAAAGTCGATAATGTTGCCCGCATTGATGCCACCTAAGCCCGTGAAAGCCGCCCCGATTAGATTACTGGGAAAGACCGGAACGGCCACAATGCCACTGGGCGGTGCCGCGACCCCAAAAATCCAGCCGAGAATGGCTGTGCCTGCGATGCCCCATAACAAGGCCCCCTTAATCCGGCGAATCATAAACATCGCCGATATCAGGATGCCGAAGGTGGCCAACAGCGTTGTCGGCTCTCGGAAGCTGCCAAAGGCGGTTTTGGTGACCTCGTTCGCCACAATCAGGCCAGCGCCCCCAATTTCCGGATTGCCTGCTAAGCCGATATAGGCCAAAAACATGCCAATCCCCACCGTGGTTGAGCCCTTGATACAGGCAGGCACTGCAGTAATGAGATGTCGCCTGATGTTGGTTACGGTAAGACCGACAAAGATCAATCCTTCGACGAAGACGCAGGCTAAGGCGACACGCCAATCAATGCCGAGGCCCAAGACGACAGAGTAGGCAAAAAAGGCATTGGTGCCCATGCCAGGGGCGAGCACAAAGGGATATTTGCCATACAGCCCCATTACTAAGCTGCCGATCGCCGCCGTAATGCCGGTGACCACGACGAGTTCTCGAAACAAATCACCCGATTCGTTTAAGAAGACGGCGTCTGACATGATCAACGGGTGCACCACCAAGACGTAAGCCATGGTCATAAAGGTGGTCAGCCCCGCCAAAATTTCCGTGCGGAAACCAGTTTTGTACCCCTTGAAATCGAAGTATTCGGCAACTTTTGCCTGCCATCCCTCATATTCTGGGGGCGATGGGGGCTTGCCCTGCGCGTATTGCAGCTCGACATCGCTCTGACTCATCAAAGACCTCCATCCAAGTCATGCAGAACATTCTTTTGAGAACAGAGCAGAAGCCGGTTGCTGTGGACAAAGTTCTACAACATCCTGCTTCCCTGCGCTTTCAACAAAAAAATTAATTTCTCATGACACTACAAACGGACTATCAATTGATTTGTCAAAATCAATACCGTTGTTAGCTGCGATCGCGATTGTGACGTCGTTAAATTGTCTAGATGTCATCATTCGTGTCGGTCGAAACATCTACCCAGCAAGGCTTTGACGATGAGATCCGCAAAGTAGCGGTGATTTTTGAAGGACGCTACTCAAAATTTTGCAAAACATCACAAAGACTGGCATTCTCGCTGGAAAAAAGGGTAATCCAACGGGATTGTCAGTCTTTAAGGTTTGAATTGGAACCTGCCGCCATGCTAATCGTCAGCTTGCTAGCCGTGGTTTCAGAACTTGACTGGGGGCCGGTAGCAACGTTCTAACCAGGCTTTTTGTTCGTCAATCGGCGGACAGAACGGATAGAAGCGTGCCAATCTCGGGTATGCGGAACTTTGTTGAAGCTCTCCGGCGGGTCGATAGGCGGGGCTGTGAGTCATGAAGGCCGCCGCTGCTTGCCAGCCCCACTTCAGCTGCTGTCGCCAAGGACGAAAACGCTTGTCCGATAACTTTTTTTGATTACTTGAGAGGTTCTGGTTGAAAATCATGGACGTTTTGTAGTCTTTGTTACTATTTTAGTCTTCCTGATGGCTGGTGTGGTGACATCTTTCGGGAGATCGATTTTGCGCTTTGCGGCAAATTGTTGGGTCTGACTACATTTCAGATCCGCATCGCTGTTATAAACTGCAAAAGTGCAATTTTGTGGTCATTGACTGAGTCCGTTGACGCCATGCATCAGCCGCCTTAATTGGCTGCTTTGGTGTGAGGTGTTGCTAGCCTCAAAGCTCTATAGCGTAGAGTTTTAGGCGTAGTTGTTGTGGCCCTGAGAGGCATCGGATTGAGATGACTGGCTGGCAAGCTGACGGAGAAAAGTCGGCAGTGGGTTAAGTGCCCTCAGCGTTGAGTGAGTTTGACTGAGATGCGAAATGTGCAGCGGGTAATCATTGGATTGGTTTTGGGTGTCTGGTGCTGGGCGATCGCCACGCCAGTTGCCTGGGCGCAGGCCGATAGCGGTTACCAGGGCAATCAGGCGATGCACCAACCGGCGAGCTTAGTTGCGCCCGATCCTGATATGGAGATCAATATCTACCCACAACCCAACACTCGAAAACCTCGGATTGGGTATGGGATCAACGGCGATGCAGTCACCGTGGTGGAACAAACGGGTAGCAACGGGGGCACCACGTGGAATCGGGTGCAATTTGAGGGCTCTCCAGAGTCTGCAGGCTGGGTGCAGTTAGAGTATTTGTCGATTCAACCGACGAATCAGCAAGATCAGGGCAACCAGTCAAATCCCCAGCCTGATACCTATCTAGGCAATCAATCGTCGCGCCAGCAATATTATCAGCAAGATCAATAGCGGAATTATCGATGAGCGACATCAAGACAGAGCCGGATTTTGCCAGCTTGGTCGTAGAACATACGGTTCCCAAAGGTAAAGGACTCTCGTTTCGGTGGTGGCACCGTAAGTTGACCCAATCAGCCCGCACGTTTAAGGGCTACGTCCGCACAGATTTGTATTCCCCCATCCAGGGCTCTGAGCAAATGAAGTGGTACTCCATCGTCCACTTTGATACGCCTGAACATCTTAATCAGTGGCTCAAGTCGCGCGATCGCGAATCGATGATTGGCGCTGGCAGCGGGGTATTTTCTTCCTATCGCTTTATGTCGTTTGCGACGGGATTAGAGGGCTGGTTTTCTTCTACCAGTGGCGGCGAACAAAGGGGATTGGGGCCACCCGCTTGGAAGCAAAACTTGGCGGTCGTGCTAGGGCTGTATCCCGTGGTGATGATTCAGTCGCTGGTGTTCGGCGCGCTGGGGCTGATGCAGGGCTGGTCGTTGCCGAGTTCGATGATCATTAACAATCTGATTACGTCCTCAATTTTGACTTGGGCGGTGATGCCTCTGGTGTCAAAGGTGATGGGCTTTTGGCTCTATCCAGCTTCGCAACCCTTAGCTCAGAAAACCGATTGGCTAGGATCTGTCGCCTTAGCTGGGGCTCTATTGTTGATGGTGCTGCTCTTTAATTGGCTGGTTTAAAAGGTATGGAAGTTGGATAGGGTTATCCCGATTCTCTGAAACAAGACGACAAATCTAGCCCCCTGCCCCTGGGCTTCGGCGTTGCCAAGATGGCATCGAGAGTTTGATTCCTGAGAATGGGGATAACATTTCACAGATCTCGTTCACGGGCGGAGTTGGGAGCAGCGGCCACGAAATTGTAAATTAGAGAAGACCTGCACTTTGGTAACACCGTGAAAGCGATTACTCTGCTGGGCTCTACCGGCTCCATTGGTACGCAAACCCTGGACATTCTGAAATCGCATCCCGAAGACTTTCGCCTAGTGGGGATCGCTGCGGGCAACAATGTCGAGTTGTTGGCTCAGCAGGTTCGACAGTTTAAACCAGAGATCGTCGCTATCTGCAATGAGAGCAAGCTCGCGGATCTGAAAGCCGCGATCGCTGATATAGAACCACAGCCCCAAATTCTTGCGGGTAACGAAGGCGTGGTAGAGGTCGCTCGTTACGGGGATGCCGAGGCAGTCATCACCGGCATTGTCGGCTGTGCGGGGCTGTTGCCGACCCTCGCCGCCATTGAAGCGGGCAATGATATTGCCCTAGCCAATAAAGAAACCCTGATCGCCGGCGGGCCGGTGGTCTTGCCCTTGGTCGAGAAGCACGGTGTCAAGCTACTTCCAGCGGACTCAGAACATTCGGCGATTTTCCAATGTTTACAGGGAGTACCCGAGCGCGGGCTGCGGCGCATCATTCTGACGGCTTCGGGGGGCGCTTTTCGCGATTGGCCGACCGAGCAGCTGCCCCAGGTGACTGTCGCCGATGCGCTTAAGCATCCCAACTGGAGTATGGGTCGCAAAATCACGGTAGACTCGGCCACGCTGATGAATAAAGGGCTAGAAGTGATTGAAGCCCACTATTTGTTTGGCATGGGTTACGACGATATTGACATCGTCATCCATCCCCAAAGCATCATTCACTCCCTGATTGAGCTACAAGATACGTCGGTGCTGGCACAGCTGGGCTGGCCTGACATGCGGTTGCCTCTGCTCTATGCGATTTCTTGGCCAGAGCGCATTTATACCGATTGGGAACCCCTGGATCTGGTTAAGGCCGGTGACCTGACTTTCCGAGCGCCCGATCACGCCAAATATCCCTGCATGGAAATTGCCTATGCGGCGGGTCGAGCCGGTGGCACAATGACCGCTGTTTTGAATGCCGCTAACGAGCAGGCCGTGGCCCTGTTTTTAGACGAGAAAATTAGCTATTTAGAAATTCCCCAAGTGATTGAGCAGGTCTGCGATCGCCACCGCAATGACCTCAAAGCCAACCCAGGGCTCGAAGACATCTTGACCGTGGATCAATGGGCTAGGGCTCAGGTGTTAGAGGTAAGCGCCACGCTGGGAAAATCAGTGGCGGTTTCGCTAAGGTAGTGCATCCATGGAAATTGCGATCGTTATTGTGGCCATCATCGTGGCCTTTCTGGTCTTCACCTGGCTGATTAAGGTGATGCGAGCGACCTTCAGAACGGCACTTCTGGTGGCGATGATTTTGCTAACGCTACAGCTCATTTTCGGCATTGGCCCACAGGCCCTGTGGGAACACTTACAAAGCTGGCTCTCCGGGTCTGGACAATGACGCTCGGTGAATGTCTCTATCGCCTCTCCCACCGTTAGCTGAATTCCTGGCGATCGTGGCACCTAGTGCTCTATGGCAGCAGTAAGATCCCCCTGCCAGTTTCTCTGCCACCTTGCCCCCACTGCTCTCAAGCCATCGGCAATGGTTGGTGAAATAACGCCGCAGTCTACTAGTCTCTGCCGCCTCCAAAACGGCACCAGCAACAGTCGATAAAAACACAGTCGGCCTCTGCGAAAACTCGCAGAGGCCGACTGATTCAAGTTGCGAACTCAAACATTAAACCTGTGTAAGGCTTAGTCGAGATCGCCCATTGCGAGCACGGGCTCAGTCTCACGGTCAATCCCTTTCTCAAATCCAGCTTCGGCCGCCCGAGCACGACCGGCGTGCCAGAGGTGACCAATGAGGAAGAAGAAGCCCAGGATGAAGTGAGAAGCTGCCAACCACTGACGCGGGTTCACGTAGTTCACAGAGTTAATCTCAGTGATGACGCCACCCACAGAGTTGATCGAAGCCAACGGTGCATGAGTCATATACTCAGCAGCGCGGCGTACTTGCCAATCTTGAATGTCGTTCTTCATCTTGTCGAGATCAAGACCGTTGGTGCCCCGTAGCGGCTCCAACCAAGGACCACGGAAGTCCCAAAAACGCATGGTTTCACCACCGAAGATGCTCTCACCGGTAGGAGAGCGCATCAAGTACTTACCCAGACCGGTCGGGCCTTGAGCAGCACCAATGTTGGCCCCCAAACGCAAGTCACGAACCATAAAGGTCATGGCTTGTGCCTGAGATGCTTCGGAGCTCGTAGGGCCATAAAACTCACTGGGATAAGCAGTGTTGTTAAACCAAACGTAGCAAGAAGCAATCAGACCCATGAGCGACAGTGCGCCCAAGCTGTAGGACAGATAAGCTTCACCTGACCAGACAAAAGCCCGGCGAGCCCAACCAAAAGGCTTGGTCAAAATGTGCCAAACACCGCCACCGATGCACATCAGACCGATCCAGATGTGGCCACCGATGATGTCTTCCATGTTGTCGACGCCGACGATCCAGCCATCGCCACCAAACGGAGACCCCACCACATACCCAAAAATGCTGAGCGGATTCAGTGTCGGGTTAGTGAAGACTCGAACGGCCCCACCACCGGGAGCCCAAGTGTCATAAACGCCGCCAAAGAAGGTCGCTTTAAACACCAGCAACAAAGCACCACAGCCCAGCAAAATCAGGTGATACCCGATGATGTTGGTCATTTGGTTCTTGTCTTTCCAGTCGTAACCAAAGAAAGAAGAATACTCTTCCAACGTTTCGGGACCGCGAATGGCGTGGTAAATACCACCCAGACCCAAAACAGCGGAGGAAATGATGTGCAACACGCCGACTACGAAGTAGGGGAACGTGTTGATCACTTCACCACCGGCACCAACACCCCAGCCCAAAGTGGCTAGGTGAGGCAGCAGAATGAAGCCTTGCTCATACAGAGGCTTCTCAGGAACGAAGTGCGCGACCTCAAACAAGGTCATGGCACCCGCCCAGCAGACGATCAAACCAGCATGGGCCACGTGGGCACCCAGCAGTTTGCCAGATACATTAATCAAGCGAGCGTTACCAGACCACCAGGCGAAGCCTGAAGACTGTTGGTCGCGCCCACCGATGTAGGAGTTACTAGAGAGCGTTACCACGGGGGAGTACCTCCTCAGGGAATACAAACTTCTCGTGGGGCTGGTCGGTCGG
>JBHJJI010000363.1:0-2852 GCA_050042805.1 Leptolyngbyaceae cyanobacterium
GTATCAGGGCATTACGCGACAGTTTTATCTAGAGGCCAAAGTATTGGAACTGCTGGCGCTCCAGTTTGATCAAATGCTGCCGTCTCTCCACGCTCAATCGTTGGCCGCCAACGACATTGACCGCATTTATCAAGCCCGTGACATCTTAGTCCGAGAGATGACCTGCCCACCTTCGCTCACCGAGTTAGCCCGACAGGTGCAGCTGAACGAACGTAAGCTGAAGGAAGGCTTTCGGCAGGTCTTTAAGACCACCGTTTTTGGCTATCTACAGAAATACCGGATGCAGCAGGCCCGACAACTGCTGGAGGCTGGCAGCACAACGGTTCAAGAGACTGCCCGCGATGTGGGCTATGCCAGTCGCAGCTCGTTTGTGGCCGCCTTTAAAAAGCAGTTTGGGGTGACGCCTAGCAGCTGTTGTCAGCCGTCCGGTCAGTAAGCGGTTAGAAAAGTCCGGCTGGAAGACGCAGACAGTTCTTCTGGAAGACGCGATCGCCCTAACGACGCTAACCAATCGCGATACCTTACTGAGAACAGTTCTTAACTGGGGATTTGTTAAGGGTTGTTCTCAGTAATGATTGGTGTGAGGCGTAATGACAACTTCGAAGGTTTCTGGATTGAGTTTGCTGGCTATCAGTCTGGGGGTCGCCGCGATCGCGGTGCCCGTGGCTGCTGCCGAACCCGTCACGCCAGCGCCCTTGTCCGATCGGGATGCTGCGACGACCGCGACCGATCGGTTGGCTCAAACCGCAGATACCGCCGCTGTAATTACCGATGTGCAGATTGAGGCGACCCCCGAGGGCTTCACGGTGGTGCTCGTGTCTGACCAACCCTTGTCGGCAGGCACCTCTGAGATCGTCGGCAATGCTCTGGTAACCGATATTCCCAACGCGACCCTGGCCCTCACTGATGAGGCTGCTGCTGAACAATTTAGTCCGGCTGAGGGCATCGCTTTAGTGCAGGTGACTCCCTTGCCAGATGGGGGCGTTCAGGTGGCCATTACGGGGACGGATGCCCCGCCGGCGGCACAGGTGAACCCTCAAGCCAATAATTTAGTCTTTAGCGTGGTGCCAGGCATCGCATCTGCTGTGACAGAGGATGACCCCGAAGCGATTCAGGTGCTAGTCACCGCGACCCGAACGGAAGAATCGGTCTTAGATGTGCCTCGCTCGGTCACCGTGATTGACCGAGAAGAGATTCAGCAGCAGCAACAGCTGACGAGTAATTTGCCCGATATTTTAGGGCAATTAGTGCCGGGTTTAGGGCCACCAACGCTGCAAAATAGAACCCGTAACCTTTCTTTGCGGGGACGGACAGCCCTAATTTTGATTGATGGCGTGCCCCAAAACCCCAATAGCGGCTTTGCTACGGAATTAAACACAATTGATCCAGACCTTGTAGAACGGATTGAAATTGTGCGCGGTCCGAGTGCCGTTTACGGTGATGGTGCTACGGGGGGCATCATCAACATCATCACGCGGGCGGCAACGGAGGAAGAATTTGTGGTTGATGTGGCGGCCAGAACCAGCGTGGGTCTGACGTCAATTGAAGAGGATAGTTTTGGCTACGGCGGGCAAATTGGCATTGCGGGCAATGATGGGCGCACCAACTTGCGGGCATCGTTGTCCTATGACGTGACCAATGCTTTTTTTGATGCCAATGGCGATCGCATTCCGCCCAATGGTGTGGCCGATACTGACCGGATCGGTCTTTTAGTCAAACTGGGGCACGCGTTTACCGACCAGCAACGGCTGGGACTAACCTATAGTTTTTACCGAGAAAATCTGGATAAGACAACCTTTGCATCAGATCCCTCGATTCTCGATATTCCTGGGTTGCAGACGGCCCGAGCGATCGACATTGGGGAAATTGACTATGAGGAAGATCCGGCACAGACGAATCATGTGGTCAATCTGACTTATACCCATGAGGATTTGCTCAGCTCTCAGTTTGATGCTCAGCTCTACTATCGCGACACTGAGTTAGCACAGCGATTTAGAGATATTAGACAGGCCGGACGACCGGCCTTTCAGCCACAGCTATTCCAAACCACGCTAGATTCCTCAGAGTGGGGGGGGCGATTGCAGTTTGATACGGCGTATAGAGATCGCATTAGCCTGCTGTGGGGGGCCGACTATGGCCAAGAAGAAAACGCGCGTCCGGTACGGCTATTAGATATTCCCACTTTTGAGGCGACCAACACCCTCAATGCGGTGGCGATCAGCAATCAGACCCCGGCCTATGATTTAGAGACGTTAGGACTGTTTGCCCAGGCGACTTGGGACATTAGTGAGCAGTGGCAGCTCAGCGGCGGGCTCCGCTACGACCGATTTGACGTTGCGGTTGAAGATACCGTTCTGGCGTTTCGTCGTAACGCTGATGATATTCGCAGCGGTGGCGACATCAATGCGGATGACGTGTCTTTTAATGCGGGGCTCATTTACAAGCCAGTGCCAGAAATTGGGCTATTTGCGAGCTTTTCTCAGGGGTTTTCCATTCCTGATATTGGCTTGAGTGCAGGTACTCGCCTACCCACTGATGTCGATATCAGTCGCGATATTGAGTTAGAGCCCCAGCAGGTGACTAATTTTGAAGTGGGGGTGCGGGCTGAATTTGAGCAGGTGCAGGCCAGCTTAGCCGGGTTTTATAACGAGTCTGATTTGGGCAGTAATTTGCAGGTAGGGCCGGATGGCTTTACTGATTTGGTGCGAGCGCCGCAGCGCAACTATGGGGTGGAGGCCACAGTTGATTGGCAGCCCAGTACGGTTTGGCGGCTCGGGGGCTACTTTAGCTGGAACGAGGGGGAAAGCGATACCAATGACGATGGTGAATTTTTGGCCCTGGGTGGCCTGCAG
>JBHJJI010000364.1:0-26940 GCA_050042805.1 Leptolyngbyaceae cyanobacterium
TTCCCCCGCAGGGTTAAAGACCACCACGCTGATATTGCGACGAATGCCGGGCTGAGTGGGGTCAGGATTCCAGACCTGGTTAATCCAGTCCCAAAACACCATGTTGTCGCTGACGCCGCGCTTCAGCTTGATTTCCTTAAATTTGGGCTGGCCTACCAAAATCCGTTCGCGGTTGTTGGCCCCTCCTTCAAAAAAGCGCTTGACCTTAGCCTTATACGACAAGCCAGAGCATTCGCTAAAGCAGGCCGAGGGCTCGTTGTCCCCTTCGATATAGACGTAAAACCGCTGCGAGGTGACGTAGTTTTGGAGTTGATCGAGGGAAAAAGACACTGCTGACCTACCTTGCCACCCGGACTATCGATCTAAATTGGGCCGATCGCGATCGCGCTGCTGCCGCTGCTCGGCTTGCCAGAGGGCATCGAGGCGCTCGTTCAACCGCCGCATCAAATGAGGATTGCGTCTGACTTGGCGGGCGGTGCGACCGAGGCGATGGCGCAATCGCGCCGAGATCTGCACTCCAGCGGGGGCGGCATACCCGGCGGCTCGGGTGGCCCGGACGGGCGGCAGCGGCGACGACCGACAGTCACCTCGAGCAATGTGGCGATCGCCCACCCACGGAAATGGAAAGCGATTCATGCTCCTTCAGTTCCCTGATGATTGCGTTCATTGTGGCGAACCCTTCACCCGAAACCTATTCGACCAAAGTCTAGTTTTGGCGACGGGGCGGCGAGGTCTCTGGCTCTGTGATGGGCACGAGGCCCGCTCGCTCTAACAGCAGCTGACTTACTAGAGACTGCTAGTTTTCGGCCACCTTGCGCCCCATTGGAGGCCGACTATTGTCTAAGGGGAAAATCAGCTCTAAGGGATAGGCGAGGGGATAGTGGCCGGTCAAAATGGCCGTGTAGTCGCGGCGATAACTGCCCTTGTCTTGACAGAGGTCAATGGTGGGATCAATGGCCCGTCCCGTTTGGCCATCGGCGATCGCCTGCACAAATTCGCCCTCCTCGGCCTGCAGCGCCAGGGGATAGACCGAACACTGGCCAAACACTTGGCTCAGCGGCCCAAAGCCAATGCTGCCGATCGCCTCGGTTTCAAAATCTTGAATCACCCCGCGTAAAATTTCAAAAGTGCGCAACACCTTCACCGGGGGACGATCCGTGACCACCTCATCGGTAAAGGTGGCGGGCGGCTCTAAGAGCGATCGAAAGGTGGCGATCGCGGTGGGGTCCTGCAGCACCTGCCGTTCAAAAATGGCCACCAGGTCAGGTTCCGACGGAATATACAGCTGCACCGGCAAGTCTGGCCCGCCCAGTGTCTGCCAGTTCACGATTTGGCCGGTGTAGAGCTGTCGCAGTTGCTCAAAAGTCAGCCGCCCCTTCAACCCCTGCGGCAACCCCCGCGCTCGCTCGGCATAACTAAAGGCCACAAACACCGCGATCGCATCGTGGGCCACAGGCGCTGACTGCACGGTGGGCGGCAGTTGTAAGACCGCCCCGGTGCTGCTGCCAAACAGGGCTGACAGGGCAAAATCAGCCTCTTCATCTAGCACGGCTCCAATGGCGGCCTCGTCCGTCGCGAGCGGCTGATAGGTCAGGGATACTTCGGGATAGGCCGCCTCAATCGCCTCCTCCACCGTCATGTCAGGAAAAACCAAATTCTTCTGCCGCAGCACATAGGCGCCCAGGCTGTCGTTCTCGCCCGCGTAAGTAAAACGCCCCCGTGGTACCCCCACCGCTTCGGCAAAGCAACAGAGCTGGGGTGGCCCGCTGGGGCTAGCGATCGCCTGGCGGCGGCGGGTCAGCCACCAACCTAACGCGCCCCCCAATAGCGCCAAAAGGAGCGCCGCGCCCAGCCAGCGCCACCAGCGAGTGCGGGATGTTTCCTCTAGATCCGTTGAGTCGTCGACGATCGGCGTCGCAGGCAGCAATTGCCAATCGCGCGGAATCGCCCGCCGGGCGGCTTCGGCACTGGCAAAGGGCGTTCGCAGCCCCAATAGGCGATAGGTAAAGTCTCGCAGCTGCGGCTGTACCTCGGTCGGCCAATCTTGCGGCTGACGCGGATCACGCCCCTCGGTCTCAGCGATCGCCGCCCCAATCAGCAATTGATAGCCGATCTGCCCGACCGCCATTAAATCGTCGGCTACGGTCGTCGAGGGCAAGTTGTCTTGGGGCGGCGTAAACAGGTTTTCCCAGAGCTGCAGATCGGTCAGATAGATCAAAAACTGCGGATCACCCGCCAGTGCTGGGTCGTCAGGCCAATCGATTAAGACGCTATCAAGGCTGAGATTGCCATGCACGAGACCCGGTCGCACCTGTCCCGCAGGTACCACATATTTTTGCCCATGCAGCGACTCCAATGTTTGCAAAATCTGGTTAAAAAAGCGCCAGACTGGGGGCGCTGCCCAGGGCTGAGGCTGCTGCTCTAAATGACTCCGCAGGGAGGGCAACAGGTCTAAGCCGCTAAAGCCGACGAGATAGCAGCGGGGCTCCTGCTGGTCGGGAATCGCATCCTGTGGCTGAATCAACCGAAACCGTTCGGGCCGACCGTCGGCTAGCGCCAACCCACCGCGATCGCGAAACCCAGCTTGCCGCTGGCGAATTTCGGCCTGACTAAACTGCTGGGGCGGCAGCAAATATTCTCGCAGGCTGACGGGTTGCTCACTACCAATGCGCCACCCTCGATAAACGCGACCACGCCCCCGCACGCTGATCTGGGCTTCGATCCGGTAACTGCCGAGCTGTCCGAGTAGTTTGGTACCCGGTGGCAGCGGCGGTAACGGTAAGGTGTCAACCAGCGGTTCGGCAAGTGCCGCCGCCTCAGCCGCGATCGCCGCCGCCTCAGTCTCGGCCTCCTCAGCCTCAGCGACCCCTGGCAACGAGTCGCGCAGCATCGGCAGCAGCCAGCGATAGCGCGCGGGCACTACCGAGTAAATGCGATAGAGCGCCTGACTCCGGAAGAAACTGAAGCGTCCGCTCACCCGCGACAGCTCCCGCTGACGGAGGGTCTGCGCGATATTGCCGCGTTTTTGACTGCGCTTACCGGCCTGCAGGCGCGGCAGTCCTAAAAACCGCTTTTTGTCTGACTTCGCCACAGCACAGCGTCCTTTTGCCCGGTGTGGCTTCATTATCCTGACTTTTGGCGGCCACCACCTTAGACGTATGGAGAGAGTTGAGCAGTCTGATACCCGTTCGCAGCGATCGAACTCTCGACGCCATCTTGGCAATGCTGGGGAGCCGAGGGGCGGAGAGCCAGATCTATAGCCTTGTTTCAGAGAAGCGGTATGACATCCCAGCACCATCTGGAACGCCACGCCACGCCGTTTTCACCCGCCTCTACCCTCAAACCCCTCAACTCATTGACGGCGTTAGAGACTGGCGTCATTTTCTTGTGACCTTCTTAAGAATAGATTTCGTTCATTAGCGAATAGTACTTTTGAACTAAAATTTAATCGTTAGGTGATCAAACCTTGATCTAAACGGTGAGAACAATGACTGACAACGCGAAGCCAACGATCGCGACCATCATTCCCACCCTGCGCTATCGAGATGCGGCTGCCGCTATCGAGTGGCTGTGTGAGGCATTTGGCTTTGAAAAGCACTTGATTGTTCCAGGAGAGAACGGCGCGATCGCCCATACTGAGCTGGTTTTTGGCAACGGCATGATCATGCTGGGCTCTGTCCGTGATGACGATTTTGGCCGTCTGCAGCAACCACCGAGCAGCGTAGATAGCGTTGTCGCCCAGAGTCCATACATCATTGTGGAGGATGTAGACCAGCACTATGACAGAGCGATCGCGGCGGGAGCCAAGGTAGTGATGGCACTCAAAGACGAAGACTACGGCGGGCGTGATTATTCATGCCGTGATCCGGAGGGTTTTCTTTGGAACTTCGGTACCTACAATCCCTGGATTGCAAAGTGATGCAGCTATCTAGCTAACATCCGCACTACATAACAGCCAATCGCAGACTTTACGAGTTCATGATTCATCTTTCTCAATCAATCAAAAGCCTTAGGAGGGCGCTATGCAACTGAATCCATATTTGTCTTTCAACGGTCAGTGTGAAGCAGCGTTTAAGTTCTACGAGCAGTGTTTAGGTGGCAAAGTCGAAGCCATGATGCCCTATCAGGGATCGCCGATGGCAGCGGAGGTGCCCTCTGACTGGCACAACAAAGTCATGCATGCTGAGTTCAGGCTGGGCGATCGCGTACTCATGGGATCTGACTGTCTTCCCGGCTACTTTGAAGAACCCAAGGGAACTTCTGTTCTGCTGGCTATTGAAGAGCCTGAAAAGGCAGAGAGTGTCTTCGCCGCCTTGTCGGAAAATGGAACCGTTAAAATGCCAATCCAGGAAACTTTTTGGGCTGCCCGATTTGGTATAGTGACCGATCAATTTGGCACCCCTTGGATGATTAATTGCGACAAGACTGAGTGATGAACGCACATTTCTCAGCGCAAGTATTTAACTCTGGCTTTCGTGCACAAAATATTGATTTTGAAGAATTCGTCTCAGCAAAGAAAATGACAAGCGGTGATTATTAACTCCGTTCTTTAAATTGAAATAAAGTTGATTTCGACAAAAAAGACTGACGGCTAATTCTAAAATTAATCAGCTTTCGATTGGCTTTCAGAAAGACGGACGAGTGGTCAAAGAAAGCTTAAATATTCTGTGATTTCAAGAGTCTAACGATGAAATTATTCATTAGGAGATGACGACATGGAAACGACGGCAGCGCAACCAGAGTCAATGATGCTTGAGCAACCGCAGAAAGAACATCATTGGCTGCAGAAAATGGTCGGTGAGTGGACCTATGAAACAGAAGTTGAGATGGGGCCAGATCACCCTCACGAGACTTTTTCAGGAACTGAAAGTGTGCGAACTTTGGGTGGGTTCTGGGTGGTCGCCGAAGGTCAGGGTGAAATGCCCTGTTGTGGTGTTGCACAGACCATCATGACCCTCGGCTACGACCCCAAAAAGCAGCAGTATATAGGCACCTGGATCGGGTCGATGATGACCTATCTCTGGGTATATGAGGGTGAGCTGGACGCAGAGGAACGAGTGCTAACCCTCAATTCTGAGGGGCCTGATATGGCTGATGAAACGAAAATGGCCCAATACCGAGACATCATTGAATTCAAAAGCCATGATCATCGAGTTATGACGACTCATGCGTTGGGCCATGACGGACAGTGGCATGCATTTATGACCGTTAACTATCGTCGGCAGTAGCAGCAATTTGAAGATTGCTAATGTCTTGTATTGCGGTTGTATCGTGCTTTTTGGTGAATGAATTTTGAGGGTTGGAGGGCCTATTTTCTGTGCTCCCAACCCTTAGGAACGAGGATTATATAAATTCCGCAATTTGGCTTGAGGCAAAGCAGGATCACATTTCCCCTCCTGGGCTAATCCTGTAAGGGTTTTGAATTCTACTCTGGTATCGATGGGGCAAATGTGCTCTTGTTCGATGGCCATCCTGGCCGTCCTGAACCGTTCATCACCTTTGGGCAGGCAGGTGATGGAGGCAGGCTAGGAAGCCTATCCGACCGGTTTTCTAGTCGGCTTGAGCCGACGTCACTATCGCCATTAGAAAGGCTAGAAGCATGGCCGCATGAGGTTTATACAAGATTAGCTCCCGGGAGGGGCTGCGGGGTGGGTTGGCCATGAGTGCTTTGTATCGCACCCACCCCGCCTACGGCACCCCTTCCAAGAGGGAAAAAACTGGCACATTATTAAATTCCGATCCTTAGGCGGAAATGTGATTATCGTTACGGCTTGGCCATCACAGTTGGTGGATTGGAGATCTGGGACTCGCGATGTCTGTAGGGCACTGCCTGACTACAGCGGCTCACTTTCCCAGCTTCGATAGGATGTAAAAAAAGCACTGGGTAAACGTGACCCCAATTTTCCGTCTGCGATCGCCGACTGCACAAGCGCTACCCATTCTGGCGAACCTGCCCCACAGTGGACTTTTCGTCCCCGAAGCGATGCGCCAGCAGTTGACTGCAGCCCACCAAGCATTTCTGCCCAACCAAGACTGGCATCTGGATCACCTCTACGATTTTCTGCCGGAACTGGGCATCACGATGCTGCAGGCGACCCACAGTCGCTATGTGGTGGATCTGAATCGATCGCTCAAACCGCTCTATTTTGGCAACTTCTGGAGTGCCGTAGTGGCAAAGCAGACCGCCTTCAACGCACCTCTATACCAGATCCCGCCCTCTGCTCAAGCGATTGAACAACGGCTGCAGGATTACTACCGGCCTTACCATGCTGAGTTAAAGCACCAATTGAGCCGACTCATTGAGCAGTTTGGCAAAGTCTACCTGCTTGACCTGCATAGCTTCTTGGGTCTGATTGACGATGAGATCTGCCTGGGTAACGCCAATGGTAAAAGCTGCTCAAACTTGTTGATCACAACAGTGAATACGGCCTTTGCCAATCAGGGTTTTGGCGTCGTACGCAACAAGGTCTTTAAGGGGGGATACATTACCCAACATTACGGCGGACTACCCAATGTCGAGGCGCTGCAAATTGAGGTGCGCTATCCGGTTTATCTGAATGAAACTCAACTCGATCAGCCCATCGTTCCTGACTGGCAGGTGCCCCAGCTTGAGCAGGCAAAACAAAGATTTGCAAAAGTCTTCAAGCACATTGCTGGAATATTGGCGCTGATGGTCTGATAACGGTGTATCCACGCTGAATGGGGCACCAACGTCTAGCTTCAAATCCTGAGCGGCAAACTGAGAAATTTCTGCTTGACTTAGAGCGTGCTCTAACTTCTAAGGTGCAGATATGGCAACAGGACTCACCATTCAACAGGTCGCTGAGGCAACGGGGCTCAGCGTCTATACCCTGCGCTACTACGAGCGTTGCGGGCTGATTGCCGCCATTGGTCGGGCCAGCAATGGTCATCGGCGGTATGCCGCCAACGACATCCGGTGGATCGAGTTTTTGACCAAGCTGCGGCTGACGGGTATGCCGATTCGCCAGATGCAGCAGTACGCGGTTTTGGTGCGCCAGCATCCCGATACGGCCTTTGGGGAACGGCGGCAGTTACTCGAAACCCATCGCCAAACTGTTCTGGCGCAAATTCAACAGCTACAGGAGAATCTGGCAGTCATTGACTGGAAAATTCAGCATTACTCAAACTTAGAGGCACAGATCAAAACTGATGGAAACACCCACGCTTCTGGATAAAACACCCCCCTCCGATCGCTTTCAACGCGGTTGGGAGCAACTCAAGGCCATTGATGGCGAGGCCGGGGAGCAAGTCATTGACAGCCTGCAGGCAATCGCTCCGGACCTGGCTCGCTATGTGATTGAGTTTCCTTTCGGAGACATCTACTCTCGACCGGGTCTGGATCTGAAGTCACGGGAAATCGCCACGATCGCGGCCCTGACGGCATTGGGCAATGCTCAACCCCAGCTCAAAGTGCACATTCAAGCCGCCCTAAATGTGGGCTGTAGCCGCACAGAAATTGTCGAAGTGGTCATGCAAATGGCCGTTTATGCCGGGTTTCCGGCTGCCCTCAACGGCATGACCGTAATCAAAGAGGTATTTGCATCATGAAAACTCGCAAACTGGGTCAGGGTCTCACCGTTTCGGCCATTGGGCTGGGCTGCATGGGCATGTCTGAGTTCTATAGCGGACGGGATGAAGCCGAGGCGATCGCCACGTTACACCGCGCCCTCGATTTAGGCGTCACGTTGCTTGATACGGCTGACATGTACGGCCCGTTTACCAACGAAGAACTCGTCGGTCGAGCCATTCAAGGGCGGCGAGAGGAAGTTTTGCTCGCCACTAAATTTGGCAATGTGCGCACCACCGATGGCGGTTGGGGCGGCGTCAATGGCAGGCCCGAGTATGTCCAGCAATGCTGTGAGGCCTCTTTGCAGCGGCTCGGGGTCGAGGTGATTGACCTTTACTATCAGCATCGGGTCGATCCGACCGTGCCGATTGAAGAGACGATGGGGGCGATGGCGGCCTTGGTGCAGCAGGGCAAAGTGCGCTATCTGGGCCTATCGGAGGCCGCTCCGGCCACCATCCGCCGAGCCCATGCGGTGCATCCCATCACCGCGCTACAAACCGAGTATTCCCTGTGGAGTCGAGAGCCCGAGGAGGAGATTTTGCCGACCGTCCGCGAACTCGGGATTGGGTTTGTGCCCTACAGCCCCCTCGGTCGCGGCTTCCTGACCGGTGCATTTCAAAGTCCCGATGACTTTGCCGAAGACGACTATCGACGCCATGCGCCTCGATTTCAGGGAGAGAATTTTGCGAAAAATCTGGCGCTGGTCGATCAGGTGCAGGCGATCGCCCAGGCAAAAGGCGTGACTCCGGCGCAGCTAGCGCTGGCTTGGCTCTTAGCTCAAGGCGATGACCTGGTGCCCATTCCGGGCACGAAGCGGCGTCAGTATTTGGAGGAAAACGTGGCGGCGGTGGCCATTGAGCTGACAGCTGATGAGCTGGCGCAGATTGACGCCGTGGCTCCCCAGGGGGCAGCCGTTGGCGATCGCTATGCCAATATGAGCACGGTCAATCATTAATCGGTGATCGCACTCAATTGCCAGCTTCAGCACCGATAATGGGAAATACCAGACCGCTTAGAGCCAGCCCTCATCAACCGCGATCGCTGGGCGGGTGAATTTTGAATGCCGGGCAACCGCCAGAATTCACCCGGAGGGCTGACCTAGACGCTGCAATGGTTCCCCCCCCTGAGTCTGTGGAGACAGCACTGAGATGGCAGTTCGGATTAATCAATTTTTAGCGTGGAAACAGCAGGCTCAACCCGTCGCGATGCTGACCGCTTGGGATTTTATGTCGGCGCAAATGGCCGATCAGGCCGGAGCCGACATCGTCTTGGTGGGTGATTCGCTAGCGATGGTCGCCTTGGGCTATGACACCACCTTGCCCCTCACCTTAGAGGACATGCTGCACCACGCTAAAGCCGTGCGCCGGGGGGTCAAAAACGCCCTCATGCTAGTTGATCTCCCCTTTTTGAGCTACCAGGCGGATGTGGCCGAAGCAATTCGCTCAGCGGGGTGCCTGCTCAAACAAGCGGGAGCCCAGGCGGTGAAGCTAGAAGGCGGCTATCCCCGCATGGCCGCAACCATTCAAGCACTGGTGGAATCGGGCATCCCCGTGATGGGGCACGTTGGTTTGACACCGCAGTCGGTGCACCTGACCGGCGGCTTTTACAAACAGGGCAAGTCACCCGAAGCCGCCGATCGCATTTTGCAAGAGGCGATCGCGATCGAAAAGGCCGGAGCCTTTGCGCTGCTGTTAGAACATATTCCCGATGAGCTGGCCAAAACCATTACCGAAACCCTCACCATCACCACTGTCGGCATCGGGGCGGGCCCGCATTGTGATGGGCAGGTGTTGGTCACCGCCGATATCCTCGGCCTGTCTGACTGGCAGCCGCCCTTTGCACCCCGCTACGCCAACCTCCGAGAGCAGGGCATTGAGGCGGCCAAACAGTTTTGCGCCGACGTGCGATCGCACAATTTCCCCACTTAAAAATGCTGGTTTTTGCCTGTTCGCCAGACGCGATCGCCACTGATACTGTCGCGCCGAGCAATGATACCTAGATCACGGTCATGATTGATTGCACTTGCCGGGTTATACCCGTTCTCAGTGATCGGACTCCCGATGCAATCTTGAAAGCGCCGGGGAGCCGAGGGCAGGGGAGCCAGATCTGTAGCCTTGTTCCAGAGAATCAGTATTAGTCAGGAAAGGCCCTATTGAAGATCATTTCTCCCCTTCTGCCCCTCTTCCTGGTCCTCCCCCCCTTCTCCTTTTTTTGATACCCTGCTAATTTCCCCTCCCGACAGGAAAACTCCCATGGCACTCCAGGTTTACGGCATTCCCAACTGCGGCACCTGCAAAAAAGCATTGAGCTGGCTCGACAACAACCAGATCGTCTACGATTTTATCGATACCAAAATAGCCCCGCCCACCCGCGACATGATTACCGATTGGGTCGACGCCCTGACTGCTAGACCGATGCGTAACACTTCTGGGCAGGCCTATCGCGCCCTGGGAGAAGAGAAAAAAGACTGGAGCGACCAGCAATGGATCGATGCCTTTGCGGAAAATGCCATGCTGCTCAAGCGCCCCCTGTTTGTCAAAGACGGCAAAGCAGTCATGGTCGGATTTCGCGCCAAAGAAGCCGATCTGCAAGCGACCCTCAATAGTTGATCGCCATAAGGATTCTAGACTTCGCTGGGGCGGGCAAACCTCACCCCCTGGGGCACCTCTCCTTGATCAGGCGACTGCTTATATAGAAGTCTCTGGGTCACTTCCAATATCTGTTCGACTGATCGCCCCTGAGCAACCGGCGATCGCGCCGTGTTACGGAACATCGATTTGCTGATTCAGCCGAAGCAGACGGTGGCGCTGGTGGGTCGCTCAGGTTCCGGTATTCACCTTGGTGAAGCTGCTGTTCCGCTATTTTGAGCCGCAGCAGGGCCGCATCCTCATCGCTAAACTGGGATTTCGTTAGTGTCCTTAGCTCCTCTGCCCCCTAGCTTCGAAATGTCTACCAAGGCTTGTTTCACGCCATCCACCGCGATTAATCCGTGCCGTTCTCTAAGCGCTTTTGCCACTCCGCATCGAGCTTGTCACGCTGCTCATATTCCTGCTCAGTGAGATCCTTGGCGCTGGTGTAGGCCAGGTCGTCTTTATCGACCACCGTCCGAGCGGCAAACTGACGGGCAAAGTCGATTTTTTCAGTCAGCGCTGGCGTCGTGGCATTGAGGGCGATCGCCCGTTCTTGACGAGTTTCGTTGCGCTTTGTGATCTGGGCGTTTTTACGCTTCGTCCACAAGTAGCGGATGGCCGGAATCCCGAGGAACGCCGTGCCGTAACCCAGCAGCAGCCAGTAAATCGCATTCACAAAGGCGACGAGACCGCCCAGTTCAGCCACCAGCACCTGGTCTTGCAGCAACACGCCCAACGCGATCGCGCCGACAAAGTTAAAGACGCCCAGGGCGATCGCCCCGGTGAGCTGACCGCTTTTGGCCTCACTAAATTTTTGCGGCGTTTCTTTGAGATAGGCGGCAACGGCGCTGCGTTTCCGGTCTTGAGCGGTGACCTGCAGTTCGGGGAAATGGTAGATAATCTCGCCTTTGGGGCTGACTTCAGGGACGCCGTTGAAGCGAGTCAACACCGGCAAAACGTAATCTTCGTCTTCGGTGGCCCAGTCCTTGCCCACGGCATCTAAATAAGGCACAACCTGCTCGGCGGCGATCGCCCCCCCATTGTTTTGAATCACCGCGCCGACTTCGCGCCAGCGGCGCTCTTCTAGATCCGCATTGGGATCGCCATCACCAAAGAGGAAGGAGAAAATCGCCTCCAAAAAGTTCATGTCGTCGTCGTTACGCTGACCGCGACGATTGGGACGTTGCTGGGAGCGCTGGCTGGCCCGCTGCGGTGAGCGACGGCCATACCGGTCGTAATTAAACAGCCAGTACAAATCGCCAATCCAAAAGCGGGGAATAAACACCATGCCACCGCCGCCACCAAACCCACCGCCACCGCCGCGATCGTCGTCGCGTTGGGAGGCTGACAGAGCAATCAGGATAATGGCGATCGCGGCCATGATCAGCAAAATTGACAGCAGTAACAGCACCCCAAAGGAAATGCGAATCAGGTAGAACAGGACTCCCCAAATCTTCTCCCAGGTTTGCTGCCAGCGCAGCCGCCAGTATTTGTTGCGCAGAATTGCGCGAAAGCTTTTAGGAAACTCGTAGGCAATTTCCCCCGCGTCCGAAACTTGTAAATGCGCCAGGGTGTCAGCAGCTAGAGCATTGAGTTCTTGTTGAGCCACTGCCAACTCTAAGCCTGATTTCGCCGCCACATCGCCCACTGTCACGCGATAGTCTAGCGACTCGACGGCTTCCATTACGGCGGTGTTTTGGCTCATGAGCGCTCCTTAAATCGGTGCTAATACAGCCAGCAAGGCTTGCAGTTTTCTCGCGTCTAGTCTCAACCCTACTCGATAGCTGAGGCCATCGGACGGCAATCGATCAGGGGGAGCCAACGAGAGTTACCTTGCCAACCCCTCTAGTATAGAAATTCGTTTTGTTCGTCAGTGGCCCCAACGATTCTTTACTTGAGCGGATTTCCGTACTTCGATCCCCAACTGTCTGCCGACCGAACCGTCAACCCTCGACTCGGCGATCGCTAATTTTCCTGCCAGTTGTTGGGGCCAGTGGCGGGGCCACTCTCTTGCATCAGTCGACCGGGCGTGCTGGTCACTTCGTCTAGATAACTCACTTCAAAAATCAGCTGATAGGGTCGTCCCATCTCACGCTCGACAAATTCTTCGAGCAAGCCGACCTGCACCGAGGTGACCGGCTCATTGGCATACACTGTCAGCGTCACCACGGGCGGGTCAACATACCAATCCGTTTCCATCGACACCAGTCGCACCCGCTGAAAGGTCACTGTGCGGTCTAACAGCGCCCGTTCCAGATTGGATTCCAACCGATCTTGGCGAATCAGCTGGTAAGACGTCACTCCGAGGGGAAACACCAGCAAACTGGTCAGGGCCAAGGTTAACCCCACGGGGCGTGTCGCCCGCCCAAAGGGTGAATAGCCCGCCCAGAGAAACGCCACCATGCAGGCCAGGGTAATGCCCAGCAGGTTAGTGACGTAGAGCAGCAGAGCCCCTAACGCCGTTAACAGCTCAAATTTAGCGAGCCACAGCCCCACCACACACAACGGTGGCATCAAGGCCACGGCGATCGCCGTCCCGGCAAGAGAGCTGGAGAGCTTGGTCTCAATCTTGGCAAACCCGGCCAGGGCGCCCGCCGTGACGGCAATGCCTAGATCCAGGAGGTTGGGCTGGGTGCGGCCCCAGACTTCACTGCCATAGTCAGACAGGTTAACGGTGCGCCCCAGCAGGCAGGAAATGCCGATCGCGAGGGTGGTGCCAATGATAATGGCCCGCAGACTGGTGCGAATGAGCGTTCGATCGGCTTCTAAAATGCCGAAGGCCAGGCCACGAATCGGCAGCATGAGCGGCGCAATCAGCATCGCCCCAATGATGACAGCGGCACTGTTAGACAGCAGGCCAAAGGTGGCAATCATGCAGGCTCCGATCGTCAGCACTTTGAAGCTGTTGCCGGGCCGGGCCTCGTCTAGCAGGCTGTCCGCCATATGCTTCAACGCTTGCGGTGACACTCGTCGGCCACCACTCAGGTATTTTTTGCGAAACGTCTGAAGCTGCTCTAATAGAGCATTCATGGGCATAGGACGGGGATGGGGTTGCCGACTAATGTATTCTGCCCCAGACTGGCAGGCGATCGGAAACTCAGCCGAAAATTCCCTGAGGTGAGAGATTATCGAGCCAGTCAATAAGACGGCCGGAGACGGCGGGATGCTTCTCCAACAGCAGACGTTTGGCGCTACCCTAAAGAAAATTTAAGCGTGTCACCTGGGCTGCCATCTGCTTAATGGCTTAGACCCTCATTCGGCCAGAACAGCATCGGTCAGACGACGAACTGATCTTGAATCGTTCCGCTCGCCAGTTAGATACTCACCCCCATG
Source organism: Leptolyngbyaceae cyanobacterium (assembly GCA_050042805.1). Classification (GTDB taxonomy): domain Bacteria; phylum Cyanobacteriota; class Cyanobacteriia; order Phormidesmidales; family Phormidesmidaceae; genus Halomicronema. The sequence continues at coordinate 13,552 of JBHJJI010000364.1, forward strand.
GCTCAAACTTTATGGTGACCGGTCACTGTTTTCAGCCTTTGCTCATTTCTCCTCAACCCTGGCGGCGATCGCTGAGTCTTTGTCTGGCAGCGGTGTGCGTCAGCCTATCCAGCTGTGCCTTCGGGCCACAGTCAGGCGGAGCCCCCGATCGCGCCGCTCTGGCCGACGAAATTGTGGCCGTCGATGCCACCACGGCTGAGGCGGGAACCGGCGCAGCGGAGCCCACTTACACCGGTACGACCCAGCCTGTGCAGCAGGTAGTGCTGCGATCGCGGGTGGATGGTCAGGTGACCGCGCTGACGGTTGACGTTGGCGATGGGGTGGCCGACGGTGGCGTGGTGGCTCGGTTAGATGCTGATTTGCTCACGGTGGCGGTCAACCAGGCCCAGGCTGAACTGCGCGCCCGTGAGTCGGAAGTGGCGCAGGCGCAAGCCGCCGTCAGCGATGCCGAAACCGCCCTAGAAACCGCCCGTGTCCAGCTGCTGCAGGCGCAAACCGACGCCGATCGCCTGTCGCGCCTCGCCGCTGATGGGGCCGTGTCAGTCCAAACCGCCGAACAAGCTCAACTGACTGTGCAGACCGGGCAGCAAGTATTGCAGTCCGCTGCCGAACAAATTCGCACTCGCCAAGCCGCCGTCAGCGCTGCCGAGGGACGCGTAGCGGCTCAGCAAGCCGTCGTGGATCAAACTCAAGAGCGCCTGTCCTATGCTGTGGTGCGATCGCCGCTGTCCGGTGTGGTGATTGAGCGGTTGGTGGAACCCGGTGACTATGCCGAATCCGGCGACGAACTGATGCAAATCGGCGACCTCAGCCGCCTCAAAGTGACCATTGACGTGTCCGATCGCGACCTGGCTCAGGTGTCCGTCGGTCAGCCGGTGACCGTTCGCCTCGACGCCTTTCCGGCGGATCAACTGGCGGGGCGCATCACCCGCATTGCCCCCGCCGCCGATGCCACCTCTCGCTTAGTGCCCGTCGAAATCACTGTCGATAATGCCAACGAACGGGTCAGCAGCGGTCTGCTTGCCCGAGTTTCCCTGCCCGCGACCGAGGGCGATCGCGTCGCCATTCCCCCAGCGGCTCTAGAACTGGCCGCCAGCGCTGAACCGCCCACGGTGTTTGTGGTTGAGACAACCGATGGTGAAACTGGCACCGTTCAGGCCCGCCCCCTCGAACTCGGACAAACCACCGACAACCGTATCGAAGTCCTATCCGGCCTGCAACCCGGCGAAACCTACATCGTTCGCAGCAGCGGCGAACTCAGTGATGGCCAAACCGTGCGGCTGAGCATCTTGTCAGAAACCGATGCTGAGACCAATTAGGAATTCGGAGTTCGGAATGCGGAATTAGGAAGCCAAAACTCCGAACTCAAAACTCCGAACTCCGAACTCAAAACTCTTTCTCCCCCACCCTCTACCCTCTACTCCCTACCCTCCACTTCCCACCCTCTACTCCCCCTTCTCCATGCCCCCCTCCTCCCCCAGCATTACCACCGTTGCCATTCGTCGTCACATTGGCGTACTGATGCTGGCGATCGCCGTCATTGTCATGGGGTTATTTTTTATCACCCGGCTGCCGGTCGATTTGCTGCCCTCCATTACCTATCCCCGCATTGGGTTGCGGTTAGATGCACCGGGTGTTTCCCCCGAGGTGGCGGTGGACGAAATCACCCGTCCCCTCGAACAGGGACTGGCCGCGACGGAAGGGGTGGTGCAGATCTATTCGCAGACGCGCGAGGGACGGATCAGCGTTGACCTGTTTTTTGAACCGGGGGGCGATATCAACCAGGCGCTGAACGATGACACCGCCCCCCTCAACCGCACCCGCGACGATCTGCCTGATACCGTCGGTGAGCCCCGCCTGTTTAAGTTTGACCCGTCTCAGTTACCCGTGTATGAAATGGCGCTCACCTCGGAGTCGCTGCCCGATAGCGCCTTGAGAATTTTTGCCGATGAAGAGCTGGCGCGGGAACTCAACACCCTGCCTGGTGTGGCCAGCGTCGATGTGTCAGGCGGTCTGCAAGAAGAGGTGCAGGTCAATATCGACCCCAATCGCTTGCAGGCGTTGGGGTTAGGACTGGTCGATGTGCTGGCGGCGCTGGAAGCGCGCAATCAAGATACCTCAGGGGGGCGTATTCGCGGCGACGAAGCCGAAACGCTGACGCGGGTGGTCGGGCGCTTTGGCGATGCCGACGAGATTCGCAACCTGCAGTGTGAAGTGGGGGACGCCGAGGCCCCGCAACAGGTCTACCTGCGCAACTTTGCCGAGGTGGTCGACGGCACCGAAGAGCAGCGCATTTATGTCTCGCTAAACCAAGCGCCGGCGGTCAAGGTGAGCGTGCAAAAGCAGCCCGACGCCAATACCGTCGCGGTGGTCAACGTCGTCACCCAGCGATTGGCGGCGCTGGAAGCAGCGGGCCTCTTTCCAGCAGACGTGGTGATGAACGTGACGCTGGATGAGTCGGTGTTCATCCAAAATTCCATTCGCAACGTCGCCGTGGCTGGCATGACGGGCGCTTCATTGGCGGCGATCGCAGTGTTCTTTTTCCTCGGGTCGCTACGGCAAACCCTGATCATTGTGCTGGCGATTCCCCTTGCGGCGCTGACGGCGATCATTCTCATCGGCGTGTTTGGCCTGTCGCTTAACGTGTTTAGCCTGGGCGGATTAGCCCTCGGCGTGGGCATCGTGGTCGATAACTCCATCGTCATGCTGGAAAATATTGCCCAAGGGGCTGAGGCGCTGACCCGGCAGCGAGCGAGCCAGGGTAACGGCAATGGCAATGGCAATGGCAACAGTTCTCACAGCGCTCCCCCGCCGTCGCTATCTGATGAGATGATGACCCAGGCCGAGCAGAGTAGTCAGCAGTTGGAATCAGCTCTGCTGGCTGCCACCAGCACCAACCTGGTGGCCGTGCTACCGTTTTTGCTGATTGGCGGCTTGATTTCGCTAATTTTTAACGAGCTGATTTTGACCATCAGCTTTGCAGTGGCGGCGTCCTTGCTGATCGCTCTCACCATCGTCCCGACCCTGGCGGCGCGGTTGTTAGCCCTGCCGGGGTCCAGCGGCCTGCAAACCGTCCCACTGATGCAGCAGTTTGATCTGCGGCTGAAGGGGTTGACCCGGCAATATCAGCGACTGTTGGGTCGGGTGCTGCAGCGGCGACTGTGGACGATCGCGATCGCCGTTGTCCTATTGGGTGGCAGCAGCTTTTTGATGTTGAGCCGCATTCCCCAAGAGATTTTGCCGCGCATCGATACCGGCCAGGCGAGTTTGCGGGCGCAGTTTCCCCCCGGTACGCCGCTGGCCGACAACCGCAAAGTAATGGCGGCGGTGGATGAAGTGCTGCTGGCGCAACCGGAAACGGAGTACGTTTTCACCACCTCAGGGGGCTTTTTGTTTGCCAGCATCACCAGCGCCAACGCCCTGCGCGGCACCAGCACCGTCACCTTGAAGCCCGGTACCTCAGTGGAAAGCTTTGTCGGTCGGGTCAACGGGGCGCTGCAGTCGCTCAATCTGGTGGATATTCGCCTGCGGGTCTCGCCCGAGTCGGTGCGCGGCTTAATTTTGAGTAATTCGCCCGTGCGCGGAGCCGACGTGGACATCATTCTGCAAAGTGCCGACAGTGAAGCCCTGCAACAGGCGGGTCAGCAAGTGCTTGCCGCGTTGGATGAGCAGGCCACCTTAGCCCGCTACAGCCCCGATGCCGATCCGCCCCAGCCGGAAACGCAGATTCGTCCCGACTGGTCCCGGGCCGATGATTTGGGGCTCTCGGCGCAGCTCATTGGCGAGACGGTGCAGACGCTGATTGATGGGGCCGTGCCGACCCAGCTGCAGCGGGGTGATCGCCTCGTAGACGTGCGCGTGCAGCTGCCTAATGCCGCGATCGAGACCCCGGCCCAGCTGCGCCAGTTACCCCTGTATACGGCGGGGGGGCAGGCGGTGCGGCTGGGCGATGTCGCGACGGTAGAGCCTGGTCGTGCCCCCGGTGAAATTCAGCGCATCAATCAGCGTCAGGTGTTTATCATCGCCGGTCGTCTCTCTGAAGGGGCCGTGCTGGGCGACGCGCTGGAGGAGATGACGCAAATTTTGGCGGCGATCGACTTACCTGAGGGCGTTTCCGTACTCCCCAGCGCTAATGCCGAGGCCAATCAGGCGATTCAAGGATCGCTCCTTACTCTGGGCGGACTGGCCACGTTCTTGGTGTTTACCGTCATGGCGGTGCAGTACAACTCGCTGATCGATCCGCTGGTGATTATGTTGACGGTGCCCCTGGCCCTGGCAGGCGGTATTTTTGGCCTGTTTGTCACCCAAACGGCGATCGGGGCCACGGTGATTGTTGGCGTGGTGCTGCTGGTGGGCATCGTGGTCAACAATGCCATCATTTTGGTGGAGCTAGCGAACCAGATCTATGCCGAAACGGACTGCGATCGCGCCACTGCCGTACTCCAGGCGGCCCCTCAGCGCTTGCGCCCGATTTTGATGACGACGGTGACGACGGTGTTGGGGTTGCTGCCGCTGGCCCTGGGCATCGGCGACGGGTCAGAATTTTTGCAGCCCATGGGCATCGTCGTCTTTTCGGGCCTTTCCCTGGCGACGCTGCTGACGCTATTCCTGATTCCCTGCTTTTATACGCTGCTACACGGCACCCGTGACAATCGCGCCGGGCGATTACCGGGCAAGCGCGATCGCCCGAAGGTTCTCCAGCCCCCCTCGACTCCGATGCCGTAAGCTATAGCAATCCGCAGTTTGGTCAAGTCATTCCAGATAGCTGTAATCGCCATCTGACAAACCTTTCAATTCCGTAGGGCTGGCCCTTCCCGAAGGGTATTCCGAACTCAGCACTCCGAATTCTGCTATATAGCACGCCGCAATTTGATCAGGTCATCCCCAATGCCTGCAATCACCATCAAATAGGCTTTTCAATTCCGACTTCCGACTTCTTCATTCCGCATTCTGCTATACCAGTGGCAGAATGCGGATATGCAAGATCCCCGGTTTCTGTGAGTTAATCCAGAAGGTTTAAATCTCGCCAAGAAACCGGGGATCTGACCCAGCCAATTTTTATGATAGGGAATGTCGCGATCGCATCAGGGGGCATTGCCACATCCGTGATCTGACTTGAGCTACAGATAGGCCACGGTCACGCCAGTACCGCCGTCCGCTTGCTCCGCCGCTTCAAACTTTTTGATCTGGGGATGATGTTTGAGATATTCTTGGACGCCGCGCCGCAGCTTGCCCGTGCCGTGGCCATGAATAATCCAAATCGGGCCGTTGGCGCGGGCGATCGCATCGTCTAACCTGCCCTCGGCCTCCACCACCCGCATGCCGCGCAGATCGAAGGTATTTTTCGACGTCCGCACTGCTGGGGCAGGCGGTGGCGTTGAGGGCGGTGGCGGTGCCGTGACTTTGGGCGGCAACGCCGCTTTTTCGCCGTTCAAGGACTCAATATCTTCTAAGCCCACCGTCATTTTCATCAAGCCAAAGCGCACCATGAGCTTGCCATCGGCATCCGGCTCCCCCAGCACTTCGGCGGTCTGGCCCAAACTGGGGATGCGAACGCGATCGCCCAGCTGCGGCTTAAACCCCGGCGGGGTCTTTGGCACGACGGGCTTGGGCTGATGTTTTTGGGCAATCTGGTTGACCGCAGCCGTCGCCTTTTGCGCCTCCTGAGCCGTCGCGTCCCCCTTTTGCAAACGCCGAATCACCTGAGCAATTTCCTGCCGAGCACGAGCGACTTCGGCTTCCACGGCTTGGGTTTGCTGCTGTTGCAATTCCCGCTCGCGGTCTCTGAGGAAGGTGGCCTTGCGCGATACTTCCCGGTGCAGCTTTTCGGTCTCGGCCAGCAGTCGCGCCGCTGCCTCAGCCTTTTGCTCTTGTTCGCGGCGCTGAGCTTCCAGACCGGCAATGACCTGGTTGACGTCTTGCTGGCTGCTCAAGCCAATGTGATTTTGCGCCGCATCGACGATCGCCCCCTCCAGTCCCAATCGGCGGGCGATCGTCAGCGCATTGGAACGGCCCGGAATGCCCCACAGCAAGCGATAGGTGGGTGACAAGCTGACATCATCAAACTCAACCGACGCGTTTTCAAATCGGTCGTCCTCATATTTCAGCGCTTTCAGCTCGCCATAGTGGGTCGTGGCCACGGTGAATCGCACGTGATCGGCAAAGTGTCGCAGCAGGGCAATCGCGATCGCACTCCCTTCCGACGGGTCGGTGCCCGCGCCCACTTCGTCTAACAGCACCAGCGCATTCGCTAGGGGGCTGGCGGACTGAGTCTCCTCGGTTCCTGATATCGCTGCTGAGCCTATCGCGACTGACGGTTGCGGCCTCTCTGAGTCCAGGGCATTGGTCTCCTCGTCTGGCGTCTCGTTAGGACTCCTGTCTGTCTCCTCATCGGAGTGACTGGTAGACGAGGCTGGGGTGGGTATCGGCGGCGCGATCGCGGTGGTGGAACTTTCCTGGTTAGACGATGGCTGATCCGCAGTCTCTGGATGAATCGCCGCCAGGATGCGACCAATGCGTTTGATGTGCCCAGAAAAGGTAGACAGGCTTTGCTCAATCGACTGCTCGTCGCCAATATCAGCCAAAACCTGCTCAAACCAGGGAATCTCTACCGGTTCTTTGGCGGGAATAAATAACCCAGCCCGGGCCATCACCGCCGCCAACCCCAAGGTTTTGAGGGTCACTGTTTTGCCGCCGGTATTGGGGCCGGTGATCGCCACCACCCGCGTGCGCGGATTCACCAGCACATCGATGGGCACGACGGCGCTGCCCACTTCATGCTGCTGCTGCCACACCAAGAGGGGATGGCGGAGCTGTCGCAGCGTCGTTTGCTCGGTTGGGGGCACAAATCGCGGTGGGTTAGCGCCCAGCCAATAACCATAGCGGGCGCGAGCGGTGGCGAGATCGAGCACGGTCATGATGTGCAACAGATCTTCTAGATCGATCGCGACTTCAGCCACTTTTGCCGTCAGCGCCCGACACACCGCCTCTTCTTCGACCTGCTCTTGGCGCTGCAGTTGGCGCAGGCGATTGCCCATCGGCACGACGCTATGCGGTTCGATATAGAGGGTGGCACCGCTGGTTGAAGCATCGTGCACAATGCCGCCGATCGCGTCCTTTTGCGGCGCTTTGACGGGAATCACAAAGCGATCGCCCCGTTGCGTAATCACCGCTTCTTGAATGGCGTTACTTTGCTGCTGCAAAATATGGTTGAGCTTTTGATAGATTTCGCTGCGCTGTGATTTCAACCGCTGGCGAATATCGCCGAGTTTTGGGGTGGCGCGATCGGCGACCTTGCCGCGATCGTCGATGCAATAGTGAATGTCCTGTTCTAGCTCGGGATAGGTGCGCAGCGTCGATACGAGCATCGTCAAGACGGGCAGTTCGCCGTCTTCAAAACTGTCGATAGTGCGGCGCAGTTGACGGGCGCCCGCTAGGGTCGTGGCAATGTTGAGCAGGTCTTCCCCCAGCAGCATGCCCTGCCGCTGGGCGCGCGCTAGCGCCTCACCAATATCTTGAACGCCCGCAAATTTCAAGCCGGGAGGGGTTTGCTCGATCTGCGCGGCTTCTTGGGTCTCCGCCAGTAATCGCTCGCTTTCGGCTCGGGTGGCAGGCAAGGTCAGCTGTCGTGCGGCGATCGCTCCTAACTTTGTCGCCGCAAATGTAGACAAATGCTGACAAAGGCGAGACCACTCCAGCAGGGAAAGCGTTTCAGATTGAATCAAGGCTGGCCAAAATTAAACAGAAGAACAGCGACCCTAACCCGGATCACTCCTGCGATCAGTATAGAATCTCTGACCCACGACCGGGAATATACAGAAACTTAATCGGCCCTTCACCGAAGATTCCCTGATAGTTCGGGATAAATAATGAAAAGGGACAATACCTTCACCCATAATTGCCTATCTATTGGGGCCTCAGTTGCCTCAAACGGGTCAGGTGCAGGTAGCGTGAAATCCGTTGTGTCACCCCAAAGACCCGTTCTCGACCGCTCGTCAACGGCGCTTGTCCCCCGCAGGCGATGCTTGCATCTGGCTTTAATCCGGTTTTGGTTTTTTACGCGATCGCAGTCTCAGGATGTTTCCCCAGCCCCCCGACCGCTCAGTCCTTGCCCGCGCCCAAAAGCTCCCTCTCCGAATGGTGTTGGTGGTTTCTTTTGTGCTGCAGATTACGGCTGCCGTTGGCCTCACCACCGCGCTGTCGTGGCGCAATGGGCAAAAAGCCATTGATGAGCTAGCTGTTCAGCTCAGTGAAAAAAGCATCGGCAGTATTCGTGGGCATCTGCAAACCTATCTGCTGCAGCCCAACTTAATGCAGCGCAATAGCCGTAGCAACCTGTTTTATGGCGACGTGCCGCTGGGCGATCACCCACTGATTGCGCGGCATTTTTGGCATCAGATTCGGGCCTCTGACGGGGTCAGCAGCATTTATTTAGGCTATCCAGACGGGAGCTTTTTAGGCATTCAAGAACGCAATAACGGTCAAACCGTGCTGTGGGAAGTGACCGCCGAGACGGCCCCTAAGCGCATCACTTATCGGTTAAGTGACACGGGCGAACGCCGTGAAGCCATTGGTTCACAAATCTACGATCCCCGCGTACGTCCCTGGTATCAGGCCGTGGTCGAAAATCGCCATGCGAGCTGGAGTCCGATTTATGAGTTTGCCTCCCGCGACTATCCGGCGCTCGGCATCACGTTGGCTGCGCCGGTCTACGGCGAACATGGCAAGTTGCAGGCGGTGCTCGCCCTCGATTTGACGCTAGAGCAGATCAGTGGCTATCTGCGCACGCTGAACCTCAGTGCTAATGGTCAGGCTTTTATTATTGAGCGCACGGGCGCGATCGTCGGCACGTCGTCCGCCGAACCGCCGTTTATCACCCTCGATGACGGTGAGCAAACTCGCCTGCAGGCGATCGCGAGTAAAGAACCGATCATTCAAGAAACCGCGCAGCATCTATTTCAGCGGTTCGGCAGCCTAGAACAGGTCAATTCTGCCGAACAGTTCACCTTTGACCTCAACGGCGAAGCCCAGCTCGTGCACCTAGTCCCCTTCCGTGATGGTCGTGGGCTCGACTGGCTGATCGTGACCACGATTCCCGAATCTGACTTTAAAGGGCAAATCGCTGAAAACACCCGCAACACGCTGATTTTGTGCCTCATTTCACTGATCGTGGCCAGCCTTATTGCCGGGGTGACCGCGCGCTGGGTGGCCCAACCCATTCACCGCCTGAGCGCAGCGGCTCAAAAGCTTGCCGTCGGCACCTGGGATTACCCCCTGCCGGATGGTCGGTTCGCAGAACTGTCGGAGCTGTCTCACGCCTTTGAGAGCATGGCCAAGCAGCTGCAGCAGTCCTTCACTCAACTCGAAGAACATAATGAAGAACTGCAGCGCATTGATCGCCTCAAAGATGAATTTCTCGCCAAAACCTCCCACGAACTCAGAACACCCCTCAACGGCATCATTGGGCTCGCCGAATCGCTGATTGATGGGGCCAGCGGGCCGCAGACCTGGCAGACCAAAGGCAACCTGGCCATGATTGTGGCCAGCGGTCGGCGGTTGGCCGCACTGGTCGATGACATTCTCGATTTTTCACAGCTGCAGCAGGACCATGTCGAAATTTTGCCTCGGCCCGTGGGCGCTCGCGAAGCTGCCGATATCGTGCTGACGTTGACCCGCCCCCTCGCCAAACATAAAGACGTGCAGCTCGTCAACGCGGTTTCGCCCCAGCTACCCCCAGTGTTAGCCGATGAAAATCGGCTGCAGCAGATTCTGCATAATCTCGTGGGCAATGCCGTGAAATTTACCGACCATGGCATGGTGGGCATCTCGGCCCAAATCATTCAGCAGTCGGATGTCTGCCCGTTTTTGCAGCAGTCACAGTTGCCGACGAGCTGCTGTCGGCCCGCGATCCCGTTGGTGGCTGCACCGGCTGTCAACGGGGCCGTCACCAACGGTGTCGCGATCGCGCCGGCAGTTTTCCAGCGGGGCTCCGCTATCGACGAGTCGCCGCCCTCAGAGTCGGCCTCCCACTATTTGGCCATCACGGTTTCGGATACCGGCATTGGCATTCCCGAAGAGAAGCTCGAACAAATTTTTGAGCCGTTTGAACAAGCCGATGGCTCAACCGCTCGCATCTATGGCGGCATGGGTATCGGGCTCGCGGTTTCTCGGAAGTTGGTCGAACTCCAGGGCGGCACGCTCCAGGTGCTCTCGACGATCGGGGTGGGCTCGCAGTTTACCTTTACGTTACCGATCGCGCTGCCCGTGGTTTTGCCTACCGGCGATCACGCCGCTAGCTCCGGCTCGCTAGACGCCTCTATGCCGCCCGCCCCTCTCGACTGGCACTGGCCCGTCCAAACGGTGCTGCCCCAAACCGTCGATTCCCGAGAGCCCCTAGACGCCGATCAGCCCGAAGACGCTGACGTCATCGCCCTGGCCCGACGACAGCATCAGATTTTAGTGGTCGATGATGAACCGATCAATCGGCAGGTGATCATGAACCACCTGGCCGTCAAAAACTACCAGGTAGTGGAGGCGGCGGATGGCCTAGAGGCCTTGGCCCTGTTAGATGCGGGTATGCAACCCGACGTGATTTTGCTGGACGTGATGATGCCGCGCATGACCGGCTTTGAAGTGTGCCGCAAGCTGAGAGAGAGGCATCCGGCCTATAAATTGCCCATTGTGATGCTGACGGCCAAAAACCAGGTAGGGGATCTGGTCGAAGGGCTCGCCGCTGGGGCCAATGATTATTTGACGAAACCCATCTCCAAAAGCGAACTGCTGGCCCGCCTCAAAACGCATCTGTATCTATCCAAAATCAACCAGGCCTATGGCCGCTTCGTGCCGCGCCAATTTCTGCACTTCCTCAACCGCGAAAGCATTGTCGATGTTGACCTCGGTGACCAAGCCCAGCAACATATGTCGGTACTATTTGCCGATATTCGCGACTTCACGACGCTGTCAGAGCAAATGACGCCCAAAGACAACTTCAAATTCCTCAATGCGTTTCTGTCGCGCATGGAACCCGCGATCGCCGAGCACAACGGCTTTATTGATAAATACATCGGTGATGCAATTATGGCGCTGTTTAGCCGCAGTGCTGACGATGCGCTGCAGGCCAGCATTGCGATGCTGCAGCGGCTCCACCAGTACAACCAAGAGCGGTTGGGTTACCACAAGTCGCCGATCGAAATCGGCATCGGCATCAACACTGGGGCCGTTATGCTGGGCACCGTCGGCGGTCGGAATCGGATGGATAGTACCGTGATTAGCGATACGGTCAACGTGGCCGCCCGCATTGAGCGTATGACTCGCATCTACAGCGCTACTTGCTGATTTCGCACCACACCTTTTTGCAGCTGAGCGACTCCAACGCCTACGCGATGCGCGTGATCGATCGCGTGCAGGTCAAGGGCAAAGTCACCTTCGTAAGTGTGTATGAGGTCTTTGAACCAGATCCGCCGGCCATCCGCAGCGCCAAGCTGAAGAGCCGCACCGAGTTCGAAAATGGCTTGGCAGATTTTTACCAACGGCGCTATGCCAAAGCCATTCCCAAATTCCAGCACTGCCTGACCCTATGCCCCGCCGACAAAATCGCGCAAAACAATTTAGATCGCGCCCGGCGATTTGAGCAGGAAGCGGCCCGCCCCGCCGGGACCGAGCGGTAGCGCCCGGCCCTCAGCGGTTGGTCGGGGTCGCGGCCAAAGGCCTCAAGTCAATGTGTCATAGTGTTGCCAGAGATTTTTCGAGGAGGTTTGCGGTGCGATCGCAACTGGATGCTCTCTCCCCCAGCTCATACCCCCAGCACCATTGGTTTCGTCTGCTTTTTCGCTGGCAAGGGTCAGTGGTGCCTGCGGTGTTGCCCCGTACCCTGCTCTGTGCCGGATTCGGCCTCTTGATTTCCCTGCTATACCGCTGGGGCCTGCCCGTTTCTCTGCAGTCCCTCAGCAGCATCGTTCCCAGTATCGTGCTTGGGCTGCTGCTGGTCTTTCGCACCAACACGGCCTATGAGCGGTTTTGGGAAGGGCGCAAACTCTGGGGCGCGTTGGTCAATACAAGTCGCAATCTGGCGCGGCAGATGTGGGTTGCCGTGCATGAGCATGAGGCCCGCGATCACGAGGAAAAAATCCAGCAGTTGCGCCTGCTCGTGGCCTTCGCCCGCGCCACTAAACAGCAACTGCGCAGCGCCCCGTTAGTCACGACCGAGATGGCGACATTGGTCACCTCGCCGCAGTTAGCCAAGCTGCAAACCATGCATCACCCGCCCTTAGAGATTGCCTTTTGGCTAGCCGATTATCTACAGAGGTGCTTTAACCAGGGGCGGCTGAATGCCTATCAGCTCTCAGCCATGCTCGCACAGGTCGATATTATGGTCGATGTTTTAGGCGGCTGTGAGCGCATCGTCAAGACACCGATTCCCTTGGCCTATGCGATTCATCTCAAGCAGTTGCTGCTGCTCTATTGCTTGGCCTTACCCTTTCAAATGGTGAGTGCACTGCAGGACTGGACGGCCCTCGCCGTCGGCCTCATCAGCTTCACCGTGTTTGGCATTGAAGCCATTGGCATTGAGATCGAAAATCCGTTTGGCTGCGATCCCAACGATTTGCCCCTTGAGGCCATTTGTCAAACCATGCAGCGCAATATTGAAGACCTGATTACCCTCACCCCAGACAATTGTCACTGGCGCGAAGACGCCACGCCGTCCGTGTCTACGGCTTGCCCCTAGCGTGGCCCCGTGGTCGCGTCTATCCGCCGGGTCAAGGGCAAGATTGCTGGCATAATGCGAGCAGTTTAGTTGTGCGCAGAGAAAATATGATGACGGGGCGTGACCAATCAAGCATCGTACCGCCCCTAGTGGCGATCGCAGCCTTCATAATTATTGTGGCAGGTCTCAAAGCAGCTTCAGAACTGCTCAGCCCGGTGCTATTGTCCCTATTTATCGTGCTGGTGACCTCACCCCTGGTGCAGTGGATGCGGGCCCGCCGAGTGCCCACCTGGTTAGCCAACTTGATCGTGATTTTGGGCGTGATCGCCACGGGGCTGCTGCTGATCATCTTTTTGATTGCTTCGGTGGCTCAGCTCACCGACTCCGTCCCCGCATATCGCAGCTTGTTAGAAGACCAACTCACCCAGACCGAACTTTGGCTAGCCCGTCACGGGCTAGAAAGCGCTGACATCTTGAATCTGGAAATCCTGCGGCCGTCGCGCTTAATTCAGTTTGTGTTATCGGTGCTCACGGGGCTGATCGGCACCTTGGGCAATGTCGGCCTGACGCTATTTATCGTGATCTACATGCTGGTCGGGGCCAGCAGTTTTGCAACCAAGCTCAAACACAGTTTGGGAGAGCGCAGCCCTCTACTTAACCGCATGACGGCCTTTAGCCGGAGCGTT